>JBELIG010000011.1:0-33867 GCA_042091035.1 Sphingobacteriales bacterium | reverse complement strand
AAAAACTAAATGCACCTTTTGAGGCAGAAGTAAAACCTAATTTCGACAAGTACAGTAATGCCGCCAATGATCTTCAAAGACAATACATGGCTGCTCAACTTGAAGTGTTCTCTGATAAACGCTTTTTCCCAGACGCGAATAGTACGATGCGTGTTACCTACGGTAAAGTAGATGGCTACTACCCTAAAGATGCTGTTTACTATGGCACTCATACATATTTAGATGGAGTTATGGAAAAATATGTACCTGGAGATTACGAATTTGATGTTCCTAAACAACTTATCAAACTTTACGATCAAAAGGATTTTGGAGATTATGCAGATACAAATGGTAAAGTACCCGTAAACTTTATTGCATCAAACCATACAACAGGAGGTAACTCAGGTAGCCCAGCTATCGATGCAAACGGAAACTTAATCGGTCTGAATTTTGATAGAGCTTGGGAAGGTACTATGAGTGATATTAATTATGATCCATCCATTTGTAGAAACATAATGGTGGATGCACGTTATATTTTATTTATAGTGGACAAATTCGCAGGTGCAGAACATCTGATCAAAGAAATGACTATTGTTAAATAAAAAAAAAGCCAGCGCAATGATTGCGCTGGCTTTTTTCTTTTAACACCTATACTATTGGACTTTTACAAGCTTTAAAGTTACTCGCCACGAACTCGAACTTACTGAGCAATAATAAAGTCCCGAAGCAGCACCATCTATTTTGATATCCATACGCCCTGCTCCTTCCTGCATATATCTCTGCTGACTTGAGACAAGTCTTCCATCAAGTGCATATATATTTATATCAATCAAATCCGCCTTGTCTAGGTTAAAAAACAAGCTGGTTCCATCCATAAATGGATTAGGACTAGAATAGACCTTCTCTGAAGACTCTTCTGCTTCCGATGTCGATACCATAAGGTTATCCAAATCCACATAAACTAAGGTATCTGTATAATTTGAACTTTCATCATAAACTCTAAAGGTCAAAGGATGTAGACCTTCAAGATCCTCCGGACAGAAATACACAAAGGAATCAAAGGTATTAGAATCCTCGCAATCACCAGATTCACGCTTAATTAAGATTTCTTCAACTGAACAATTATCCTCAAGAATTCCATTAAATGCAGTATTAAATAATTGCTCCGGTTCAGAACCTTGAATGGAGAAGCTAACAACATCATCTATTGAAAGTATCTCAGGTACAATTTGGTCAAGAATTGTTATACTACTCATACAAGCAGCTGAAATTCCTGAACCTATATCAGTAACCAGCAATTCTACCTCCTGTACTCCACTGCCAAGCAAAGAACAGTCTACTGTGTAAAATTCAAGCTCAAGATTCACCAAATCAGAATCTCCACATGCATCTGATGAATTATTGTTTATATCCTCAATTAAGATCACTCCATTACCTGAATCATCGAGATATATAATTGCATCCTGACAATTTGCTAAGGGAGTTCTATTATTACTTACATTCAAATTCGCTATACAAGTGCCTATATTGCCAGAAGCATCTTGTACCGATAGCTCTATACTTGTCTGACCTAAATACTCACAATCTATTAATAGCGAATCAAAATTAATGTATTCAACAGATGAACATGCATCATAAGAATTCTCACCAAAAAATTCAGGTAAAAGTATCGGATTCACATTATCAATCAAGGCTGTATCCAAATCATTACAAAGCGCAATTGGCGCTGTTATATCAACTACTGTAATTTGGGAATTACATGCTGTAAAATCTCCTTGAACATCCCCAATGACCAATGTGACAGGTACGGTATCCCCAAGGTTTGTACAATCGAATAAAGAGGGTTCTATTTGATAGTTGAAGCCATTACATGAAATACCAGCTCCTGAATAAACATCACCTAGCACTAATTCAAGATTTCCACTTTCATCCAAAGCAAGTTCAACATTTGAATAACAGCTGGCTGTAGGGTTACTATCATCTAGCACATTTAAGGATACTGTACAAGAATCTATATTATTACTTTCATCACTGGCGAACAAAGTGACAGACTGTAAACCAAGATCATCACAATCAAAAATAGTTTGACTCACTTCTAGATCAAGTGTAGAACAGTTTTCCTCATAATTCTCCAGTAGATTGGAAGGATCTAGAATACCTGTATTATCAGAACCTATAAATATATCCGTGCTTTGACAAGTCAGCTGAGGCGCTAAAACATCGAACACTAAAACCTCAGATTGACAAGTCGTTATATTACCAGCCTCATCTGTAACTGTCAAGGTCACCACCTCAGGGTCTCCAATGTTTGAGCAATCAAATTGATTGTTTGACAAGTCCAGAAAAACAGGAGTACAAAGGTCAAATGAAGCTGAACCAACTTCATTTACATCCAATACCGCCTGACCATTCGCATCGAGTTCAAGGTTAATATCGTTACATATTGCTATGGGAGGATGCACATCAATAATAGTTATAACTGAAGAGCAATTAGCAGTATTACCAGAGGCATCTGCAAGTTCAATAAGTAGATCATTAAGACCTAGATCGGAACAATCAAAAGCATAATTCTCTACTACAAGTTCAATGCCCTCGCAATTATCAGTGGCCTCTATCAAGATCTGTTCCGCATTCAATACTATTGTTCCATCAAAATCAAGTTCTACAATAAGGTCAGCACACTCGATAAGTGGCGCTATCTCATCAACTACTAAAACATCCGTTGTACAAGAAATTCCAAGTCCTGAATTATTAAAAACACTTAATTCAACAGTATTAAGTCCGAGATTGTCACAGCTGAATTCTTCCTGCGAAAGTATAAGTTCAGGTATCTCACAAAGGACAAATGACCCTGCATCTACCTCTTCTAAGTCCACTCCCCCTACTCCATTCTCATCCAATGCAATTGTTACTTGTTTGGCACAAACTGCAGCTGGCGTATCATCATAGTCTACCAAAATGTCAACGTTACAATTAGAGGCATTTCCGTTTTCATCAGTTACTAGTATGGAAACAGTATTGATTCCTGCATCTGAACATTCAAAAACCAATTGGTTAGGACTTACACTTGGATTGGAATCACAATTATCGCTCATTGAGCTAATCAATTCATCCACAGATAGCTCTACTGAACCAGTCAATCCAATTGTAAGCTCAGTATCTATACATTCAATCACTGGGGCAGTTAAGTCCTCAATCAAAACATCAACAGAACAAACACCAATATTACCCGCAACATCTGTAGCGGTCAACTCAACACTGTTTAATCCTAGATCTGTACATGAAAAATTAGATGGACTTATAATTAACGACATGGGATCAGAACAATTATCGCTTACACCATTTAGTATATCCGCTATCTGAAGATTGGCAATACCTGATTGGTCAAGTTCTATGCTGACACCGGAAAGACAAGTCACAAGAGGTTGTTCATCGTCAATAATAGTAACATTTGCATTACAAATGGTACTATTACCCGAATCCGAGACACCAGTTAACAATATGGCATTTATACCCACCATCGAACAGTCAAAAGTTGACAGACTCAAGCTAAGATTTAAATTACCGCAGCTTACTGAAGAACCACCATCAACATCCGACGGTGTAATTTCCGCTTCACCCACAGCATCCAAACTAACAGCAATATCAGAACAAACCATAGACGGTATTGAACCATCCAATATTATTAAGTCCGTCACACAATCTTGTGTGTTCCCAGAGCCATCAAATACACTTAATGTTATACTTTGTGAACCTATATCATCACAATTGAAGGAATCATTGCTAAGGAATAATGAAATATTGGAACAATTATCTGAAGATCCATTATCGATTTCTAATGGATCTAAGATATACGAACCATCTGGATCAAGATTAATCGATACGGAAGCATTACAAACTGCAATAGGAAGTATATTATCAACAACAGAGACCATTGAACTACAGGCTCCAGTATTTCCAGCAACATCAGTTCCAGATAGCACCACAGGATTTACTCCTAAATCATTACAATTGAAAGATGTATTAGCCACAAAAAAATCAAAATCACAATTGTCAAATGATCCATTGTCCAAATCTGAAGCATCTAAGCTTGCAGTCCCATTAGCATCTAAGGATATTTGTACCGATGTATTACAAATTAATACTGGTGGTATTTGATCCTCAACCTGAATTACAGCTGTACAATCATCCGATTCACCAAGACCATTATCTGCGGTCAAAACCACATCATTTGGACCAACATCCAAGCATTCAAAGCTAGAAACATCCAGCGTAAAACTTAGATTGCCACAATCAAAAGTAGATCCATTATCTACCTGAGCAGGATCTACATCAACGACACCAGAACCATTTAATGTCACATCTATATCTTGGCAATTTGCAACAACAGGAGAAAAACTTTCAACAAGTACTTGAGAAAAACATTGTGCTTGATTGCCACTGGAATCAAAAACTGTTAGCGTAACAATATTCGAACCAAGGTCATCACAATCAAAAGTAGTTTGATCCAAAACCATTGAACTCACAGAACAATTATCGGAAGACCCTGCATCAATCTGAGCGATATTTATTTGAGCGCTGCCATTACTTAATCCGACAACAAAACTTGGGATACAGACTGCAGAAGGGCTTAGGATATCTACAACAACTAGCACCGAATTACAATTTGCTGTATTCCCATTTTCATCTAAGACTAAAAAATTCACATCGTTCGGTCCGAGATCTGAACAGCTTAATACATCTGGATTTATAAAAACTTGGTCGATGGCGCAATTATCGCTTGGACCACTACTCACATCAGTTTGGATAATTGCAACTGAGCCACTTGCTCCAAGTTGAACCGTATTATTTATACAATTTGGTGAAGGTGCAACTTCATCTCTTATCTCTATCTGATAGTCACAATTACTTGAATTACCTGCTTCATCTTCTGCTTGCCAATCTATTTCATAATATCCAACATCGAAATTAAAAGAAGAGGAAGATGTATATGCTGAATAGACTGCTCCTGGCAATGGATTCCCCGCAATATCAGTTTCTATAAATCTCCATAATAAATCAGGATTCGTAGTACAATCATCTGTTGCACTAGCTGCTGGTATAGTTACATTGATAGAACAAGAAGAAGAACCAACAGGATAAAAGGAAGGAATGCTCAAAGGACAACTAATAACTGGTGCAGCGATATCCGTAGCACAATTATCGGGCAAATCCGCCTCCCACATGCCTCTACCATGAGTTGCTATTCTTAATTTATCAACTATGTAGGTAATTTCAAGTTCGTCCACAACCACATTTGGCAAGCCTGTTCCGAAGCTTGCCCAGCTGCCCGAATTTCCAGTTAAAGAATAAACACCGACGTCTGTACCACAATAAATCTCATCTACAGAACCGTCCCTATATAGTAAACAGTTAGCAGGCAAATTAGGCAGACCAGTACTTAGGTTTGACCAGGAACTACCCCCATTACTTGAAAAATATACTTTTTGGTTGTTTGTATATCCTGAAAAGGATACCCAAACTCTATCCTCATCGAGAGGATCGGTTATGATAGAGGTAATAGTTTTATTTGGCAAATTACCCGTAACGCTAGAAAAAGAGATTCCACCATTTGAGGATCGTAGAATATTTTGTCCTCTTCCTAAATATATCACAGAGCTATTTGCTTTGCAAACCTCCACAATCCTAAGGGTACTCGAACTATTTAGATTACTAATTTGAGTGAATGAATTTCCTGAATTTGTTGATCTATACAATTCCGTGTACCCCACATAAATATGGTTGGAGTTATTCGGATCTAGAACATAAGGAGTCACCCAACCACCTGTATCATTTACTTGATCAGGATTTATGATCATAGAAAAATTATTTCCGCCATTTGTGGATTTACGTATAGATCCATACTGAATAGCGGCATACATTATACTTGAATTGATGGGGTTTATTATACATTCCATACCGTCAGCCCCTACAACGTGTTTCCAATTATTTGAACCTGTATACAAGTTTGTGCCATTGTCCTGTGTACCCCCTATTATTAAATTTGGATTAGTCTGTGATGTACTCAATCTATAGAATTGAGAAATTTGCAGACCTGCGGATTTATCCGTCCAATTATCTCCACCATCGGAAGAAACAAACACTCCCCCATCACTGCCACAATACAAATCTCCATTGTAAATATTTAGGTAATGAATATCGGCATGTGTATAGCCGATACTATTCGGATATGTCCAGTTCGTCTGAATAGTATAGGTAACTCCCCCATCGGTAGACTTCCAATTATTTACCCCTCCTACCCACATTGTAGACGCATCATTAGGATCTACAACAATAGCTAGATCATACCAACTTTGACCTGAACTATCTGATCCTGTAGGCGAATACCCAAATATATTCGGGCTATTTGCTTGCAGGGAAAAGTTAGTCCCAGAATTTGTAGATCGATACATGCCTTTGAACGTGGAATCTGATTGCTTACCACAAACCAAATAAACCCAATTGGGCTGATCTGCCGAAATACCAATTTTATACCTATTCACCTGATTATCTGGAGGAAGACCAGAACTAATTTCAGTAAAGCTATTTCCTGTATTTGTACTCTTAAAGAATTTATCATTTACTGCATAAATCACCGAAGGATTATTCGGTTTGAATGCAAGATCCTGTAAACTTTGAGAAGAGACCACAGTCCAAGACGTACCTCCATTCGTAGTCTTATAAAGACCATTCGTTGTTGCAGCTAATAGTATATTGGAATTTGATGGATGCATAATAAGCCTTCTGATTCTCCTAGTTTGGGTAACTTGAAAGTTGAGACCAGTTGTTGCCCAAGTATTTCCACCATCAGTTGATTTTATAACACCTACAGAATATGTGTTTGAGGCATCTCCATCTCCAGTTGCCAAATAGATTATGTTTGAATTATTGGGATCAATCTGCATATCTGAGACCCCTAAAACTGCCTGATCATCTGTAAGACAATTCCATGTATTTCCGCTATTCGTTGATTTCCAAAGTCCACCCGCTGGAGCTCCAACATAAATTGTATTTGGATTGTTTGGATCAACCATCACTACATTGATACGACCTAGGCCAGCATTCCATCCAGCTCCATCTGTCCAGGAGGTCGGTCCAATAGGAGTCCAGGTGCTAGTGGATGCTGATTTGTTTGCGCTCTTATCTTTTTTAGCAGCTTCTAATTCTTCCCAAACAGCCATTGGATTTGGCCACTTATAATCTGGATACAATCTTTGTTCGAAGAAGTGCTCAAAGCGCTTAAAAGGTTTATACCCACTAGATCTTTGATAGGGTTTGTTTTGCCATTCTACCTCGAAAGTCTTTTTTACTTGCAAATAAGACCCTCCTTCTTCAAGCGTTTGAATCCATCTTTGAGCAGACAATTGAAAAGAAAAACCAGTAAGAAATACTAAGAATATATGCTTAAACTTCATTGATCTAGATTTATAAAATTCAATCAAGAATTTATAGAAACAAAAGGAATTGGATTTGGGGTATGCTTGAAATATAAAGAATCTTGTGGAGAGAATAAAAAATGAAGTATACTTTAGAGCTAATGTGCCTATTTTGACCTTATTAAGACTAAAAAAGGCAGTGCTTAAGCACTGCCTTTTTATTAATTCAATTTAATTAGTCTAGTCGTTTGACTTCCCTCAGCTGTGATAACTTCACAGAAATAAGGCCCCGCTGGATAAAATTCTAAATCTATAGGTATATCATGAACACCTGCATTGAGACTTAAATCTTGTTGAACAACCAAGCTTCCGTCCATACTAAATACCTGAATATACACTGGACTAAACCTAGTCAGTGTGATTTCCATTGTAGTACTATTATTAAATGGATTTGGTTTAGACTTAAGCATGGAAATTGGAGATAGGGTACTTTTCACTCCAACAGTATTCTTAAGATTAACATATACAGGAATTTCTGCAAAATTAGAGCTTTGATCAATCAACCTCAAATCTAATTCATAAATACCATCCGCTTCATCACCACAAAAAGTAACCCCTGAGTCGAAGTCTTGCGAATTATCACAACTATTAGGTAATCTGCGTATTAAAACACCATTAATTCCGCAGTTGTCCGTTCCTTCCACTTCAAAATTCCCACTAGAAAGTATAGCATCCGCTCCATCAATGATCAGGGAAATAGTATCCTGATAAGAGAGAATAGTCGGTTCTATTTGATCATAAACATTAATAAGGGACTCACACTCGTCTTCATTGCCATATGTATCTATGATCGATAAAACAACAACATTAGGACTCGTCAGTATATCTGAACAATTAAATTCAGTCTGATTAAGAATAGCTGAAGTAGACGGAAGTATATTGCCACAAAGATCACTGGAGCCATTATTAATATCATCAATCGTAATCGATGCATTTCCGTTTTCATCTAAATTAACTTCGTGAATGGCTTTGCAAATTGCGTTTGGCTGAGTTTGATTATCAATAATAACTGACACCATACAAGTATCGAAACTTAGATTGGCATCAACAATAATAAGCTCAATCTCTGTCTCACCTATATTATCACAATTAAGGGTTAACGAATCGAAGTTATAATAAATTAAATCCCCTGTACAAACGTCATAAGAATCACCATCTAACATTTCAGGATATACTACATAATCACTATTTTCTGTCAAGGTGACATTTAAGTCTTGACATTCAAAGACTGGAGGTGTTTCATCCAATATTCGCACAGCGCAATCCACTTGACTACTTGACCCATTCTGGCCAGTTATAGTCAAGGAAACCGTTTGAGTAGGACCAACATCGGTGCAATCAAATATATTTGGACTAATTTCATAGCTAAAACCAACACATGAAAAACTGTTTCCAGAAAAAATATCAATAAGCTCCAATTCTAGATTCCCATCATCTTCCAAAGCTACCTCTGACAAAGTGAAACACTCTGGTATAGGATTTGAATTATCAGAAATGGTAATATCTATTGAGCATTCGTCCCAATTTCCGCTCTCGTCAGAAACAGTTAGGACGACTGAATTATTACTCCCAAGATCAGAACAATTGAATGTACTCGGCGAGACCGAATAAGCTAAAGAAGAACAGTTATCAAATGAACTATTGTTAATACTTTCCGCATCTAAAACTGCTACATTATCTGCGTTTACAAAGATTTCTGTTGTTTGACAAGAGGCCACAGGAGAAATCAAATCCACTACTGTAATCATTGCTGTACAGCTTGAACTATTTCCATTAGCATCACTAACAATTACCTCTACTGGCACATCTTGGCCTATATCTGAGCAAGAAAAACTAAATTCAACAAAAGATGCTTTAACAGAGCAATTATCTGTTGAATTCAGTGTAAGCTGATCAGCACCTATTGTTGCTGTGCCTATTTGTCCTAATTCGACAATTGCAGTATTACATTCTGCATTAGGT
The DNA here is from genome assembly GCA_042091035.1 of Sphingobacteriales bacterium. Classification (GTDB taxonomy): domain Bacteria; phylum Bacteroidota; class Bacteroidia; order Chitinophagales; family Saprospiraceae; genus AM-2324. The sequence continues at coordinate 24,451 of JBELIG010000011.1, read as the reverse complement.
GCAATCTCGTCAACAACTTCAACAAAAGCATTACAGGAATTCATATTTCCAGCCTCATCCTCTACCAAAACCTCTACAAGATTGAATCCAAGATCAGTACAATCAAAATTATACGTATTCTCAACAAGATCAACTGCTCCACAATTATCGAAGGTTGAAATTATTAACTCTTGATACGAACCAGATGCAGTTCCAGCCTCATCCAAGTTTACAACTACCAGCTCATCTTTGCAAACAACTTCAGGAGCAGTAGCATCAACAACAGTAATGGTTGTAGTACAGATATCCATATCTCCATTAGCATTACTAACGAATAAGGAAAGCTGAGATGTACCTAAATCTGCACAAGTAAAAATATCTTGATTCAATTCTAAAAAAGGTGTTTCACAAAGCACAGTTGAACCATCATCCACTTGTAGCACAGAAATTGATTCTTCGCCATTGTCATCGAGCTCAACACTCAATCCAGAAACACAAATTGCTTCTGGGAAATCATTATAATTGACTGTTACTTGAAGGGAACAAACTGTCGTATTCCCACTAATATCTGTAGCTAAAACATCCAATTCATTGATTCCTTGCTCTGCACAAGTAAATTCAAATGAAACAGGTGATATGATAGGATTAGAATCACAATTATCACTCATTCCTGTAATTAGCGTACTAGTTTCTATCACCTCAGGAAGCTCGCTTGTTAATGTAATCGTTGTGTTATTACAATTAAATTCAGGTCCAGTATTATCCAAGATAGTTACATTCGTATTACAAGAATTGGAATTATTAGAATCATCAACTGCGATTAATTCAACTTGAATGGTGTTCCCTTCATCTGTACAATCAAAACTTGATTGATCAATGGAAAGCGCTGGACTTGTAGTACAATTATCACCTATAGAACTTAGTAATTCATTCGGTGATAGAAGAACATTTCCACTAGAGGAAAGCTCTAAATCCAGATTAGACAAACAATCAATCGTTGGAGCGTCTGTATCCTCAATCGTAACTACTGCAGTACAAGAATTTGTACCTCCCATGTCACTAACACCTGTAAGAGTAACATTATTTGCTCCCAAATTCAGGCAATCAAACGCATCGATATCAAGAGCGAGCTGAAAAGAACCACAAGCAATTTCAGAACCTGCATCAATCGACTCTGGAAGAATAGAAATAGATCCACTAGCATCCAAGGACACGGACAAATCCGAACATTGCATATCAGGTACAGAACCATTGGCTACATTTAGTATAAAATTGCAATTAGCCGAATTTACAGGGATAGAGTTATCACTGATAGACATTGTCTGATTACTTATACCCAAATCCGCACAATCAAGCTCGTAGATACTCAGTGAATAGGAAATAATACTACAATTATCAGAAGATCCATCATCAACATCACTAGGACTTAATGTAAATAAACCGTCGGCAGCAAGGCTAACAAAAACAGTATCTAAACAATTTGCTATCGGTTCTATTTCATCTTTGATTAATACGGATGTAGAGCATGTCGAAGATAAACCTGACTGATCTTCTCCTGTAACAATCACAGAATTTGTACCCAAGTTTGAGCAATAAAAAGTGTCCTGAGATAAGGAAAACTCAACAGAACAATTTTCAAATATCCCAAAAACAAAATCATTGGGATCCAGTTCTGCAATTCCACCTGAATTAATAAGGTAAGTCTCTTGCTGACATTGAAAAAACGGCGGCAAATTATCGCTAACGGTTACTATTGCATGACAGGTATCTTGCACCTGTCCATCATCAGCGGTTAACACTACTAAATTCAATCCAAGATCCGCACAATCAAAATCGGATACATCGAGTGAAAAGTTTAAATTAGGGCATGAACAGCTTGATCCATTATTGACCATAACTGTATCAATACTAGCTAAACCATCTCCGTCAAGAAATACTTCAGCATCCTTGCAGGTAGCGACTACATCATTTAAATTTATATCTCCAAGTTGATTAAATGGCAAAAAGCTGGGCCTATCAACTCCATTACTTGTCTGTACAGATTGCCCAACCGATTTTTTCGTATAGAACTCAGCTAAGCTATTATCATTAAAGCTTTCATCATTACACAGGTCATTCACCTCGTGTTTTTCATTTGCTAATTCCAACTTACTTACAAGTCCTGTCTTTGGTAGCATTTTAAATGCAAAACTTGAACATCCTACAAGAAATAAGAGGAAGTTTCTAAAATTCATATCACATGATTTTGAGTTAATAAATTAGGGCACTGAAAACCGACGAGTAGTTAATGATCAATTGTTTTTATATTCAATAAATACGAATACAAAAAAATATGTTCGAAAAAAATCAAAAAAAGACTTAAATCAAGTCGAAAAATAAAAAAAAATCTATGTTTTTTAATTTAATACATTAATTAATCATATAACTACTTTTTATTTTTACAAAAGCGAAGGAGTATTTTTTTTCTTACATTATGATTTAGAAAAAGTTTCCTAACTTACTTTTATAATTTTTAACCTAGGCAAAGGACATTTCCAGGCATGAGCAACCAAAAAAAACCGATTCTTACCTATCTGTACACCTTCACTGAAAATCTTTTTTTGGCACAGGTTCCTTTTACCGACTATATATGTCTCGGTGATTCAAGAACCCAAGTCATTGAGGAAATCCGTAAGACGATGGCAATAGATAATTATACCCAGCTGGAGATCGACTATATGTCAAACTTTGAATCAGAACTTCTAAATGGGCAAGTCATTAATGAAAACCTTGATTCAGTTAGCCCAAGCGTCCCCTTAGAACTAGAGGTTTTCAAGCTCAATGAAGATAAACAAGAAGGGCACACTGGGTACCTGCACAACTATATTGGTCATTTAAACGCACCAAAAAAATTACGAAAGGCCTTACTTAAAAGCCTCAAGCTGCACTTAGGCGACGGTGAACAAACCCTTGCAAGGTTCTTGTTAAATAAAAAAGTAGAAAACATTTTTGTTGATGTCGTACTTAGTGACAAACCAAAAATAGAGGACTTTTCCTCAGAAAAACCCTTGGAAAATGCGGAACAAATCATTTTCCCAAATCAATTTAATACAGGAATAAATCAACTCAAAAACAATGCCTGGGAGGTAGATTCTTTCATTCAAAAGATCAAGAATATTCTTGCGCATCAAAATGAAAATGTAATCCTTTGTGGACCAGTTGGAAGTGGTAAAAGTAGTATAATATATCAGGCAATAAAAGAAGCTCTTGTAAGCGAAAAACAAAATGCTAGATATTACAGAATGCATGCAAGAGGTATCAAAGGAAAAGCTAAATACATTGGTGAGAAAGAAAAAAACATCGAAACCCTTATCAATAAGCTTAGTCAGAATGCAGGAACCTTATGGATTGATGAGATCATTGAAATGTTTGAAGGAGAGCCGGATACGAGTACGCCTGCTATCTTACGAAAATTCTTAAAAAGAGGTCAACTAAAGATTATTGCAGAGCTTACAAAATCTGAGCTTTTATTCATACAAGATTTCTTACCCTCCTTCCTTTCTTATTTCCAGATAATATATATAGAGGAAATGGAAGATGAGCAATTGGATAAAGTCTTGGAAAAACTACAAGAGACTAGTCGATCTGAATTTAATATCGAGATTGATACGGAAGCCCTTTTCTTATCTAAAAGGCTACTCAAACGATTTTCGCCATATGAAGTGTTTCCTGGGAAAATATTAAGATTTTTCACAGAGTGCCTATCAAAAGCACAGACCCAAAAAATATCGAGGATTAACAGGGATTTAATTATAGATTTATTCTGTAAGCGCACAGGAATAGCTGAGCTTTTTATTCGAGATGAAATAAAACTTGAAGACAACAAAGTCAAAGCCTTTTTCAATAAAAAGATTGTTGGTCAAGAACACGTAGTTGATCGCCTTATAAATATTATTCGAATCTTTAAAACAGGGTTAAACAATCCCAACAAGCCTATTTCCACCTTTTTGTTTGCAGGACCAACAGGTGTTGGAAAAACTGCTTGTGCAAAAACACTAGCCGAGTTCTTCTTTGGAGTGGATGATAACAATCCACCTATTATCAGAATTGATATGAGTGAATTCCAAATCCCAGGAGATTTGAGAAAACTTTTAGGATCTCAATCCGATAGTGGCCGCTTGATCAAAGAGGTTAGGAACAGACCTTTTTGTGTTTTATTATTTGATGAAATTGAAAAAGCGCATAGTTCCATCTTTGACAACCTGATGAACCTACTAGATGAGGGCCTTATGAAAGATAACCGAGGCCGGCCAATCCATTTTAAGAATACAATCATCATTATGACTTCCAATATTGGTGCTCAATCTCTTTCCTCCATTGGTTTTCAAGAAACGGATACTTCAGTGGTTAAGTACCAATCAGCAATGCGCGCATTCTTTAGACCAGAATTCCTAAATCGTATTGATGAGATATTGACATTCCACTCTTTAAATCCAGAGCAGGTAAAAGAAATTACTGCAATTGAACTAAGTAACTTAAATGAACGATCAGGACTTAAATCTAAGGGTATAAAATTAGAATATGATGCTCTTCTGATCAACTATCTAGCAAGCATTGGTTTTAATAAAAAAATGGGTGCACGACCTCTTCAACGTGCAATTGAACATCAATTGGTTCGTGCAATTTCATTGTATCTGGTCGCAAACCAAGGTGTTAAAAATTGCACCTTACATTTAAGTTATGACAACGAAAAAATCCAGATAAAGCGATAAGGAGTTTATGGATACAACGCTTGAAACCTTTAGACTTGTCGCTTCGATTTTGGTATGCATAGCTGTACCTATACTTTCTATGATATTAGAAAGAAAGAATAAACTATTCGTTTGGTTAAATCCTATCATACTCTGCTATGCAGCAGGATTAATATCTAGTCTTTTTCTTTTTCAGGAATCAAACAAACAGGTCTTGGAGAGTATAATGAATGTAGCTATTCTATTGGCTATTAGTTTGCATCTACTCAACACAAAATTAAGCAGTATCAAAACCTATGGTAAAGACCTAATCATTGCCTATTTCATATGCGTTATATTAGCAGGATTCTTTGGTGCTATAATCTGTATAAATTATCAAAATGAACTGGCTGAATACGACATCTTGAGTGGAATGCTTGCTGGGCTTTACAGTGGAGGAAACCTCAACCTAAGTGCTGTAGGAAAAAGCCTAGGAGGATCAAATGAACTCATTACCTCAGCCCTATATGCTGACATCTTTTCAGGTACGCTACTGATTCTTTTCCTGATCAGTTTGGGTCCACATTTTTATGGCTTATTCCTTAAGAAGGAAAAAAGAGACCAAGCCTTACAAGCAATAAAAGAACCTCAGAAAGAAAGCTTTCTAGCTAATCCAATCTCACATCTTAAAGGAATCATAATTGGATTTTTAGTCCTGCTTCTCTCTTTAATCCCTTTAGCTATTCCAGGTTTGGATGAATCCAACAAAACACTTGCTATCTTTTTACTTGTCAGTATTATTAGCTTAGTTATTGGCCAAACTAAATTGGCCAAACAATCCTATCAGTTTGAGCGCTCAGGTGATTTTTTCTTACTCATATTCTGCACCTGCATAAGCCTTAATGTTGATCTCGCTGAATTATTAAAACGTTCTAAAGACTTGCTACCGATTCTAGCAATCCTTATTCTCTGCATTATGTTTAGTCACATCCTTTTATGTCGACTTTTCAATATTGATAGAAATAAAACTATGGTTGCCTTTGTTGCAGCGCTTTATGGCGTTCCATTTATTAGTCAAATAACAAATACGCTGAAAGCTCCGTCTCTTTTGTCTGGAGGCATAGGTCTTGCCGTCTTAGGTATGGCAATTGGAAATATTTTTGGAATAGCTATTGCTTTTATCACTAAATATTTTGCAGGATTAATATAAAAGTCCGTTAATTTTGTTCTTGATATAACTTATGATCAAAAAATAGGTTAATCTTGAAAAGAATTAAACGGATATGAATAGAATTCAACGATTGGTATTAGTAGTTGTAGTTGTGGGATTAAACATACAGCTTAATGCACAGAAATACAGTAACGAATTTTTATCAATTGGAGTCGGTGCACGAGCACAAGCTATGGGCTCTTCAGTAGTAGCATCCTCTTCAGATGCATTCTCCATATTTTGGAATCCAGCTGGACTAGTTGACATCGAAAACAACGGTTTGCAATTAGGTATTATGCATGCTGAATGGTTTGCTGGAATTGGCAAACACGATGTTTTTTCCTTTTCAATGCCGATGCAAAATAAGAATAGTCGTCTTGGCTTTGGTTTTGTACGATTTGGTATTGATGGAATCCCAAACACTTTAAGTCTATATAACGATGATGGAAGCATTAATTATGATAATATCGTCGAATTTTCTGCATCTGACATGGCTTTCTTTGGAGGATTTGGATCTAAAAAGGAATTGACCAACGGATACCTCAATTACGGTTCATCTGTAAAAATAGTTCGAAGAGTAATAGGTTCTTTTGCCAACTCATGGGGCTTTGGTTTAGACCTTGGTGCCCAGTATCATAGAAACAATTGGAAAGTTGGTGTTTTATTAAAAGATATCTCAACAACCGTGAATACTTGGTCCATAAACTTTACAGACCAAGAGAAGATAGTTCTTTTAGACAGTGGGAATGAACTGCCAGGTATTCGATCCAATGAAATAACAAAGCCTTCCATAAACATTGGACTCGGAAGAACATTTGAGTTTGAAACCTTCTCTATATATCCTGAAATCGGTTTCAGCATCACAAGCGATGGCCAGCGAAACACCTTAATATCAGGAGATCCCTTTAGTGTAGATGCACAAATTGGATTGGAATTACTATATAAGGAGTTTTTATTCATTCGTCTTGGGGCAAATCAGTTTCAGAGGAGTACCGATTTTGATGGAACTGAAAGTATAATTCTCAAACCAGGCATAGGGACAGGCTTCCTCATAAATGCAATTGAACTAGACTATAGTTTTACAAATTTAGTAACAGACAACGCATTATATTCACACATAATTTCACTTAAGATCAACCTAAAAGAAAAGAAAGACAAATAAATGTATTTGTAAACTTTCATATTTACCAAAAAGCAAATACTTTTGAGGAATACACAAGTACCTAAAGTTATTGGGTCTATACTTACTTAAATAACGGGTCGGATTTGGTGTAACTAGGGCGGGCCTCAATCTGTAAAGATTTTGCATAGCAAACAAGGGGATTACTGAACTACATCAACTGCCTAAATCTTGAATACTGGGGTCCAAATAACACCTGGGGTGCTTGTGTTTACTCTAACCTCGGAGGAATTACATTCTTAAAATGTCCGTTCAGATTGATCTTTCGCATTATAATTTCTCGGACCTTTTCTTCTGGCATGATGCCATCAATGTATTCTATTAAATAGCCAATACGCTCCGATTCCTTCTTAAGACATATAAGATCGTATTCTTGTTTGAGCGAAAGTCCTAAAACATGTCCAAGCGAAAAAGAAACAGGTTTCAAAATCTCCGAAACATTTAGCTCCTTTACCTTTAGAGATCGAAAAAGAATGTTAACCTTTTCTACCAATTTATGAACTTCAAAATCGTCCTGATCATTTATTAGAAAATAAGGATTAATCTGCCCCACATCGCAATTGAACTTAGTAGCTTTATCCTGTATTGAGTCAATTTCAAACAAGCCAACAGCTATTGTCTTTATATCCCTTTCGCCACTATCATACTCATTAACAACTTCTAAAACCTTCATTTCTGTCCCTACCCGCATCATCGATTCATCAATAAACGCAGGGATTCCAAAGGTGTTTCCAGACCGAATACAGTCCTCTACCATGGACAGATATTTTGGATCAAAAATATGTAGATTCAGCTTTTCATCTGGAAAAACAACTAAGCGAAGTGGAAATAGTGGAATTCTCATTTTATTTAATACTTCTATGCACTAATAAGAACCAATAATGGTTATATATTTTGTATATTCTTCGAAATCGAATTAGTTATCATTTTTAGGTTTTTTTTCATTCCAAATCATCATGCAACTAACAAAAAATCATTTTAAAGGAATTATTGTAGGGTTTTGCCTACTGCTTACATTTTCCTGCTCAAAAAACCAGATTGACACAAACGTTATAGACACCGCCCTAAAAAAGTACGTTTACGCTTACACCAAAGGCATAATCTCCTCCAAATCAGACATTCGAGTATATTTTGCGAATTCGATCGTAGGAGATGATCAACTTTTCAAAGAACTAAAGTCAGCTTTTAAATTCAAGCCAAGCATTTCTGGTAAAATGCATTGGGAAGATTCAAAAACACTTGTATTTGTTCCAGACAACAAATTGAAATCAAACGAAAATTACGCAGTAAGTTTAGACCTAAAAGAGTTTATTCCCAATATTGAGGAAGCGGATAATTCCCTGAACTTTAGTTTCAGTACCAAAGCATTGAATTACACGCTTTTTGAAGATGGATTAACCTTTTATAGAGATGGCAATCAAAAGAAAGTTCATGTAAATCTGAACATACAGACCTCTGATGCAATAGATACTGATGCCCTAAAGCAAATGCTACGTCTGGATGTAGAGGAAGATCAGATGGAATGGACCTCCAATGCAACGGCCACCATGCACAAGCTCAAAATATCTGGCTTCACTCAAACGAACAAAGAGCAGGAACTTAAAATAAAACTGTTCCCCTCTAAAATTGGTATCAATCAGGATGATGAAACCTTAAATCTTACTATTCCTGAAAAAGGACCTTTCAAATTGATCAACCTGATTCAAGATCCAAATTCCAATCAGAATTTCAAGCTCATCTTTTCTGACGAAGTATTGCAAGGGCAAAACCTTAAAGGATTAATAAATATACGAGGTACAAACACTTCCTTAGAATTTGACATTGATGGAAATACCATTACGGTATTCCCTAAGAACAATATCAAAAATGAAATTTCAGTCCAAGTCAACAAAGGCATTAAATCTGCTTACGAGGAGGCACTCTCCATCGCTCAGGTTTGGGATTTAAACTACAAAATACAAAACCCTCAAATTAAGATTACAGATGATGGAATTATTGCCTCGGATATAGATAAGACGCTTCTATCTTTCGAAGCCATAAATCTTAGTAAGGTTGATGTAGAAGTCTTTAAAATTTATGACAATAATATTCTGCAATTCTTACAAACGAACAATATTGATGGCAATTATGAATTGAAACGAGTAGGTAAAGTTATCTTCAAAGGTGCTGTATCATTAAGTGAACTTAACAAAACAGCTTTGCAAAGAGAATGGGCAAATTATGCCTTAGACTTATCCAATTTTATATCAAAAGAGCCAAATGCAATTTACCAAGTCCGCATAGGATTTAGACCTGGCTACGTAGCATCTGGTTTACCTGCTAATGAATATATAGAATGGACGGACTATGAAAAAGGAATAAGCAATGATCTTCCAAATAACCAATACAACTCAAATACGTCTGAAAGAAGCATAATGGACATGTACTATGGGCCTAGAGGATACTATAACAAATACTCTTGGAACAATAGGGAGAACATGGATTATCCAGAATACTATCATTCCAATCAGTTCGTATCTAAAAACATTATAGCCTCCAGCATAGGCATAATTGCTAAACGTACTAGTTCTGATAGTTATGTTTTCCTTTTGAATGATCTAAACACAACTACTCCCCTATCCGGAAAAACTATTCGAGTATTTGACTATCAACAACAAATCATTCAGGAAGCTACCACTGATGCAAACGGAATGGCAATTGTAAAAAATGCAGAAAATGCATTTGTTGCAGTGGCATACTCGGATCAGAGCAACGGATTTATAAAACTTGACAATAGAACCAGCCTTTCAACAGCTTCCTTTGAAGTGGGAGGTACCGTTTCCAAAGAAGGATTTAAAGGGATGTTCTATGGTGAAAGAGGAGTTTGGAGACCAGGGGACAGTTTATTTGTCAATTTTATACTCCAAGATCCTAAGGATGAATTGCCCGCAGATTATCCAGTAAGCTTTAAGTTCTATAACCCTAAGGGAACAATGGTCAATGAAATGGTTGCATCGGACAACACAGGAGGTATATATCCTGTTCATCTGTCTACAGCATCTGAAGATATTACTGGAACCTATAGATTAGTAGCGCAAGTTGGAGCCTCCAATTTTACGAAATATTTGAAGGTAGAAACTATTAAGCCAAATCGCTTAAAGATTAAATATGCGCTTCCAGAGGAATTATCCGCAGTAAACGAGCCTTATTCTGAAAATCTACAGGTAAACTGGTTACATGGTTCTCCTGGTTCAAATCTTAGAACACGGGTAGAACTTCAATTCTCCAAGGCTGCAACAAGTTTCAAATCCTTTAATGATTACAAATTCAATGACATAAACAGGTATGTCCCAGGTAATACGAATGTGCTATTTGATCAAAAACTAGATGCTGATGGAGTAGGAAAAATTGTCAAAAAATTCTGGAATAAAAATCCTGTTCCTGGTAAGATGGAAGCTAGAATTAAAATTACAGCTTTCGAGGATGGAGGAAATTTCAGTACTTCAACACTAAGAAGACCTTACAGTCCCTATGCTCGTTATGTAGGTATTCGAGTGCCTAAAAACGAATATGGGTATAATATCATCTTGAAAAACAGAGATACACCAATTGATGTAGTTTGTGTTGACAATGAAGGAAAGTCAGCAGGCGACAGATCCCTAAACTACGCAGTTTATAAAGTAAATTGGTCTTGGTGGTGGTCAAGAGGAAACGATAACTCTACAAATTATATAAATAGATCCTCTACTGTCCTTTTATCTTCTGGATCTGTAAAAACAAATAGCAAAGGAAAAGGAAGCTTTGATGTAAAAGCAGAAACATGGGGTAGATATATGATCAGAGTTTGCGATAACAGTGATCACTGTACTACAGATTTTGTTTATGCAGGTTCACCAGATTATAATGACATACAGGATTCAGAGGATATCAACTTGCTTACCATGAAACTTGATAAGCCAGTCTATGAACCTGAAGAAACTGCAACTATAGAAGTCCAAGGAGCTGATAATGCACGTTTTCTGGTGAGCATAGAAAAAGGAGGTGATGTGCTAAGTACTACATGGGTAGATGCTAAGGCAGGAAGTAATGAGATTGCACTAAAGATCAAAAAGGAATGGGCACCGAATGTATATGCATCTGTATACATGCTTCAAGGTAATCAAACAAAAGCTAATGATCGACCATTACGAATGTTTGGGATCACTCCTATCATGGTGGAAGACCCAGAATCTAGACTTAGCCCAGTTATTAGTTCAGTAGACCAAATTGAACCATTACAAGAATTCGAAGTAGAGGTTAAAGAAGAAGATGGTAAGCCTATGGCTTATACAATAGCAATCGTCGACGAAGGCTTGTTGGATATTACAAACTTCAAAACTCCAAATCCGTGGAATTACTTCTATCAAAAGGAAGCACTTGGAGTACGTTCTTACGATATATATGAGTTCGTTCTTGGAAGATTCTCCGGACAGATGAATAATATCATTGCAGTAGGTGGTGCAGCAGAGTTGAAAGAGGCAGAAGCTGATAAAAAAGATGCCAATAGATTCAAACCAGTGGTCATGACTGCTGGACCATTTTATGCTAAAAAGGGTCAAAACAAAAAGCATACGTTTACGATGCCAAATTATCTTGGATCGGTCCGAGCAATGGTAGTAGCAGTAGATGATGAAAGTTATGGCTCTTCTGAAAAAACGATAACAGTGAATCAACCAGTTATGGTACTTAGCACGCTACCTAGAGTACTTGGTACTACTGAGAAGCTTAGCATACCTGTCACTGTTTTCAACAACACCAATAAGGATGCTAACGTGCAGGTTACTGTATCGGAAAAATCCAAATTGGTACAGTTTACTGAAGGTCAGAAACAGACTGTGAATGTAGCAGCAAATGATAACACCCTCGTCTATTTCCCTGTTGAGGTATTAGACGCTGTAGGTATTGCCTATTTTGATGTTCAAGCCAAGTCAGGTAATAATAAAAGTAGTCAACAGGTAGAATTGGAAATAAGGAATCCAAATCCGATTCAGAAAAGTCTTGATTTCATTGCTTTGAATGCAGGTGAAAGTCACTCCTTTGATTATTTAGCCTCTGGGGTAAAGGGAACAAATAAAGTACTCCTGGAAGCTAGTAATTTCCCGGATCTAAATATGAACAATCGTTTGGACTACCTAATCAGATATCCTTATGGATGTCTTGAGCAAACGACATCATCTGTATTCCCTCAGCTTTATCTATCACAGATACTTGAGCTTAGTGAACAAAAAGAAAAGGAAATAGACGCAAATATCAAAGCGGGAATCGATCGATTAACTCGATTTATAAGCCCATCGAATGGATTCACCTATTGGCCTGGACAGGATAATTATTACAATACTTGGGCAAACACCTATGCGGGTCACTTCTTAGTAGAAGCTAAAGCAAAAGGATTTGAAGTGCCAAGAGAACTCTTTAATAGCTGGCTGAGATATACTAAAGGTGCCTGCCAATCTTGGTCAAGTAATAATTCCAACAGCGCCTATAGTCAAGCCTATGCGCTATACGTGCTTGCTCTAGCAGGAGAAGCAGATCTTTCCGCGATGAATCGACTAAAAGAATCTCAAATCCTTAAAGGAGATGACCGAACACTGCTTGCAGGAGCATACATTGTAATAGGTCAGAAAGAAATAGGCAATAGTCTATTAAGTCAAGCGAAGTGGGGAGAAATGAACAACAATAATAACTATCGTTACAGATATTATGGTTCTGTACTTAGAGATCAAGCTTTATTACTTGAGATTTATACCAAGAATGATCCAAAAGATAAAAAGACCTTAGATCTGGCTAGACATATAGCCAAAAAACTGAACTCTAATTATTACTACAATACACAGACGCTAGCCTTATCGCTGAAGTCTATAGGCCAATTATTGGATTTGAATGGCTCCGGAGAGCAGTCTAAGTTTATTGTAAGCCAAAACAAAGGGGATGAAACATTATATAACTTTGAAAAATCATCCATCTCTGTTGATAATTTACAAGCTGCAAACGGAACAATTACCGTGAAAAATACTGGCAAAAACGTGCTCTATTTTAACTTGATAAAATTCGAACAGCCATTACAAGCAGATGAGCTTGAACGTTCGTCTAATCTATCTGTAAATGTAGAATACCTCGGAAAGGAAGGAAATTCCATAAATCCTTCAAGCCTAGAAATGGGAACTGAATTTCTTGCAAAGGTCACTGTCAGCAATATTGGAAATGAAGATTATTACGAAGACTTAGCGCTAAACCAAACATTCCCATCAGGTTGGGAAATAATTAACGAGCGTATGGATAATCTTTCTTCAGGATACTCCAATAGTGGACATGATTTTAGAGACATAAGGGACGACCGGATTTATACCTTCTTCAGACTAAACAGAAACAGTACGAAGGTATTCTATACTAGGCTTATCGCTACTTATGAAGGAAACTATTATGAACCAGCTACTAGTTGCTCCTCGATGTATCGAAATGATATATTTGCGAGTAAACCAGGGAAATGGATCAAAGTAATTCCCTCTATAAATCAATAAAAAAAAGGAAGGTCTTAGGGCCTTCCTTTTTTATTATACCCAAGCCTTTTTTGGATTTTATTATATTGAGAAAAACTAAAGCCATTACAAAACTTATGCGAATCTATTTAACGATTCTTTTAAGCATCTGCCTTCTTGCATGTGCTGACAAGAAACCACAAACTCAATCTGAAGGAACAGGTACACTTCAGTCCGAAATTCAAAAAACAGCCAAGGCAATAGATGGTATGGTTGTAAGTGCCCATCCATTAGCGACAAAAGTTGGCCTTAAAATCTTAAAGCAAGGAGGAAATGCCTATGACGCAATGGTTGCCAGCCAATTTGCACTTGCAGTTGTATATCCAAGAGCTGGTAATATTGGCGGAGGAGGCTTTTTTATTGCCCGTCTGAATGATGGAGCAAGCCTTTCTCTTGACTTTAGAGAAAAAGCACCTGCTAATGCATCAAAAGATATGTACTTGGACAAAGAAGGCAATGTTATTCCTAAAGCAAGCAGTTACGGACATTTAGCAGTTGGTGTCCCAGGGACCGTTGCAGGCCTATTTGAAATTTATGATCGTCTAGGATCTTTTGAAAAATTTGAAGACCTAATTCGTCCAGCCTATGAATTAGCATCAAATGGCTTCGCAATCTCAGCGACTGAAGCTGATCGCTTAAACCAATATCGACCTGATTTCTTAGAGCAAAATACCACATCGAACCAATTTATAGAGACCGAACTATGGAACGAGGGTGATACCCTAATACAAGAAAATCTAGCTCGAAGTTTGGCAAGAATCATGAAATCAGGCACAAAGGGGTTTTATGAAGGTAAGACCGCTGAATTGATTGTAAAGGAAATGCAGCGTGCAAATGGTTTAATCAGCCTAGAGGACCTAAAAAATTATAACCCAATATGGAGAACTCCTTTAAAAGGTTCTTTCAAGGAGTATGATATAATCTCTATGCCTCCCTCCTCTTCTGGCGGTGTCGCTCTAATTCAAATGTTGAGTATGCTTGAGAATTTAAAACCGGAAGAGCATCAATTCCAATCTCCATTGGCCATAAATGCGCTTACTGAAACCATGCGAATTGCTTATGAGGATAGAGCAAATTACCTTGGAGATTCAGATTTCCACCCTGTTCCAGTAGATAGTCTTTTAAATAAAGCCTATCTGGATAAAAGGCTTAGTGCATTTAGCTATGGTAATGCGGGAAGATCAAATCCAAATGCACACTCAGGCATACGATTAGAGATTGAAAGTTTTGAAACTACGCATACCTCTATTGTAGATAGTGAAGGGCATGCAGCATCGCTTACAACAACCTTAAATTCAAACTATGGCTCAAAAATCCTTGTGGGCAAAGGCGGATTTTTCCTAAACAATGAAATGGATGACTTCTCAGCAAAACCAGGAGTTGCTAATCAATATGGCTTAGTTGGATCAGAGGCAAATGCTATAGCACCTAATAAAAGAATGCTAAGCTCTATGACCCCTACAATTATAGAAAAAGAAGATGAACTCTATATGGTTTTAGGAACACCTGGCGGGTCGACAATTATCACCTCTGTGCTCCAGGTATTCTTAAATACTGCCATTTATAATATGGATCTTAATGATGCTGTACAATCAGGACGTATTCATCATCAATGGCTTCCAGACATGATCATGTATGAAAAAGGCAAGATGGACTCAATTAGTCTAAAGGAATTGAACGATATGGGCTACAAACTTGTAGAAAAAAATACAATAGCAAAGGTAAAGGCAATACAAGTTCTTGAGGATGGAACATATTATGGGGTTGGCGATGAGAGGAATCCAGATGATCATGCAGAGGGAATAAATTTTAATTAACAGCTGATTAACAAAAATTGATTAGCTCTTATGAAATAAACCGTATTTATTTTTTCATATTTGAATTATATCGAGCCGTAAACATATTTTATTTTGGAAAAAACCATAGAGCAGTATAATGAGCAGTTAAATAAGTGTCGATCCCTTTTCGAAAAGAAAACGCAGGATTATGGCACTGCTTGGCGTATACTAAGACCTTCCTCTCTGACTGATCAGCTACTGATAAAGGCCAATAGAATTCGCACAATAGAAGATCAGGGTGCGCAAAAAGTAAATGATCCAATAGATGGAGAATACATAGGATTGGTAAACTACAGTCTAATGGCGCTTATTCAACTTGAACTACCTAAAGATGCGCCCATTGAACTTGATGCGGATCAGGCTGTCAAGCACTTTGATACAAAAGCAGCACTTTGCAAGGGTCTTATGGAAGCAAAGAACCATGACTACGGGGAAGTATGGAGGGATATGAGGCGATCTTCATTGACAGATCTCATCCTCCAAAAGTTATTTAGAATAAAACAAATAGAAGATAATGAAGGAGCAACAATAGTATCTGAAGGGCTTGATGCCAACTACAGTGATATTGTAAACTATGCTCTATTCGCTTTGATAAAAATTGATGAACAATCAGATAAATAAATAAATCATGAGTTTTACATTAGGAGAATTATTATTCTGGGTAGGCGTTTTTGCAGTAGGCATAACCGCAGCTATGCTATTTTTAGCAAAGGATAGGATAAAAAATCTACCGATCAGTTTTCTTCAGAATTATGTAGGCGTTCTTTTCTTAGTTTCTGGAGCAGTAAAAGCTATTGACCCATTAGGCACCGCTTACAAAATGGAGCAATATTTTGCAGAATTTGAAGCTACATTCTCTGATACTTGGCTAGATTTCATGGCTGGAATTTTTCCTAAACTAGCAGAAGTATCCATTGGTTTTTCTGTAATTATGATTGTCTTTGAGTTAGTCCTTGCCATTATGCTTATACTTGGTACCCGACTAAAAACAACTTCGATTGCCTTTGCACTCTTGGTTGTATTCTTTACCATACTAACGGGCTTCACCTACTTGACAGCTTATGTACCTTCGGGCGTTAATTTCTTTGAATTTGGTAATTGGGGTGCTTTCAAAGAAACAAATATGCGGGTAACCGACTGTGGTTGCTTCGGTGATTTCATTAAACTAAAACCTTTTACATCTTTCCTAAAGGATGTATTTCTACTTATTCCTGCTGTGCTGTTCATCTTTGCAAGAAATCAGATGCACCAGATAGGTAGTAAGAAATTGAGAACAGTAGTCAGTTATGGGTCTATCCCAATTCTTCTTATCTATTGTTTCAGTAATTACGTTTGGGATATCCCAGGAATCGATTTCAGACCTTTCGCAATAGGAAAGGATGTGCGCACAACCAAGGATATAGAAATGGAGGCACAAGCGAGTGTTCAAGTAACCGGCTACATCCTCACTAAAAAAGATGAATCAGGTAATACGCTTGAAACTGCGGAGATGAGCATGGATCAGTATCTCAAGGATTATCAAAAGTATTCAAAAGATGCGGGTTGGTCTGCTGAACAAATCACGAGTAAACCAGCTATTGAATCTACAAAGATATCAGACTTTGAAGTACAGACTGTCGATGGAAATGACGCTACTGATAATATTCTATTCGAAGAAGGCTATTCGATTATGATTCTAGCGCATAAGCTAAAATACGATTCTGAATCAATCCAAGTTATGGTCAAAGACACCATTACTCAACTGGATACTATCCAAGTCAATGCAGATTCAATGTATGTACAAGAATCTATTGTTAAGATAGTGGATAAAGAAGTGGTCAACACAACCTATACTTGGCCACAGACCTACTTGAACACCTATAAAGAAGTTGCTACACCCTTCATTAAAGCTGCTCAAGAAGCGGGTATACCTTGTTATGAGGTAGTTGGCCTTACTGAAGCTGGTATGCTCGAAGCATTCAAAAAAGAGGTAGATATAGATATACCATTCTATATGGCTGATGATATTCTTTTAAAAACCATTGTTAGGTCCAATCCGGGCTTTGTACTTTGGAAAGACGGAAAGATCATCTACAAATGGCATCATAACAAACTGCCATCCTTTGACGAAGTAAAAAACACATACATCAAATAAAAAAAAGCTGCCCAAATGGGCAGCTTTTTTTCTTTAAGCATTAAACTATCGATTTTTATTCCTTTATTTGCATCCTCAATCGTAAAGCAGTAGCTTTGTGATGAATATTATTGATAAAGTTCAACAATTCTTTTTGATATGCTGAGTAGGAGAAATATAAGAATCAAGGTAATGCAAGCACTTTATGCGCACAATAGAGATAAAGCTGCATCTTTTGAAGATTTAAAAAAAGGTTACCTTTTTTCCGTACATAAATCCTACGATCTATATCTTTTCAACTTATGGATCCTTTCCAGAGTTGCAGATTATGCAAAAGTTGATTATTCTAAAAAAAGAACAAAACTAGTTCCTACTGAAAAAGACAGGAACTTCATTCCAAAATTAGCTGAAAATCCAATCAGCTCCTTACTTATTCATTCCGAGGACTTCAGAAGAGAGTGTGAAACACACAGCATCCTCCAGATGACTGATCCTGATTTTATTAATCAGTTGTATCGAGATTTTTCTGTAACGGAGAAATATGACGCCTATCTAAATAAAAAAGATTCGGATGTGCAAGATCATATGGATATCCTTCTTGCATTATATAAATTCTGTGTCAGTCACGAATTATTTAATGATCTTATTGAAGACAACTTTATCAATTGGATTGATGATAAGTCAATCGTTTTAGGCTCAATAAAAAAGACTCTTAAAGCTTTACCTATTTCTGAAGGTGATTTTTATGAGCCCTTTTTACCTAATGCAGAAACAGTTGAGGATTTCGGCATGACTCTATTGACCCTATCCTTTGAAAAGGAATTAGAATATAATGAGATCATCAAGCCATTTCTTGAAAATTGGGACTTTGAGCGTATGGCAGTTATTGATAGGATTAGTCTAAAACTAGCTATTTCAGAGTTTATGGAATTCCCATCCATACCATCTAAGGTTACCTTAAATGAATATGTAGATCTATCAAAATCCTACAGTACTGAAAAAAGTAAGGAATTTGTCAATGGTATCCTTGACCGAATGCTGAAGCAGTTGATCAAAGATGGAAAAATAAATAAAGAAGGTAGAGGCCTAGTCGAATAGGCCTTTATAGTTCAAGATTAAAGTTTGAGTCAGGATTTGTGAGTACAAACAAACTTAATATCTGGCCAAGCTCAAAGGCAGAATCTGAAGTAAAGTGCACATATGAGAATGCTCTTGTAGAGGCTTTTACTTTAGTTTCGGACAGATCAATAGCTATTTGCAATTTGCTACTAACATGAATTTCTAATCGCTCACTGTTGCCATTGGCGATGATCTGACCAACCACTTTGTTGTTTTTATATACAAACCGACCATCCGGATGAAGATTACCCCAAAAGGTGCTACCGTTCCAGATACTTACATAATCAGGTCTTAACCAATAGGTATAAACCGACTGTTTTGAAAATATTTTCAATGCTACATCCTGTGATGACCTAGATACTTTCTCTTCAACACTTACATATAGCGGTTCGTGATAAATATTGGAAAACTTAAGGATCTTAGCCCTTCTATTTCTACTTTTTTGGAGTACATCGAACTTCATAGAGAGCAATTCCAATTCCTTCTGCTCTAGTGGCACAAGCTTTACATTGAAAGCCTTAGCTTCCTGAACAAGTTCAGTCGCTTTAGCTGTAAAAGCGCTTTTTCTCTTTTTCTCTGCAGTTTCAAAGCCTAACAAGCCTCCTATCCTATCAAGTAAACTTCCCTTACTCATATATTACACCCGATCGATTATTAAAATATTGAGGTTCCGAACTCATACGGTCCGTTATTCTTTTTCTATATACACTTAGTTCCACCTTAAAAGGCTTATCGTAAGTACTCCAAGTTCTTTCATTCAAGCTATCCAACTCATTGATTACTATTGCTGCATCATTCCAAAAAGGATAGTCCATGGAGAAAAGTCTTTCACAAGTTGCTTTCCACTCATTTTGAACCAGCTTCAAGCCTATATCTTCATTCAATATGCTGTCTAGAGCACCTAAGTGTTTAAGATAACCAAAATCACCTAAATTGGAATATATATTCGACCCATCGATAAGATATTGGGAGGAATACCTGTATTCTATACTATCCAAAGGATAATACGCACACTGGGCGTCTATGTATTGAACCAAAGAGCTGTTTCCAAGATGAAACCCTGTCTGAGATCTAATATAACCAAAATCAATATATACTTGAAAGAAAAGGTCTTCTGTTGACCAGAGATAGAAAGGAAAACTTTGATTCAAGAAATCGATATCAATCTTATCATTTATTGGACTTGAATTCAATATTTTCTGTATTCGATATAATTCTTCTAAATGTCCAAAAGCTATTTGGCCGTCTGATACAGACCAATCAAAATTATTTATTGCGATTAAATTGTCCAAGATCTTCTTTTCAGATATCTCAGTAAATATCTCTTCTACATGCGATATTTGTTGAAGGGAAGTATCTACAGCCACAAGTTCTGAGGTGCTAGACACATTTTTTTCCTTGTCTTCATGCTTTGAATTGCCCGCTTGAGAACAAGAAAAAAGGACAAGAGGAAGTATAAACAAACTATATTTTAGAATCATGACCTATGGTAATAAAAAAAAGCCATTGTTAGAAACAATGGCCTTTAATATTTTTAGTCCGTTTTAGAATTATCCCAAGTAAGACTTAAGATTATTTCTATTGACTGAATTTCTTAGTTTACGTATAGCACGTTCCTTAATTTGACGCACACGCTCACGAGTTAGATTATAACGCTCTCCAATCTCTTCGAGCGTCAAAGATTTCTTACCATCTAAGCCGAAATAACAGGTAATCACCTCTACTTCGCGTTCTTTAAGGGTAGAAAGTCCTTGAGCTACTTCCACTTTTAAGGAATTGGCCATTAACTTATCATCTGGATTCAGATCCATATCTAACTTCATGACATCGAGCATAGTAGAATCACCATCTTCACCACTTATTGGCGCATCAAAAGACAAATGTCTTCCGCCTCCTTTAAGCATATTGGCAATTTCTTTTGGCGTCATACTTAAAAGATCTGCCAACTCTTCATGGGTTGGTTCTCTTTCAAACTTCTGCACAAAAGAAGAAAAAGCTTCATTCACTTTATTATATGAACCTACTTTATTTAGCGGCAAACGCACAATTCGGGAATGTTCGACAATAGCCTGAAGAATTGACTGGCGTATCCACCATACCGCATAAGATATAAATTTAAATCCTTTCGTCTCATCAAATCTTTTGGCCGCTTTCATCAAGCCGACATTACCTTCATTAATCAAATCAGAAAGTGCAAGACCTTGGTTCTGGTATTGTTTAGCAACCGAAACAACGAATCTTAAGTTCGCTCTTGTTAATCGATCCAAAGCTGCTTCATCTCCTTCTCTGATGCGTCTGGCCAAATTAGCCTCATCATCAGCTGTTAGCATACTGATTTTACCAATATCATTAAGATATTTGTCCAATGCTAAGGACTGCCGTGAGGTAATTTTGTTTGTAATTTTTAGTTGACGCATATGTCTTTTTTGTTTTGGGTATATTGAATATGTAATGGAATTAACTGATAATCAACAATGAATAAACCACCTGCTTATATAAAAAGTTCATATTAACAGTTTTTTTTATACAAAAACCATTATAGCTTAATTACAAAAACAAAAATTGCTATTTTATTGATTGTGCAGAATATAATTAATTGTCTGGTAAAAACAACGAACTATTCGCCGATATCGATTCTAATTGACAAAAAATAAACTAAAAAAAAATACTCGCATTTTTTGGATGCGAGTATTTAATATACTTTTCAATAAAAGATTAATCTTCTTTTCTAGGTGGCCTGTCGTCATCTCTCCTAGGAGCTCTGTCGTCATTTCTTCCACCACCACGACGGTCATCTCTTCCACCACCTCTGCGGTCATCTCTACCACCGCCTCGACGGTCGTAAGACCTTCTATCTCCACCTCTGCGATCACCACCGCCTCTGCGATCGTCACCACCTCTGCGGTCAGTTTCTTCTTCCATTCCTTCTGGTCTTGGAAGAAGTGCTTTTCTTGAAAGGCTTAGTTTACCTGCACGCTCATCCATCTTGATAAGCTTAACTTTTACAGGATCTCCTTCTTTGAATACATCACTTACGCGATCTATTCTAGAATGTGAAATCTCTGAAACGTGCAATAAACCAGTTTTTCCTTTAAAGTCAACAAAAACACCAAAGTCAGCAACTTTTGCCACTACTGCATCAAACACGTCTCCTACTGTCGGTGTAAATGTAATTGCATTTATTCTTTCTAGAGCTGCATCAATACTGTCCTTGTTGGATGAAGAAATACTAACTTCCCCAAAATTACCAACTTCTTCAATATTAATAACTGTCTCCGTTTCTTTTTGAATCTCCTGAATGATTTTTCCTCCAGGTCCGATGATAGCTCCAATATAGGACTTATCAACTTTGATTTTAATCATTCTTGGTGCATGTGGCTTGAGATCTTCTGCTGGTACAGAAATACTCTCTTCCATGCAATCAATGATGTGAATACGTCCAACTCTAGCCTGTTCCAATGCTTTTTCAAGCAATTCATATGGAAGACCGTCGATCTTAATATCCATTTGACAACCTGTAATACCGTCTTTAGTACCCGTAACTTTGAAGTCCATGTCACCTAGAGCATCTTCATCACCAAGGATATCACTTAAAATCAGATTGCGTTTACCATCTGAAATCATACCCATTGCAATACCAGAAACAGCCTTCTTGATTGGAACACCAGCATCCATTAGAGCCATTGATCCAGAACAAACTGTTGCCATAGATGAAGAACCATTACTTTCCAGAATATCTGAAACGATACGAATAGTATAAGGGAAATCATCACCAGGTAATACCTGCTTTAGAGATCTTGAAGCAAGATTAGCATGTCCCACTTCACGACGTCCAGGTCCACGCATTGGCTTAATCTCTCCTACAGAAAGTGCAGGGAAATTATAGTGTAGAATAAAATCGCTGTAGTGCTGGTCTAGCGCTGTATCGATCATCTGCTCATCAAGCTTTGTACCCAATGTAAGTGTCGCCAGTGCTTGAGTTTCTCCTCTATTAAATATAGAAGAACCATGTGTAGAAGGCAGATAACCTACCTCCGTCCATATCGGTCGGATTTCATCTGTCTTACGGCCATCTAAACGAGTATTCTCGTCTAGCATCATATTTCTGATCGTTTCTTTTTTCAAAGAATCGAAGTACTTTTTCAAGGTAGAAACATGCTCATTATAGAATTCCTCACCCTTTGAGGCAAGAACATCTTCAAGCATTTTTTCTTTTACAGCTTTAAAGTTTGCCTTACGCACATCTTTAGCGGATGGTGTTTTAGCAACTTCAAGGATATTAGCTTCTGCAGTCTCCTTTACCAATGATTCTAACTCAGGATCTTTAGATACATCTGGAAGAGGACGCTTGATCAATGCCTTATCACCAACGAGCTTAGCAAGCTCATTTTGCATAGTGATCTGCTTCTTGATTGTTTCGTGACCAATCTTGATCGCTTCGATCAATTCAGCCTCGTCACACTCTTTAGCTTCTCCTTCAACCATCATAACATTCTCCATCGTAGCAGCTACGATTACTTCCATGGAAGACTTTTCCATATCAGAACGCTTAGGGTTGACCATAAACTCTCCATCGATCTTAGCTACGCGAACTTCAGATAATGGTCCAGCAAAAGGAATATCAGAAACAGCAAGTGCTGCTGATGCTGCAAGGGCAGCATATGCATCTGGTAATTCTTCTTTATCTGCTGAAATAAGATTAATGATGATTTGTGTATCATTCATGTATCCATCAGGAAATAATGGACGTAAAGCACGATCCACTAATCTCGAAGTAAGAATCTCATAATCAGATAACCTCGCCTCTCTTTTGAAGAAATTGCCGGGAATACGTCCCGCTGCTGCAAATTTTTCTTGATAGTCTACTGATAGTGGAAAGAATGATTGCCCCTCGCGGATATCGTGGGCTGATACAACTGAAGCGAATAACATCGTGTCGCCAACACGAACTACTACAGATCCATCTGCCTGTGTAGCTAATTTACCTGTTTCGATAGTGATCTCTCTTCCGTCTCCGAGAGTCATCGATACAGTAGTAGGAATTTTTTTACCCATTGAATTCAAAATTTTTTGCAGGATTCATTTATCAACTGCAATCGTATTATTTTTCTGTCTCGTTAATTACAACGCTAAAATAAGGAATTAATTCAATATTAATTGAATTAATTAAAATTATATAGCACATATATGTGTAAAACAAAAAAGCACTTCTTTCGAAGTGCTTTTTTATTATTTAGATCTGATTTCAAGTTTCGCGATCAAGTCACGATATTTTTGAATATCTTTTTTCTCTAGGTAGGTAAGAAGGCGTCTTCTTTTACCAACTAGTGTTAGGAGCGCTTTACGACAAGAGTGATCCTTTTGATTAGCATTTAAATGCTGAGCAAGGCTCTTGATTCTAAAAGTGAATAATGCAATTTGCGCTTCTACTGATCCAGAATTACCTTCTGAACCTCCATACTCTGCGAAGATTTCTTGTTTCTTCTCTTTCGTTAAATATTCTGCCATATTATTTTTTTTGGACCGTTAGTGATTACTAAAATCAGTTACAGTGGTGCAAATTTACATTTTTTCTATGAAAAATATAACATGCAGGCAAATAATTTTAGGATGCAACTGCACCTTTAAGTGCTTCATTAAGTTTTGGGACCACATCAAAGAGGTCTCCAACAATCCCATAATCAGCTGCTTTGAAGAAAGGAGCTTCAGGATCTTTATTGATTACAACAATAACTTTTGAATTATTTAC
>JBELIG010000180.1:0-6632 GCA_042091035.1 Sphingobacteriales bacterium | reverse complement strand
TTGAAGCTTCTTCTGTAGATGTTATAGAGCCTCCTCTAAATGGAGACGGGTCATATGCATTGGATGGAGATACCTATCTCCCGCAATCCTATCATTGGTCATATGTTGCAGAGAATCAGACAGATTTTTATTCACAGAGGATTTCAGGGGCTCAACGTTTAACGAATGGAAATACATTGATCTGTGAGGGTGGAAATGGTCGTTTATTTGAAGTTGATATTGATGGAAATATTGTTTGGGAATATATAAACCCAGTGGCACAAGGCCAAATTCTAACACAAGGAGATATGCCAATGGGAAATAATGTATTCAGGGTTTATCGTTATCCTGAAGATTACCCCGCTTTTCAAGATAAATTGTTAGAGCCACAGGGTTATGTAGAGCAAGGATCAGATTTTGATTGTGAACTGTTCTCTGATGTTGCTGTAGTTGGTCAAAAGGCTGATTGGGAACTGTTTCCTAATCCTACCACTGAACTATTAAACCTCAGGGGCTTGGACGATTTGAATCTATTAAGAGTAGAACTTTTAGACCTTAGCGGAAAGCTTCTTTACAGCGAAATGCCAAGTGATGATGGAGATGGATATACCTTAGATGTAGCAGATCTAAGTCCTGGACTTTACTTTATTCGATTGCACAGTGATGATGGAGTTTCCTCGAAAAAGTTTATAAAACAATAAGAAAATAGCTACTAAAAGCTCTTTCCTAAAGCGTATTGTCTTCAATACGCTTTTTCTTTTGCATTTTTCTTTAATTCTAAGTTGATTTTTTATATAATTAAATTAATATTACTTTCTTATTAAAGACTAATCTCCCCTAGCTCAAAAAAATAATTGAATCTCATTAATTGAGATTTAGTATTCTTCTAGTCAAATCTTAGCCAAAATTACTTAAGCTTTTAGAAATTCTTCAATATTATATTGAAGTGATTATGTATTGATGGACATACCCATTTGGGGTATTCTCATTTTGAAAATTAAATAGTTATGTGTGGAATTGTATGTGCTTTTGATTTAAAGCAAACCACAGAAAGTTTACGTCCCCAGCTTCTGGAAATGTCTAAATGCTTAAGACATAGAGGCCCAGATTGGAGTGGGATCTTTGCAGGAGATAATGCTATCCTTGCACATGAACGATTGGCAATCGTAGACCCTGCCTCTGGCAAGCAGCCGCTTTTTAATGCAGATGGTACGATAGTGCTTGCTGCTAATGGGGAAATTTATAATCATCGAGAGTTGAGAAGTAAGCTTAAGAATCCCTATGCATTTAAGACTGCATCTGATTGCGAAATCATATTGGCTTTATATGAGGAAAAAGGACCAGATTTTGTAGATGAGCTAAACGGTATTTTTGGTTTTGCCCTTTATGATTCAAATAAAGATATTTTTCTGGTAGCAAGAGATCACATGGGGATAATTCCATTGTACAGAGGATGGGATAAAAATGGAACCATTTATATTGCCTCGGAACTAAAGGCACTAGAATCCTACTGCACAAAGATCGAAGTGTTTCCTCCCGGGCATTATTGGTTTGGTAAGGATAATGCATTGGTGAAGTGGTACGACAAGGATTGGATGCACTATGATTCAGTCAAAGAGAATGAGACAAATATAGATGATTTACATAATGCCTTGGAAGCTGCAGTGAAGAGGCAACTGATGTCTGATGTTCCATATGGGGTTTTGCTCTCTGGTGGATTAGACTCATCAATTACTACTGCATTGGCAAAGAAGTTTGCAGATCTTAGGATTGAAGCAGATGACAAAACAAAAGCTTGGTGGCCTCAGTTACACTCCTTTGCAATTGGATTAGAGGGATCACCTGATTTGGCAGCAGCTAAGCACGCTGCAGATTATATAGGTACTGTTCATCATGAGATAAAGTTTACTGTTCAAGAGGGCTTAGATGCTATTAAAGATGTTATTTATCATTTGGAAACCTATGATGTAACTACCATTCGTGCTTCCACTCCGATGTATCTGATGTCAAGAGTAATTAAGTCAATGGGTATAAAGATGGTCTTGTCAGGGGAAGGAGCTGATGAGATTTTTGGAGGCTATCTTTACTTCCACAAGGCTCCAAGTGCAGAAGAGTTTCATAAGGAAACGGTTCGGAAATTGGATAAACTACATTTATATGATTGCCTTCGAGCAAATAAGTCACTAGCAGCTTGGGGTATTGAAGGCCGTGTACCATTCTTAGACAAGGAATTTATGGATGTTGCCATGCGTTTAAATCCTTCGGATAAGATGATAGGAAATGGTCGAATAGAAAAATGGGTACTTCGAAAAGCCTTTGAAAAATATTTGCCAGACTCTGTTGCTTGGCGTCAAAAAGAACAATTCTCTGATGGTGTAGGCTATAGCTGGATCGATACATTGAAAGAACTTGTCAATACTTTGGTTAGCGATGAACAGATGTCAAATGCACATTTTAGATTTCCAATACAAGCTCCAATGAATAAAGAGGAGTTTTACTATAGATCAATTTTTGAAGAGCATTTTCCTTCGGATACAGCAGCAGCTTGCGTGCCTTCGGTGCCTTCCGTTGCTTGTTCTAGCCCAGTGGCTTTGGAGTGGGATGAGGCCTTCAAGAATATGAATGATCCTTCTGGTCGTGCAGTAGGAGGTGTTCATGAAGACAGTTATTGATAAAAAAGCCCACTTGTGTTTCAAGTGGGCTTTTTTATTTAAATAGGGAGATAGTTTATATCTTGATCAGCAGAACGAATAATCAACAGCGCTCTGTCCCGATTGCTGTTTTATATACATATTAATGGATACTCAATCAATAGCCCTCGGATTGCTTGCCTTAGGAATAGCTGTCGCATTCTATTTTATTTTTAAGCCTAAGAAAAAATGGCTTAAACCCAGTAATCCATTTCCCAAGCATTGGAAAACACTTTTGTTAAAAAAGGTGTCCTTTTATGCGCATTTAGATGAAAAAGATCGCAAGCAATTTGAGTTTAAGGTCCAAGAGTTTTTACTCAATCATACGATTACAGGAGTAGAAGTGGAGGTAGACGATACCGATCGATTGCTTATCGCTTCGAGTGCGGTTATTCCTGTCTTTCGTTATCCCGAGTGGAACTACACAAATTTGGAGGAGGTCTTGTTATATCCGAGAAGTTTCAATGAAGATTTTCAATTCGATAAGAAGCAGAAAGATAGGCAGATTCTTGGGATGGTAGGAACCGGATATATGGAAGGAAAGATGATTTTGTCTAAACAAGCGCTCTTGCAAGGTTTTTTAAATGAGACGGATAAACAGAATACTGCTATTCATGAATTTGTCCATTTGATTGATAAAATGGACGGTTGGGTAGATGGTGTTCCCAGTGTACTGATGGAGAAACAATATATCATTCCCTGGTTGGATATGATTGCGGAGAAGATGAAAGAACTTCGGAAAGGAGGATCAGGTATAGATAGTTATGCCCAAACTAGTAAGGTTGAATTCTTTGCAGTGGTATCAGAATACTTCTTTGAGCGTCCAGAATTATTAAAGCGCAAACACCCAAAACTGTACAAAGCCCTCTCTGAGGTGTTTAAACAGCCTTAGCAGTTTTTGTATGTGTATTAAATATCCAATACTGCTACTAATTCCTTTTTAACAGTACATTAGCACAACCTTTACCTTAAATTTATTGGGTTTATTTTTGGGATTTAATTAATTATTCTAACTTTGCCCGCCCAAAATAATTAGAGCTTAAAAAGTCTTGAATCACTTTGTTTTACAAATTGATTATTGCTTTAAAATCTAATTGTAATTAGTAGAGTATTTACATAATAAAGGTTGGCTTAATAAGCTTATCCTTGTTTAAAATTTTGTTCACTATGAGTGTTGATATGAACAATCCTTGGCACAAAGTTAGCGTTGGAAAAAATGCACCGGATATAGTTAATGGAATCATTGAAATTCCAAAGAATACAAGAGCTAAGTATGAGCTCGATAAGGAGACAGGTCTTTTGAAAATGGATCGTGTTTTATATTCTGCGATGTACTATCCAGCTAATTATGGTTTTATACCGCAGACCTACTGTGACGATAAGGATCCATTAGACATACTTGTTCTTTCTCAGGCAAATATCGTTCCTATGTGTCTTGTTGATGCAAAGGTTATTGGTGTTATGCGCATGTTAGATGGAGGTGAACTTGATGATAAGATTATTGCGGTTGCTTCAGAAGATATGAGTGTCAATCATATCAATGATATCTCGCAACTTCCAGGTCATTTTTTCAAGGAATTGAAAAACTTCTTTGAGGATTACAAAAAACTGGAGAACAAGAAAGTCTTGGTAGAAGATTTTCAAAATGCACAAGTTGCTAAAGAAGTAATAGAAAAGAGTATGGTTGATTACAAGGAGTACGTTGCAGAGCGTAAGCTTCTTGTATAAGAAAAATATAGTGTAAGTATTAAAAGGGTTGAATGGGTTCATTCAATCCTTTTCTATTTTTAGCCAAATGCGTTTTAAAAAAGGTATTCATTCGAATAGCCGATTTTAAAATTGTAAATTCTTGCAAAAATTAATAATGATAAAGCTTCTTACATCCCTCTTATGCTTTTGTATTAGTGTAGCTGCTTTTGCACAGTCTACTTCCTATAAACGGATTGCCATCGAAATTGAATCTAGACAGGATATACTAGATATCGGTGCTCTGGGTATTGCTATGGATCATGCTCACCTCAATGATCAAAAGAAATTGGTACACGATTTTCACAGCAGCGATATTGAAAAAATTAATGCTGCAGGTTTCGAATATACTGTACTTGTCGATGATTTAAGTCCATTTTATGCAGAACAATGCACACATGATCATGCTTTGCATACTCCTTTGATCCTTGAGGATTGTTTTGATTCTGCTGAGAATATAGCTACTCCCGAGCAGTTTGATTTGGGTAATATGGGTGGTTATTTGACCTACGAAGAGGCACTTGCCGAGTTGGATGAGATGCTTGCCTTATATCCGGATTTAATTTCTGCTAAAACTGTAGTTAATGATCAGCTCACACATGAGGGGCGACCGATGCATTGGGTTAGAATTTCGGATAATCCAAATATTGATGAGGATGAGCCAGAGGTGATGTACAATGCATTGACTCACGCTCGAGAACCTATGGGACTTATGCAGATGATGTTCTATATGTGGTATTTATTAGAAAATTATGAGACGAATGATGAGGTGAAATTTCTTGTTGATGAAACGGAGATGTACTTCATTCCAATTGTAAATCCTGATGGTTATGTGTATAATCAAACCATACAGCCAAATGGAGGAGGGCTTTGGCGTAAAAATCGCCGATTGAATGATGATGGAACTTACGGTGTTGACTTGAATCGAAATTTTGCATATTTCTGGGGACTCGATGATCAGGGTTCTTCGCCCGAACCAGAATCCCAAGTGTATCGTGGTCCTGGTCCAGCCTCCGAGCCTGAAATTCAAATGCTGGAGGATTTCTGTGTGAATCGATCTTTTGAATTTGCCTTGAATTACCATTGTTATGGAAACTTGCTAATCATGCCCTGGGGCTTTTCAAGTACTCCAACAGACGAAGGAGAGACTTTCAGCTTATTTGCAGAGGCATTGACCAAGGAGAATAACTATTTTGCAGGAACTGCAGTTGAGACAGTTGGATACACTGCAAATGGAGTTGCCGATGATTGGATGTACGGTGAGGTTGATGAAAAAGAGGCAATATACTCCATGACGCCTGAGGTAGGTCCAGGTGCATTTGGATTCTGGCCACCTGCATCATCCATTGAGGACTTGTCTAAAACTGTGCTAAGGCAAAATCTTAATCTTGCGCAGTTGCCCCATAATTTTGGGATCACAGAGCTTTTCTATGATTTTGAGTTGTTGGGAGAGGGTGCTGAGATCGAATTTGATTTGAAAAAATACGGCTTGCTTGATGGTGCATTTGAACTGAGCTTGAATGCATTAACTGCCAATGTCAATGTTGTTGATCCTGTGGTCACTGTGAATCCAGGTTTCGGAGAAATAGCGGAGGGGTCTTTTTATTATACGCTTGGTTTAGATGTGCCTGAAGGAAGTTTTTTATCCTTTGAGCTAAGTATAGATAATGGACAGTATGTTCAGGTTATGCCTTTTGAAATTTTTTATAAGGGGTCAGGGCTATCAGGAGATAATATCTTGTTTGACGGAAATACAGGACTGGCTTCGTGGGATCAGCAAGATACTTGGGGTTTATCCACCACAGAATTCTATAGTGCTCCCTTTTCAATTGGAGACTCACCTCAGTCGGATTACCAATCAAATGCTTCAAGTATGATTGTATCTGAGCCTTTTCTAATTGACGAAGATAATAGCTTTGTTTTTCTTGAATTCTTTACAAAGTGGGATGTTGAGCAGGACTACGATTATGTGCAAGTGCAAGCCGCAGATGCAGATAATAACTTCTTAAGTGGACTTTGTGGTATCTATACAACAGAGGGCTCAGGAGGTGTTCAGCCTGTAGGAGAGCCAATATATCAGGGGTTACAAGAGGATTGGGTTATGGAACAGATCGATTTGTCGGATTATATTGGACAGGAAATTCGTATTCGATTTATTCTTGAATCTGACAATTTTGTTGAAGCTGCGGGCTATTACTTTGATGATCTTATTGTTCG
>JBELIG010000179.1:0-6649 GCA_042091035.1 Sphingobacteriales bacterium | reverse complement strand
CTTTCTTATGTAAATAGTTGCTGTTTAGATAACGATAATACACCTCTTTTGTTGATAATATACCTTGGGGGGATTCAGGGGAATCAACAAGGGCTGAGATGATTCTTATTGTTCAATTAGGGTATAATTCAAAGACAACTCTGCATTCTCAGCAAAAAGTACAGAGATAGGACAATTCCTAAATGCATCTTCAACACATTCTTTGAATTTTTCAATACTTATATCTGGAACATTGGCTGTTAATTCAATGTATGATTCTGCGATCATACCGTCAACCATATCTACAGAGCACTGTGATTCCAATTGTTTTGGAGTAAAACCGAAGTTGCCAAGTACAAAACTCAGCTTCATGTTAAAACATCCTGCATGGGCTGCAGCTATTAATTCTTCGGGGTTAGTATCTGTGCCGTTTTCAAAGCGACTTTTGAAGTTGTATGGGGTATTGTTTAGGACTTTACTTCCCGTAGTTAATTGCCCAGTACCTTCTTTTCCGGTTCCAGACCAGATGGCGGTTGCTTTGCTTTTCATAAACGTGTTCATTTAGTGATAATTGACGCTAACTTGTTTAGTGTCATATATAAGAATGAATTTTATTTGTTTATGGTTCAAAAAGAAATGAACAATTTTTATATTCTTCTCGATTCCTTTGTTTTTTTAATCGATAAGCTGTTGTTTTTTAATTTGTTAGAATGGATTTTTAGGATTTTCTTCTTTTTATACTTTTTAGTACTTCTACTTTGTCAAAAAATGTTAATAATCAGTATTTGATTGTTTTAGCTTTCTTTTTTGGTCTATACCTTAGTATATTATGGAAGCCTTTTGCCAATACGACCAGCCTTCTTCTTTGAAGGAGTTCTCAATCAGGTTTTAATACCGAAAAAAAAACAACTAATGAAGAATTTTTTATTTGGACTGACTATTCTGTTCGTCTTTGCATCTTGTAGTCAGGATGATGATTCTGCAGACTCAATTGTAGAAATTCCAACTAACTTAACAACTTCGGTTACTATCAATGAAAAGACCGTAAGTATTACTGCGACTGCAGATGGTGCAGCAAGTTTTAGCTTTCTCTTCATAGAGAATGATGTAGAAACTTTTGTAGTATCTGAAGATGGCACAGCTTCCCATACTTTTGTATTTTCTGGAACGCATCAGGTTAGAACTCGAGCATACAGTTCTGCGAATTCATTCTTTGATTTTGCAGAAAAGTATGATTCTTTTCAAATTGAAGGAGAAGACCCAATAACTGGACCACCTACAACAGGGTATTCAACTCCGTCCAGCTACGCGGGTTATAATTTGGTTTGGAACGATGAATTTGAAGGGAATAGTCTTTCCTCAGATTGGACTCAGGAGATAGGAAATGGCACCTGGGGTTGGGGTAATAATGAACAACAATACTATAGGTCTCAAAACACTTTAGTGCAGGATGGTTATTTGCAAATTACTGCTAGGAAACAAGCTTACGAGGGATATAATTATACTTCTTCAAGAATAAAAACACAAGGAAAGCAGTCCTTTAAATACGGTCGAATAGATATACGTGCGGCTTTGCCTTATGGAAAAGGTATTTGGCCAGCTTTGTGGATGCTAGGTGAGGACTTTTCTTCTGTTGGGTGGCCACAATGTGGAGAGATTGATGTTATGGAGATGGTTGGAGGAGAAGGATTGAATGATAGAACTGTGCATGGGACTATGCACTGGAGCCACAATAATTCACATGCATCCTACAGTGGATCAAATTCATTGCCTAGTGGGCAAAAATTTGCGGAAGAATTTCATGTGTTTTCCATTATTTGGGATGCCTCGCAGATTCGATTCTACAGAGATGACATTCAGTATCACGTAATGAATACAGCAAGTATTTCTGCTTTCCAGGAAGATTTCTTTTTTATTTTCAACGTTGCAGTTGGAGGGAATTGGCCGGGTAGTCCAAACCCGAGCACACTTTTCCCGCAGACTATGATAGTCGATTATGTCCGAGTGTTCCAGGAAGAATAAAAAACAAAAAAGAAGATACGCTACCGTATCTTCTTTTTTTTATCTTGAAACATGCTAAATAAAAAGATACAAGCTCATTTCAATCCAGAGCGATTTCAAGGATGGGGAAAAAGCAAAAATTATTTTGAAGGCTGGTACTTCAAATTGATTGATGATGCTGGTTCGCATGCTCTTGCTTTGATTCCCGGTATAGCTATGGATGAATCGGGCGAAGGCCACGCTTTTATTCAGGTATTAGATGGAAAAAATAGCACAGCTCAATATCATAAGTTCCCGCTGGACCTTTTCAAGCCTGCTTCTGATCGATTTTTTGTATCCATAGGATCTAATGAATTTTCGGATGATCACATCAAATTAGATCTTGAAGATTTGAAGGGACAGATACAGATAGAGGGAAAGGCTTCGTGGCCGAACCCTTGGTATGCTCCAGGTATAATGGGGCCTTTTTCTTGGTTGAAGTTTATGGAATGTAATCACGGTATAGTGAGCATGGATCATAGGCTCAAAGGACTGCTTCGATTTAAGGAGCAGGATATTCCATTTCATTCGGGTAGGGGATATATTGAAAAAGATTGGGGTAGTTCATTCCCTTCTGCCTATGTATGGATGCAGAGCAATCATTTTGAAGAGGATTCTATTTCCTTCAAATGTTCTGTAGCTACTATTCCAATGCTTGGGACTGGATTTACAGGTTTTATTTGTGGCCTATATGTCCGAGGGGCTTTTATCCGTTTTACAAGCTATAATTTTAGTCGGATTAAAAAGCTTATTCAAACAGATTCAGGAATAGAATTGGAACTGATCAATCCCCGTTACCAGCTCACTGTAAAAGCTACAAACGGTAAGACAGCCTTACTTGCTTCTCCTATACAAGGCGCCATGGAAGGCCGTATTTCAGAAAGTATGACAGCATCACTTTTCATTCGCTTGGTTCAGCGGAAAACATCTTCTGTTGTTTTTGAAGGTCATGGAAAGCATGCTGGACTTGAGATAGCAGGTGCTTTTGATGAATTGCTTAAGGCCCATAAAAAAGGGAGAAAGTGATTAACTTTCCCCCCTGGGTTGTTTGAGGCTAACGCCTGACTATATTCGCTACACTTACACACTTTAGACCTGTTAATACAGGGCCTTAATATGGGATGTACTTGGACTATAACTCGAATAATGTTTGCGTTAGAAAGTAACTCTATTGTTACTAAAGAAAATAGTCTTTATTGAGGAATTTGTATAAAATACTAGTAGGTAGGTTGTTATGTATTTTACTTTAATCTAATATAGAATTAAAAGCCTTTCCCTCAAAAATCCTCTATCTCTTTTTGTTAAAATGTTGGTAAATAGTGTTCAATGTGGATATCTTCTGTTGGTAGGGAAAAATAACTAGATTTAATTTAGAGTATTTTAAGTATTTATTATTTTGTAATAAATAAAAAACCTAAATACAAAATGAACGATCGCATCCCCTTTAAACTTAGGGCAAGCCTATTTGCTCTTTTAGTCCTTGCGTTTAATCTCAACGCCCAATTCACTGAAACAAGCTTCGAAGAAGGTCCTGTTTTTAAAAAGAAAATCGAAAAAACTTTCTTTTCAGATTTCATCGGGGAGAATGCTAATGGCATCTATGCGATTCGCTTGGATCCGAAGTATAAGTTAAATCAATCCTATGCTTCCAAAGGCTTTAGTAGAGATGCTAAACATAACAAACTTTCAATGAGTTATGAATTCGATTTATATATTGCCAAGTATAATAAGGACCTAAGTCTTAATAAGATTTATCCAATAAACGGAAAGGGAAAGCTTGAATCTATCTTTATGTTGGATGAAAAGATTATAGTTATAACTTCAGAAACGGAAGAGGGGGCAAGTTCAGTAGAATTATTTGCTCATATTCTCGACGAAAATGACTTTACGCTTAGAAGAAGAAAAAAGCTCACCAATCTACGTCTTAAACCCCCAATGAATATTTATGGGCTGCCTGGTAAAGGTCCTAAAGAGGCGAGGTATCGTCTTAGTGTATTAGAGGAGGAAAAAATGTTTGTGATCTACAAAAATGTTCAGGAAACTAAAGCTGGGCGTTTTATAAATTTAGCTATGGTTACCAATGAAAATGGGCTGGCTTTTGATACTAACCTTAGAATGGTCAAAGAGGAGCAAGGGTTTATGGAAAGTACGTATTCTTTTTATGCTGTCTATGATGTTAATGATCATCGAAAGAAGTATAACCCAAATGATCCAGTAGAATATGAATTAAAAATAATTGATAATGAAGATTATAGTAAGTTTGAGTCTCACACCATTGAGTTAAATCGACACCTTGTGCCGTCTATGACTCAGATTATTGAGGTAGATAATAAACTTATTATATCGAGCTACACCCGAGCAGATGATCCTACATTTGCTTTTGGATATGGAGTGAGTCTTTTTTCTGATGATGAAAAATATGCTTATAGTGGTGTTTTTGTGGCACGCTTTGATCTGGAGAAAAAGACATTTGATTATACAGAATATCATCCTTTTAGTAGCTCTTTTTTGACAAAGGTGATGACAGAGAAAGGCCTTAAGAAATTACGTAAAAAAGGACAGGGAATTGCCGATCTTAGGCCGATTGATTTTCTTGGAAAAGAAAATGGCGGTTGTTATATCCTTGCGGAAATTCAATACAGAAAGGAGACTACAAAGTCTTATATCAAGGAGAATGGTCCGGATGAACACAATTACTTCTACAAGGATATGATAGCAATCAGTGTATCTGCAGATGGCGAGCTTGAATGGATGCGTTACATTGATAAGAATCAAAAACTTAAGGAAGATAATTGGCATTATGGTTCATTCTGGGGTGTCTATTCAAATGACAACCTCTATTTTGTCTACAATGATATTGAGGAGAATAAGCGCATTGAATCTGGAGAAAAGGCAAAAGAGATGAATGCAACAAGTAAGCGCATCTTAGTGCAAACACAAATTGCTCCTGATGGGAAAGTCAAAAAGACTGTCCTCAGTAAGAATTCTGAGAACTATAAGATCTCTTCTAAAATCAGAACCCAACTGAACAAGGAGAATTCAGTCATCCTTTTTGCAGATAAAGGAACGAAGCGAAGACTCATTCGAGTTAAGTTTGATTGATAAAAAAGGGGATGCTTGCATCCCCTTTTTTATGTTTAAATATTATTTTTTCATACCTGAAATATTTATTTTAAGCCAGATTTTTGAACAAAAAAACGAAAATGCCCAATCCAACAGATGAAATGGTTCTAGAGCTTT
Organism: Sphingobacteriales bacterium; assembly: GCA_042091035.1. GTDB lineage: Bacteria > Bacteroidota > Bacteroidia > Chitinophagales > Saprospiraceae > AM-2324. The sequence continues at coordinate 1,390 of JBELIG010000179.1, read as the reverse complement.
ATCTAAAGCTTGAAGAAATCTATTATTCGGATGCCCGAACGATAGAAGATAAAGTCCTACATATTAGAAAAACCTTAGAGGGCTTTTATAAAATAATTGCAGGAAAGGATATCAATTCAAGAACTTCCCTGCTGGAGCTTGAAAAGGAAGTTATTATTTTTGAAGCTGTCCCAAGAGAGGTGATTGGCTTGATGAAAAAGCTTCGCATAAAACTGAATCCATCCGCCCATTTCAATGATTATGAATATTCAGAAGAGGAATATATTAATCTTATCAAATCTATTTATGCAATAATTCGATTTATTGCAAAAGTTGAATTCACCGATCGTTCTAAGCGGATATTCGATACTTTGGTTAAGCCAGAATCTGTTTTTGATGGATTGAATCAAATGCAATTACTTGCTGTTCAAACCACAGATCCATTCGTTTTCGTTAATGCGGGTCCTGGAACAGGAAAAACCCACCTAGTCGCTTACCGGATTCTTCATAAATTAGAGTCTTTAGCCTCGGATAAGAATATCATTGCCTTATCCTTTACGAACTTATCTGCGGGTGAATTAAAAAGCAGGGTAGATGATCTTATTTTAACCTCTCCTTATGTTGATAAACTCAAGCAAATTTATTCAGGTACTATTCACGCATTTTGTTTGGATCAGTTTAGGCTTTTCTATGAGGAATATGCAAATGAATCTTTTAATTTGAGTGTAATTGAAGATGAAGACCTGGAAGATTTAAAGAACATCCTATCCAAGGAAAAATATAATGGTCTTAGTCTTAATCAAGTTTTATCTGAGAAGAAGCTACTTACTTATGACGGTATACTTGATTTTTACTTGCAGTCACTTCAAACAGATAAAAAGTTCTTAGCATTCACAGCAGAAAATATTGAAGAAATCGTTATTGATGAGGCACAGGATCTCGGGGAGACTTATTATAAAATATTTGCCACGCTTCAGAAGGAAAACAAAAGTTTGAGCTTGTTCCTTGTAGGCGATCAGCGACAAAATATTTATACCTTCCGAGGAGGTTCATTGGATCACATGGGGATATTGAAGCAGAGCAATACCAATCTTTTTAATTCAATAAACCTGGAGCTCTGTTATCGTTGTCCACAAACGGTATTGTCTTATATCAATAAACTTCAGTTTACGGATTGTGAAAATCCTGTACTGAGTAATCCAAGACAATCTTTGGATGATTCTAAGCGTATATCTGTTTCGGAGCATCCAAACAAATCATCCGAAGCTGAATTTATTATCAATCGGATACAGGAGCTAAAGGCCAAAAATGTGTCCTATAATTCCACAGCTATTTTGGCCAGCAATACCTTTTATTTTAATGAGTTAGCTGCTGCACTGAATAGGTATAAACTACCTTTCATAGTTCTTGG
>JBELIG010000178.1:0-6726 GCA_042091035.1 Sphingobacteriales bacterium | reverse complement strand
TGTACAAAACCATAGGCTTAAACAAAGAGGAGCTTGGCATCATCGAAGTAAAAGATAGGATATCATACACAGCAGTAGCTGCTGATAAGGCAAAAATGATTGAAGAAAAAGGAAAAGATCAGCGCATCAAAGGAAAGCTCGCCAAATTCCATATCGTCTAGATTGAACTCAGAAAGAACCAATCCACATAGTGCTTGAAATGCTGTAGATCAATCCTATGACCCATTTGATTGTTTATTATGATCTCTTCTTTACAGGAGTCTGCTGAGTTTTTTGATAAAATAGAACGAACTTTCATAGGGTCCACAATATCATCGATAGCCCCTTGTACCACGATTCGCCGTGGACAAGTTCTTTGCTCAATATTCATTCCATAGACCGGTGCTATTTCCCGATAAAGTGCAGGATTAAAGAGAAGGCAAGGTAATCCCATATTTTCTGAAATATGGTAGCTAATCAATCCGCCCAAACTAGATCCTATCAATGCAGTAACCTGCTCTTCCTTCGCATAAGCAACTAATTTCCGATAACTCTCCGTATCATTTTCATAATCCAGATGCAATGCAACAACTGGTGCATGCTTGCGAATCAAATCTAACTTTTCGGAAACTGGTGAGCTACCTAAACCATGGATATAAAGAACCTTCTTCATTATTGCGACATTTAGGTCCCAAACATAGAAAAACATTATAGCAAAAAAAATTTTAGACAAGCGATAATCACGATTAAAGGGTATTTATCTTTACAGCTTTTAGCTACATATTTGTCATAACGGTGACAAAGGACGATTGAATGTTCATGATGTTCTTTATGCCAAGTTTTTGTTTAATCGCCATTAAAATAAAGCGTTGTTGCTACCAAAGCAACAACGCTTTTTAGCATTTGCTAACTTCCTGAGGGTAGTTTGGTAAGAAATGTGTAAATCTTTTTAAAAACAGTCACAGATTCATTTTTCAGAAATAAAGCAGGCATATATTTGCAAAAAAGAGCACAAGTGAGTCAACTGAACAACCTAATAAAAGAAGTCGAATCCATTAAGGATCAACTAACTGACCACCCCCTATATGCTAATCTTATGCATATAGATGATCTCCATAAATTTATGGAAGAACATATATTTGCGGTGTGGGATTTTATGTCGCTTTTAAAAGCGCTTCAAAATCATGTTACATGCACACAGGTGCCATGGAGACCAAACGAAGCTCCTACTCTAGCGCGATTTGTTAATGAAATAGTCCTTGGCGAAGAGTGTGACCTTAATGAATCTGGAGAGATCAAGAGTCACTTTGAAATGTATCTTGATGCTATGGATCAAATCAAAGCAGATACCACTGGCATAAAAGCATTTCTGAACAGCATAAACCAGAGCAAATCTATCGAAGCGTCTATCAAAGAGAATAAGGTGAGTGAAGTGGCTGCCAATTTCTTAAGATTTACATTCTCTGTAATTGAAAGCAATAAGCCACATTTAATTGCTTCTGCATTTACATTCGGCCGAGAGGATCTTATCCCCGATATGTTCATTGGAATGGTAAAACATTTGAGTCAATCTGAAAATGTAGATTGCAGTAAACTGATCTATTATCTAGAAAGACACATAGAAGTCGACGGTGATGAACATGGTCCATTATCCTTGGAACTAGTTGAAAGACTATGTGGAGAAGACGATGAAAAATGGAAAGAAGCTACAGCGGTCGCAAAGCAAGCCATGCAAACCAGAATAGAACTCTGGAATGGCATCAATGCTATATTAGCTGCTTAAAAAAAGCCCCAATCAATAAATATTGATTGGGGCTTTTTTCTATTTAGAAGAACTCAAGACAGCAGAAAAAACAAGACTTCGTGGGCGCGCTGGTCCATAAATAAAATTACTATCTCTATATCTACTGCTATCAAAATTGTCCTGATAAGCATTAAATAGGTTCTGAACACCAAAGCTCAGCTTTAAGTCCGTTGCCGAACCTAGATGTTGCATCAAGTAGTCAAACTTTAAATTTACCTCCAAAAATCGATTAGATTCATAAAGTTCATCCGAATCTAACTCAGGAGCACCTCCAAAGTGAGGGACTAGCATAGGCCCAGTATAAACAGCGGAGAGTGTTGTATTAAACTTGGATGCAGGCCAAAGGGCAAGGGTTAAGAATCCGTAATCATTCGGAGTCCGTAAAAATGCATCATTGCCATCGATCTCCTCTGACCAATAGATAGGTCGATCATAGGCTGAAGTTTGCAAGGTGATACCGGCTTCCAGCTGAAACAATTGATCATAATTCCATCTCCCCTCAAAGTTAACACCTTGGACCACTGAGAGCCCACCATTTTGTCTTAGCAAAACTTGATTACCCAAACTATCAATACCCTTCTCTTCTAATACAAAAGCATCAAATAAAGTCGTATGAAAAGCTGAAAGGGTAAATCCGTATATCGTTTTTCGATTGGCCTTATTATAATCCCAAGAAAGATTAAAGCTTCTTGAGGTTTCCTCTACTAAATCTTCTGCCACTTCAATCCTAGAAATTCCTCCTCCAGAAAATGCAATATGCATATCTGTTTCAAATGCTTGGGCTGGCTTAAATCCTTTTGCCCAAGATGCTCGAATTTGGTTCAAATCATTCGGCTTGAATAATAGATTAAAGCGTGGCGTCAAAATTGGACGATCAAGATTCGTATGGGTATTATACCTCAAACCACTAACCACAGCCCACTTTCTACCTAAAGAGAAATCTCCTTGCACAAAAACACCTCCAAGATCTATTCGCTGATCGATAATAAAATCATAGGCCTTTATCTCATCAAATGTATAATCAAATTGATATTCATAACCGGCAATCAGAACCTGATCACCTAGTTTGGTATTCCACTTATTATTTAACTGAAAACCCGAAACGATTGTATTACTTACCGTATTTCCCCAACCATCAGACTGATCTACCCCAGTATAATGCCTTCGGTCTGTATCTTGGAAACTCAAATAAGCATTTGCCCAATAGGATCTACTTTTAGGTTTGAAAGTATAATTAAGTCCTCCTGCCAAAATATTGTGATCACGCTCTTCTGCCTGATCTGCCTGATCCGCAGGAAGATCAAATGCATTACCTCCCCTTCTGAATGAATATATCTTCCAAAGATTACCCTCAAACATATGCACCGGATTTGGTGTCCAAAAGAATTTAGCACCAAAGGAAGTAGTCCTTAGTAGTGGTAATTCAGAAAAGCCATCTCCATTGTGATCATATTCCATACGATTTCTATCACTCGCGTAAAATGAAATACCTTTCTGCTGTTCATCATCAACTATTGTACCGTTCAATTGAAAAGCCAGATCATTGGATTGTTGATTGATTCGGCTTATACTCTGTTTTAGTGACCACTCATTGTTTTTAGGCAGTTTAGTGATTACGTTAACCGTTCCTGCTATTGCATTAGCGCCATAAAGTATTGAACCTCCGCCTCGAATAACCTCTACTCGATCGATCTGTGAAGCAGGAATCTGCTCTAGGCTGTATAAGGACATGATAGAAGAAAAGATAGGTCGAGAATCAATCAGTATTTGAGTATAAGAACCTGCCAGACCATTCATTCTAAGCTGGGTATAATTACATGTTTGACAATCTGTTTCTACACGAAGCCCCGGCTGGAAGCACATACCTTCTGCTAATGTTCCTGAGTTAGTCATTTCAAAAGTTCGACCATTTACTACATTCACTGCCACCGCAGATTCTAAGCGTCGTTTGTTTGTACGAGTGCCTGAGATTACCATTTCATCCAATTCAAATGGAACAGCTTCCAAAGAAAACTCAAATGACCTCCTTTCTTTAGTCAAAGTAAATACTGTATCTAATGGAAGGTACCCTAGATATCTTAGCTTTAAGTCATAGGTTTCACCAATGACAAGACTATTCAAAACAAACTGTCCATTACTGTCACTTACGTCTTGAAAATCTATTGAATCAATACGAATACTTGAAAATGGCAGGGGTTCACCCGCCCCAAGTACTCTGAAAGAAATGTCACTCTGACTATAAATAATTGAAGAAAACAAGCTCAATGTTAACACTAAACAAGCTACAAGAAGGTTCTTCATATGTCGTCTAAATTTATTTTTAGACAAATCTAAAAAATAAAAACCTAAGCATGCATTTTATTTTTAAAATAAGCCAAAAAATAGCAATTAAATTACAGTCTGTGTTTTAAAACGCTAAATTATATCAACGTAAATTTTAAAGAATCCTATCAAATGCTCATATTTGGATAAAACACACCTATGAGTCTACAGCAAATACCAGGATTATATGTAGCTGAAACAGAAAAAAGAGGTAGAGGAATGTTTTGCGCAAACGGAATCAAGGAAGGAGAATTAATAGAAATATGTCCTTTGATAAAAATACCAAAGGATCAAGTGGCGATCATTGATAAGACAATCCTTTATAATTATTATTTTCTTTTGAATGATAAAGAAAACCCTGCATGCATTGCGCTTGGATATGGTTCTCTTTACAACCATGCTAAAAACCCGAACGCTGAAATACTTATAGATGCAGATGCAAGTACAATTTATATTGAATGTATAAAAGGTATAGCTGCTGGAGCGGAAATTCTAATCAGCTATTCTGGAGATAAAAAAGGAGCGGACCAATTATGGTTTACCGAATACTAAACTCAAATGAGCTATGATTTTTAAGACTACAAGCATAACTACATTTCTTTCGTTTGTAATTATTTGTTTCATTCCTTTCTCTTGCACTCAAGAGCAGGAAAAAACAGACAATGCCACTAAAGGATTCCAGAAAATGGAATCTGTTTATACTGGCATAAAATTTCAAAATAAATTCATAGAAACGCCACAATTTAACTTCATCTCTTATCCTTATATATATGGAGGAGCGGGTGTTGCTGTTGGAGATATAAACAATGATGGACTTACAGATATATATCTAATATCCAATTACGGCTCTGATCGTCTCTTTCTAAATAATGGAGACTTCAAATTTACTGATATTACAGCTAATGCAGGTTTAAGCTCTAGCTCAGGATGGAGCACTGGTGTTAGTATGGCTGATGTAAATGCTGATGGATGGTTAGACATATATGTCAGTAGATCTGGACCAATGCCAGATCCAAATTTAAGGAGGAACCTTTTATTTATCAATAAGCAAAATGGAACATTTGTAGAAAGCGCTGCGCAATGGGGGCTAGATTTTGAAGGCTATAGTAACCAAGCGTATTTCTTTGACTACGATAAGGATGGTGACCTTGACATGTATCAACTAAACCACAGAATAGACTTTAAAAATAGTACTGTACTTAGTAACAGAATCAAGAGCAATGTTGAATATGAATCATCAGATCAACTGTTTGAAAATAAAGGTAATCGCTTTGTCAACGTAACAGAACAAGCAAAAATAACCAATAAAGCTTGGGGCCTATCCTGCTCTATTGGTGACTTCAACAACGATTCTTGGCCTGACATCTATGTTTGCAATGATTACTTAGATCCTGATATACTCTATATCAACCAAGGCAACGGCCAATTCAAGGATGAAATTCAAAATCGTTTTGCACATACTTCCTTTTATTCAATGGGTTCTGATTACTCCGACATCAATAATGATGGACAAAATGATCTGATGGTATTGGATATGCTTGCAGAGGATCATAAAAGAAACAAGGAAAACATGGCCTCCATGAGTACAGATAATTTCTGGCAAATGGTAAACAATGGCTATAATTATCAGTACATGTCAAATATGCTTCAACTAAATCTAGGCAATGGAACATACACAGATATTGGACAAATGGCTGGCATAGCAAAAACAGATTGGTCTTGGTCTCCTCTAGCTATTGATTTTAATAATGACGGCCTCAAAGACATATTTGTAAGCAATGGTATCTATAAAGATGTAACAAATAGAGATGCCAATATTACCCTAAAACAACTGGAGGCTAAAAAGCAAAGTTTATCCTTAGATAGTATTATTGCACTGCTTCCTTCTCAAAAGCAAAAAAACCATCTATATATCAACCAAGGAGATCTTACATTTAAGAATAAAGCCTATGAATTAGGTCTTGGTCAAGCAAGCTTTACGAGTGGTGCTGCCTATGCCGATTTAGACAATGATGGAAATCTTGATCTTATTCTAAATAATACAAGTGACGAAACTGGTATTTACAGAAACCTGAATACTGGAAATCATCTTACTATTGCCTTAAAGGGTGCAAACAAAAACACCTTCGGAGTCGGTGCGAAAGTTGAAATTTATCATGGTGACAACTATCAGTCGATTGACAACTATCCAGTAAAAGGTTACTTATCTTCCGTTGATCCACGCATTCATTTTGGACTCGGGCAAAGCAAAAAGGTTGATAAGATCGTAGTAACATGGATGAATGGCAAACAAAGTATTATTGAGAACCAAGATGCAAACCAATTAGTAGAGATTCAAGAATCAAATACAAAGATTGCTCAAAAAAATGAGGCTGACGCTGAATCCAATATTTTCACAACGGCAAATGCAGCGGACTATGGCCTTGACTTTCTGCATAAAGAAACATTCTATGATGATTATGGAGATCAACTTTTGCTTCCGCAGAAAAAATCAAACTTAGGTCCTTGCTCCGCTACAGCAGATGTAAACAACGATGGGCGAACAGATATATTTATTGGAGGCGCAGCTGGTCAAGCTCCTGCATTATATATTCAGGGAGCAAATGGGATGTTCACCTCTG
>JBELIG010000010.1:0-34731 GCA_042091035.1 Sphingobacteriales bacterium | reverse complement strand
GAACACCATAACAAAATACATTATCACAAATGGTAACATACCAATCAGAAGACAATTCCTTTTCTTTTATCTCCCAGCTTAAAAATAGACTGTCAGCACGATTATTCTTTAGGTAAATAAATGAAAGATTGTAACTATCATACCCCAAGTCTGTATGCAGAGAATCTATCGGAATAATTTCAAGGCCCGATATCTGAGCACTTGACTTAAGTCCAGATAAAAGAAAGATTAGAAGAAGAGTTTTGATTGGATTTATTCTTAATCGCATTTCCTAATTTAATCATGTATATAGATATATCCTAAAATTAACTTTCAATAATTCGCACAAAGTCAGATTTTTAGCATTTATAAATTTCATTATGACACCAAACAGATTAAAGCAAAATAAATAGCACTCGAATAAGAGACCTTAAGATTTATATATCTTAACTTTGATTCAAATAAAGTTTACATACAATATATCAATCATGGATTATAGGTCATTCTGGGAGTCGGTAAAAGTAAAGGGAATTGAAATTGGTCTGGAAGTAAATTATTTTACCCACTTTGAAAATAATGATACTCAAAGCTGTAAATTATCAAATGTAGGACTCAAACGATGCAGCTACTATCTCGATATTTCGGCTAAGGCTGGATGCTTCATAAGACTGAATCATACCAATGCCGATTGGAATAAAAAGATTTATGATATGGTGTTGTCTTGTAAAGAGGATCTGGAACAAAGCATCGGCGTACCTATGGAATTCAATGCAGAAGAACTAAGCGTAGGAATTTGTGCACACCCAAAAGACCACAGCCTTGAATTTTTAGTTGGAAAAACAAGCGAGGAAGAGCTTTCAATACACTTAATCCGCTGCTTCTACCTTATGCTGGAAGAAGTTGACCATGTTTTTCGAAATTCAATGGATGAGGCATATTAAAAACCCTCAAAGAATCTCTGAGGGCCTAAATTTTAAAGGTATTCGGGGTACGAATACATCCAATCGCTGAAATAAAATAGTTCTTACGAAATAAATTGTCAAGGCAAAAGACAGATATATATTAAAAAACATAATGAATCATCTCTATTTGTTCCGATTGATACGAAATATTGATTTTCATTTGCTTTGCGTATATTTGTGAAGTTTTAAATTCAGTATCTTTCAAAAACTAATTCAAAGGAGAACATGACTGTAGAACAAATCTATACGGGTTGCCTTGCACAGGGAGCCTACTATATCGTTTCTAATGGAGAAGCAGCAATTATCGATCCATTAAGAGAGGTATCTCCTTATCTTGAAAGAGCAGACAAAGACGACGTTAAGATCAAATATGTATTCGAAACGCACTTCCACGCAGACTTTGTCTCAGGTCACGTATCTCTATCTGAAAAGACTGGCGCACCAATAGTATATGGCCCAAATGCAAATCCAAAATTCGAGGCTATCATAGCTGAAGATGGGCAGGTTTTTCAAATAGGAGACGTAACGATTACTGCCCTACATACGCCTGGACATACTATGGAAAGTACAACCTTTCTTCTTAAGGATAAGCAAGGTACAGAACAGGCCATTTTCACAGGAGACACACTATTCCTTGGAGATGTGGGAAGACCGGATCTTGCTCAAAAATCAGCTGACATGACCAGAGAGCAGTTAGCTGAGATCCTTTTCGATAGTCTGAGAAAAAAAATCATGACTCTACCCAAGAATCTAACCGTTTACCCTGGACATGGTGCTGGTTCAGCCTGTGGTAAGAACATGATGAAAGAAACCGTTGATACACTAGAGAATCAACTAAACATGAATTATGCACTGCGTGCAGATATGAGCAAGTCTGAATTTGTAGAAGAACTTCTGGACGGCTTGGCAGAACCACCAGCCTATTTTCCCCTGAATGTAAAAATGAACAAGGAAGGCTATGAAGACTTTGATAAGATCCTAAAAAATGGATTAACAGCTATTTCAACTGATAATTTTGAACAACTGGTTAATTCAAGAGATGTACTGATGCTTGATGTTAGACATCAATCGGAGTTCATCAATGGACATATACCTAATTCCATATTTATTGGTCTTGATGGTGGCTTCGCTCCTTGGGTTGGCGCATTAATAAAAGATACCAAGCAAGAAATTATTCTTATTGCTGAAAGTGGCCAAGAAAAAGAAGCCATAACACGCTTATCTAGAGTGGGATTCGACCACGTGATTGGCTACTTAAGCGGAGGATTCGAAGCCTGGAAGGCTGCCGGCAAAGAATATGATGCTATAGTTAGTAGATCAGCTAAAGAGGTAGCCAAGTTGAATCAAGAAGGAGCATTGAGAATTTTTGATGTTAGAAAACCTGGCGAATATGCAGCTTCACATATCAGAGGAGCAAATCATACCCCACTTGCTTCGATCAATGAGCACCTCTCTAAGTTTGTTGCCGGTGATAATTATGTGCATTGCCTAGGTGGGTACCGTTCCGTAATAGCCATCTCAATACTAAAATCTAGAGGTATACATAACTTAGTCAATATTACAGAAGGATATGATCAAATAGAGCAGGAAAACTTTGACATCAACAAAACTTGTCAAAACTAAGTAGCGCTTTATAATGTTTATGTAAACATAAAATAGACCCAATACTCATAATTTAATTAAACTGTTTCTAATGACCTATATCTCTGTATCTGTTGTTGCAATAGCAACGGCAGCCTTCCTAATGTACTCAAAAGCTTCAAAATCGGATTCCCTAGAATTGGATACCCAATTTGAATCTATCTATGATTTCACCATCGAGGATATCTATGGTGAAGAGTTTTCTTTGTCTGAATACAAAGGAAAGAAAATACTGCTTGTCAATACAGCTTCAAAGTGCGGCCTTACTTACCAGTACGAGCAATTACAAGAACTTTATGAACAATACAAAGACCAAAACTTTGAAATCATAGGATTCCCTAGTAACGATTTTGCCATGCAGGAGCGAGGAAGCAATGATGAAATTGCAAGCTTTTGCCAAAAGAATTATGGCGTGACCTTCAAAATGATGTCTAAGATAAAAGTAAAAGGAAACAAAATGCACCCCTTATATATTTATCTAACACAGAAGAAGTACAATGGATATAAAGACAGTAAGGTAAGTTGGAACTTCCAGAAGTATCTAATCGGAGAAGAAGGTAAGCTAGAAAAGATCGTTAGCCCTAAGACGAACCCAAAAGACGCTAAAATCATTGATTGGATTGAATCTTAGGCTACACAGCATCAATAGATTAAAAAAAAATAAGTTTTAGAATTCCTTAAATATTTTTAACAAAAAATGGAATTTTCTAAAAAAGTGATTTATATTTGCAGCCCGAAAGGAAACTTAGTAAGTCTAAAATATTAAAGGAGAAATATGATAATCGTAACAGTAAAAGATAGTGAGTCTATAGATAGAGCACTACGCAGATACAAAAGAAAACACCAGAAGCTTGGTATAACTAAACAACTAAGAAGTCGCAAGTATTTCACAAAGCCTTCAGTTTCAAGAAGAACAGAAGTACTTAAGGCTAGGTATCGTTTAGAAAAGTATGGAGTTTAATTCTTACTGTTTCGAAAAAAAAAAGGGATGTGGTAATACCACATCCCTTTTTGTTTGCTAGAAGACAAAATTCTGTATATTGTATAAAAGGAAATCGATAAATAAATATTTATACATACATTAATTGTATTGATATATTATTTAAACAAATTCTTCCCAATTATGCAAACAGCCCAATATCATTTCCAAAACCAAACCTGGGATACCCTATCCGACCAAGGTGTGAAAAATCCAAATTTCATTCTCTGCTTTGGAGCTAGAGAATTAATTGAAGAAGAAAAATACAAGCCCTTCCTAAAGGAAAAATATCCAAACACGCCCATATTGATTGCATCCACCGCTGGAGAAATAAATAATAAAAAAGTTTCTGAAAATTCAATTGTAGCTAATGCAGTGGAATTCGAAAATCCAAAATCAAGGATTAAATACAATTCTATAAATCTTACAAATTACGAGTCCTCAACTGAGGCTGGTAAAGAACTTGTAAAAGAGCTAATCGAGGATGATCTAAAACTTATCTTATTATTCTCAGATGGGCAACTTGTAAATGGCTCTGAACTGGTAGACGGAGTCAACCAAGTTGTAAATAAAAGTATTCCTGTAACAGGTGGATTGGCTGCAGATGGAGGAAACTTCAACAAAACCCTGGTAGGAATCAACGATGATATAAAAGAGGGCAATGTAGTAGCTATTGGACTTTATGGAGACAAACTAAATATTGGATTTGGATCAAAAGGGGGCTGGGGACAGTTCGGCCCAGAACGAATAATCACCAAATCTAATAAGAATGTTGTTGAAGAAATAGATGAAAAAAATGCAGTTGACCTTTATAGACTTTACTTAGGTAAAGACGCAGATGACCTTGTTCGAAAGAGTTTCTATTTTCCTATATCTATAAAAGATGAAACCGAAGAAAACTCCATAGTAAGAACAATCCTCTCTATAGATGAGGACAATAAGACAATGACATTCGCTGGAAATATGCCCCAAGGGTCCAAAGTAAGACTGATGAAGTTTAACACAGACAACCTGCTACACGCTTCCACTGAAGCAATGTTCGATTCCCAAAAAGGCTTACCAACAAATAATGCACTTTCTATATTGATTACCTGCATCGGACGAAAAGTAGTATTAAACAGAAGATTTGACAATGAGTTGGAAGCTGCACAGGAAGGTTGGGAAAATCCAAATGCAGTTTATACTGGCTTCTATTCGTATGGAGAAATAGCACCCTTCCCTGGATTTATAAAATGTGAGCTGCATAATCAGACGATGACTATCACAACTATTACTGAATCAGAATAATTATTTTGGAAACCAACAAGCTCTTATTACGCCAAATTAAAAGGAATTTATCCAGCGAAGTGATAGAAAACACCCCTGGACTAAAAGAATTCATCAATTCCGTCAATGAATCTTACTCGAATTTCAACCACGACATTGAAATGAACGAGCGTGCCTTTCAAATTGCAGAAATGGAATATGAAGAGATCAATCAAAAATTAAATACCGAGAAGGAAACGATTGAACGAGGCATAAAAAGACTTTCGAATATGATTCGTGCTATCACTCCCGAATTCGACCTTGCGCGTATTGATAACCAAGATGATTTATTATTCATAACAGGGATGCTTGAAGAACAAGTTGCAGTTCGAAAAGAAATTGAGCACAAACTTCAAATTTCAGTTGATAACGAAATCGAGGCATCTAATGTAAAATCGGAGTTTCTGGCTACGATTTCTCATGAGATACGAAGCCCCTTAAATGTAATAACCAGTCTTTCGCATATTCTACTCTCTGAGAATCACCTGCAAGAGCAAGAAGAAAACTTTGAAATACTTAAGATTGCATCCAATGCACTTATGCTTCTTATAAATGATGTACTGGATTTTTCAAAGATAGAATCAGGCAAACTTGAACTTAAAAAATACAGCTTTGATCTGCATAGCCTTTTGAAGGATATTAAAAAAAGCTCCAAACCATTAGCACAAGAAAAAGAAATATTCTTTAAACTAGATTATCAAGAAAATCTGCCTAGAGTAGTCTATTCAGATAGCCTTAGAATCCGACAAATTCTAGTAAACTTAATTTCAAATGCCTTAAAATTTACAGAAAAAGGGGGGGTTGAACTTAAAGTAGATTTTCTCTCTGAGATCAAAGACAGTTATCTTCTTCAATTTGAAGTCATAGATTCAGGTATAGGGATACCTGAATCAAAACTCAAAGAAATCTTTGATGAATTCTACCAAGTAAGCAAAAAGCATAGTAGAAACGGGACTGGACTAGGTCTATCCATATCTAAACATTTACTCAACCTACTCGACTCAGAGATTATGGTTGAAAGTACTGAAGGCAAAGGGTCTAAGTTTTTCTTCAAAATTTATATTGAAAAAGGTGAACCAAAAGATATCGTTGAAGAACATACAGAATCTTCTGACAACTTAAATGGTCTTTCTATACTCATAGTTGATGACATGGCATTTAACCGCATTGTTATTGAAAAAATGTTGAAAAAGTGGAAGCTTAAATTAGATTTTGCCGAAAATGGTATGGAAGCAATAGAAAAAATAAAGGCAAAAAACTACGACCTTGTTCTTATGGATATTCATATGCCAATCATGAATGGAATTGAGGCTACTAAAGCCATCAGACTATTTGATAATGAGACGAATATTGTCGCGCTAACAGCCAGTTCAGATGAAAAAACAAAAGAAGATGTTTTCTACTCAGGCATGAACAGCTTCATCACAAAACCTATTATTCCCAACGAGCTTCTTAAGGTCATAAAAAACTGCTCTGAACCGAAAGAAGTAAAACTTTAGCAGCATAAAATCATGATATTTTATATACGAGCATTTGCAAAACACCTAACAGTTGCAGCTCAGCTTATTACGTATATTGCCTTTCGATAAAGAATAAACTACACCTTTCCTATCCATAACCATCTTCACTTAAGAGCGCTGCTTTCCACAATCTTTTAGTTGTGAACTCAAATTTATTTTTATGAAATGTTCGTGGGTAATTTTATTAATTACGCTTGGCTTTCTACACTTACCAACCTTCATGTTAAAGGGGCAAGATCCTCTATTTTCGCAATATCATATAAGCAAAGCTTATTCCAATCCTGCATTGACAGGTACGGATGGGACGATTAGCCTCTCGACACTAGTACGAGAGCAATGGGGCGCTATTGATCAGTTTAGACAATTCCCTGGAGCCTTTTCAACCCAATTTGCAGCTGCTGAATTTGCACAATCTCAATTGAAAAATGCCTTTGGGCTTTTTTTCTTAAGAGATGCCGAAGGAGATGGTATGTTAGAAACCCAAATGTTCGGTCTGAATTATGCCTATGTGCTGCCCTTTGAGGCAAAACATAGCCTGCATAATATCCGCTTAGGATTAGGCCTATTTTACAATGAAAAATCTATCGATTGGGAAAAGCTTTTATTTTCCGATCAACTGGACCCCAAAGGTCCTGATTTCTTCGCAGCACAGTCTGCACATGCTCAGTATTTTGATGAGTTCAATATGAACACGCCCAAATGGGTAGAAATCAATCCTGGGCTGGTCTACCGATTCAATCAAAAAAGCTACAGAGGAAAAGGTAGTCAGATTGAACTCGGAATCAGTTTTACACATCTTATGACACTGTTTACCAGGACCCAGCAAGAATCACTGCAGGGAATTGCAACAGAATCCAATGACAAGTTTATTGTACACGGAACAGCTTTTATACCAGGCCTTCAACTTGGTAAAAAAGGAAACCGATTTACACCATTTCCTGCATTTAGGTACGAACAACAAAGCGAGATCAACACACTTACGATTGGCAGTAGGTTCATGTTTAAGAATCTGGGCACGAGTATTTTTTACCAAAATACTGTCTCAGACCGCATAATCTATAGCACAGACGCTATCATCGTAGGCTTTGATCTTAGTTGGCCTATTGGAAAAGGTCAAATCATTGAAACTGGATTTTCATATGACCTAAACATCAATGGTCTAAATGCAACGTCCGGCGGAACAATGGAGGTCTCCGTAAAGTATCAATACCTCGACAGCCGACGAGCTGGAAAGGTGGTCTGCCCATCTGTAAATCGAGCACATAGTGATCGATATGAGAATATCTGGCACAAGACCATCCACCGTAAGCACATGTAAGAAGTCAACTGTTTAATCAAAAGACCATTATGAAAAATCTTAGTATACTCTCAATGATTATATGCTGGGCTATATATACTGATGCCCAAAGCTGTGATTACACCTACCTTCCTGTTTCGCCTTGTGAAGAAGGAATAAGTCTAAGTGTCACAGGCCCCCAAAGTGGAAGTACCTACACCTGGGATTTAGACAATGACGGTAGCACAGATCTTAGCGGAAATACAATCTTCTATACCTTTCCTTCAGTTGGTGTATTCCCCGTATCCCTATATGAGAATGGTACCATCTGCCATACGGAAAATGTAGAAATATTTGCATTACCAGACCCTACAATTGGCATTGCACCAGGAACCGGTGTATTAGATAGTGCAGAAATTAGAACTTGTACTGCTACACCAATCACTAACCTGGAATTGACTAACATGTCTACAACTATCCTCAATAATGCAAGTTATACAATCAATTGGGGTGATGGAAATATTGATAGTTACACGAATGCGACCTTTAACAATGCAGGTGTAAATGCAGTACATACGTATTTGAATTATGGCTATTACAGCATTGTAATTGATGTAATCACAAATGATGGATGCTCAGCTAGTAATACTTATAATTATTACAACGGAAACAACCCATCCATAGGACTAGCAACGCCAGGAAATACAGTATCTCTTTGTTCACCGGCTCCTGTAAGTTTTCCTATTACAGATTATGCAAATAATCCGATTGGTACAGAATATGTAGTCTATGTGAATGGAGAAGAAGTCGCTACCTACGACCAAAATACAATTCCCTCTAGCTTCACCTACCTTTTTGAAGAAAGCTCTTGTGGTGAAATCACTTCTACAGGGAATTATGTCAATGCATTTGACGTACAGATTTCGGCTTCAAACCCCTGTGGGTCAAGCTCGGCTACTGTTGAACCTATAGAAATAAGCCTACCTCCAGAACCAGAAATGGAGGTGCAAGAACCAAGTAATATCTGTGTTGGAAATACATGGACTTTTATCGATACTACTGCTGCATCGGAAATAATTAGTGGGAATCCATCTGCCTGCGTAGATCTATTAGCAACATGGAATATATCACCAGGTGCCCCATTTGTGGATTGGATCATAACAGGAGGTAATCTATCCGGCTCCTCCTCTATTTCAGTGCAGTTTCTAACAGCAGGAAACTATACAATTGATATGTTCATAAACTCACAAGCTTGTGGACTTTTTTCTGTATCTGAGACCATAACCGTTGTAGAAGCACCCATCCTAGATTTTGACATGGCATTAGCTGGTCCAAATAATTGTGCATCCTTCATAGCCAATTTTGAAAATACATCAAGTGGTGGTTCTGCAGTATTTAATTGGAGTATATCACCAATTACAGGATGGACTCTTGTGAATGGAACAAATTTAAATTCAGAAGATATTGATGTTCAGTTTGATGTAGTAGGAACCTATGATGTAAGTTTATTTGGAACAAATGACTGTGGAACCTATGAAATAACCGAAACTATTGAAGTTGCAGGTCCTCCAAACCTAACACTAAATGCTATTCCTGACTTTTGTGAAAGCGCAAGCTTAAACTTTGATCAAAATACATATAGTGTGGTTGATAACTTTTCTGAAATAACAGGATACAGCTGGACTTTTCCAGGAGGAACACCGGCAAGTTCTGATCAAGCTGCTCCTGGGCAAGTAAGTTACAGCACACCAGGTACCTATACCGTTACACTGCAGATTGAAAACGAATGTGGTACGGATACCCAAACAACAGATTTCACAATTGAAACACCACCAACACTTGAAATAACAGGTCCCGATAGCCTATGCTTAACCGATGCTTCCGCACAATTGATTAATAACATCAGTGGAGGTATATGGTCAGGTACTGGCGTAGATGGAGCAGGCGTATTTGATCCAGCTATTGCAGGTATCGGGAATCATGAAATAATTTATGAAGCGACAGTTAGTCTTTGTACCGTTTTTGATACTTTAACTATTGAAGTTTTACCACTTCCAACACTCAACATTTCAGCTTCAGAAATTGAAGCATGTATAAATGACTCAGCTATCGATTTATTTGCAAGTCCCGCAGGAGGAACCTGGACCTCTTCGGGGGCAGGTTCTATAGTGGGCAATCAATTTTTTCCCGGAGCATCTGGGCAAGGTAATTTCACACTTACTTATAGTTATACTGATGAAAATGCTTGCTCAAATAGTGCAGACTTAACTATTGAAATCTTTGGATTGCCTATACTTAGTGCTTCTGACGCTACTTTTTGTTTAAGCCCTAATACAGAAACACTTCCCGCAGCTATTCCTGCTGGAGGAAGCTGGTCAGGACCTGGAATTATCGACGCAAATAATGGTCTTTTTTCCGCTCTAATCGCTGGGGGCGTTGGTTCTTATACCATAACATACAGCTATGAAGATGGCAACTTTTGCACCAACACAACAGACATAACCGTAACAGTGGTACCACAGCCCACCATCTCTATGGCATCTGACATGGCCGTCTGCGAGGATAATGCTCCTATAGATATTGCCTCAGTTGTTAGCCCAGCAGGAGGGACATGGACTTATACAGGACCAGGATTAACTGGGACAATTTTTAATCCAGCTACAGCGGGCCCAGGAACTTATATTTTCACGTATAGCTATGGATCTGGATCTTGCTCCGTACAAGAAAATTTCACAATTCAAGTGAATGGCCTACCTGATTTGTCAATCAGTGCAGAAACATTAGTCTGTGAACAAGTAAGCTGCCTAACACTTAGTGCATCACCTTTAGGTGGTTTTTGGACCAGTGATAACGGTGGAGTAGTTTTAGGAAATTGCTTCGATGCCTCCAGCTCGGGAGTTGGAATTTTCACACTTACCTATAACTATACGGATGGAAACGGATGTAGCAATACCGAGGATCTCTCTATTGAGGTATACAGTATTCCTCAATTAATCATTCCAGATACCTTCTATTGTGATGCAAATGCGGCATATAGCCTTCCTACACCTAATTTTACAGGGGGTACTTGGACAGGACCTGGAGTAACAGATCCAAATGGTTCATTCAATCCTTCCTTAGCTGGAGGTACGGGAACATATGTTTTAAATTATGCCTTTGCTGATCCTCTTGGTTGTTCAAATGATGTAGATATCAATGTCATTGTCAATCCAGTTCCTGTTGTAAACCTTGGAGCAGATATTGATCTATGTATTGATGCTGTTGCACTCGACCTAAACTCAATAGCTTCTCCAACAGGAGGTACATACTTTGGACAAGGTGTTATTGGATCTATCTTCAATCCGAATGATGCAGGTTTAGGATCACATGAGATCATCTACATTTATGGACAAGGATCTTGCTTCTCGACAGATACAATTGTTATCACAGTAAATCCACTACCAGTCATTGACCTTAGCGCAAATATTGCCGGAATCTGTGTTTCAGAATCAATGCTTTCACTAAGTGCAACGCCTGCAGGTGGTATTTGGACAGGATCGGGAGGTGCTGTTATTTCCGGAAATATATTTAATCCGAATGCTAGTGGAATTGGAAACTATAATCTAGACTATACCTTCACAGATTCCAATGGCTGCAGCAATACCGCTACTTGGACAGTTGAGGTATATGACCTCCCAGTAATAAGCTCATCTGACATCTCCTATTGTGATCTTCCAGGAGTAGTCAGCTTACCCTTTGCAAGTCCGATTGGTGGAACATGGACTGGCCCAGGGGTCACTGATGCTGCAGGTCTTTTTGACCCTGCATTAGTATCAGGAATTGGCTCTTATACCTTAATGTATAGTTATTCAGATAATTTTGGATGTTCCAATTTTACGGAAATAACCGTGACTATAGTTGCTCCCCCAGCGATTAATGCTGGCCCGGACTTAGGTATTTGTCTTACAGCGCCAGCTTTAGATCTTGGATTATCAGCAGTACCTTCCGGTGGTAGCTGGACAGGAACTGGAATTACTGGATCTATATTTGATCCGCTTGCTGCTGGGGTAGGTACCTATGAACTCATCTATTCTGTTGGAACAAACAATTGCCAGGTTTGGGATACCATAAGCATAGATGTATATGATTTACCTTCCGTAGATATTAATGGAAATGAGACCGAAGCCTGTGTTGCCATGGATTCCTTGATTCTTATAGCAAGTCCCATAGGAGGAAACTGGTCTTCAACTAATGGTGGTATCATTATTGCCAATACTTTTTATCCTGCACAGAGTGGCAGTGGAACATATACTTTAACGTATACCTATACGGATGGGAATTCCTGTTCAAATACAGATCAGTTCGAGCTTATTATATATGACCTTCCAAATATTCAAATACAGGATATAACTTTCTGTAACCAAGGGAGCCCAATCCTACTTCCTGCACCAAGTCCAGTGGGTGGAAGCTGGTCTGGAACAGGCATCATAGATGCTACAACTGGACTATTTGACCCTGTGATGGCTCCTGGTGTGTACAGTATTGTCTACGATTACACAGATAGTAATGGCTGCTCAAATAGCGCAAGTGCTGACATTACCATTATTGAACCTGCTGCTATTGCCGCTGGTCCAGACAAATCATTTTGTATCAGTGAAGCTGACATCAATCTAAATCTTGATGCCGCACCGAATGGAGGGACTTGGTCCGGAGCTGGAGTATCAGGAAGCATGTTTTCACCCCAAGATGCTGGTGTAGGCTTACATGAGATTGTTTATACAATTGGTGCAGATAATTGTCAGGTTTGGGATACCCTATCCATTGAAATTTTTGAACTACCTATTATTGACATTACAAACAATGAAATAGACGCCTGCGTTTCTGTAGATTCAATCTATCTAAATGCTAGTCCAATAGGTGGTACTTGGTCTAGTCCAGACGGAGGTCAGCTATTTGATGATATATTTTTACCCGCAACTAGTGGAACAGGGATATACACCTTAGTATATACATTTACGAATTCAAATAATTGTGTATCTGAAGAACAGTTTTTATTTACTGTTAATGGACTGCCCTTTTTGATAAGTAATGATACAACATATTGTCAAGCTCCAGGTCTCGTAGAACTCCCATTTTCAAGCCCTAGTGGTGGTACATGGACAGGTCCCGGTGTCGTAAATCCATCTGGAATATTTGATCCTATGTCGGTACCTTCTGCTGGTACATATGCTATATACTATTCGTATGTGGATGAAAATAGTTGTGTTGCAAGCATTCAAATCGAAGTGGAGATTCAAGACCTTGCCGTGGTAGACGCTGGGCCAGACTCTATTCTTTGTATTGATCAAGGTATATACCAAATGCAAGGCTTTACTCCGAGTACAGGAGGAACTTGGTCAGGTATAGGTATCATAGATCCTATAAATGGCCTATTTGACCCTACTGTCAGTGGTGCAGGAACATTTGCAATCCAATTTGATTATGGTAATTTGAACTGTGCTCAAAGTGATCTCGTAGAAATAGAGGTTGTGGATTGGCTAAATCAAGTTGATGCAGGTCCGGATTTCGAGACCTGTGCCTATGATGAAGAAATCATGCTCGATGGTTTTACTCCATCAGGCGGTAAATGGTATGGTCCGGGAATCATAGACAACGATGATGCGCGATTCAATCCAGTTATAGCAGGGATAGGAACACATGTTTTGGAATATATCTATCAGGACAACTATTCACAATGTGAGGTTATCACAGAACGAATAGTTACGGTAAGGCCGGTACCGAATAGTGATTTCGTGGCGGATGAAGTGGCCTGCGTTACAACAGAGGTCAACTTTACAAATGCCTCTGATGATCTATTCAACTCGAATTGGACCATTATAAATCATGCAGAAAGTGAAGTAACAGACTTCAATTATAACTTTGATGAAACGGGTACCTATGAAATTCTCTTGCTAAGTACCAATGCATATAGCTGTCAGGATTCTATCCTGAAGACTATATTCATCACAGAAACACCAAGTCCAAATTTTGTTATGGATCTTGATAATGGCTGCGGACCATTGACCGTGAATTTTGAAAACACAAGTTTCGGTTATGAGATGGACTATCAATGGGATTTCGGAAACTCGGAGTTTAGCACCGAGGAAACTCCAAACCCAATAAGCTATGATATGGGTACAGAACTTATGAGTTATACAGTAGAACTCGAAGTTTCTAACCTTTGTGGATCTGATGAACTTTTGGATACTATACTAGTCTACCCGAGTCCTCAAGTAAATTTTGGTCCAATAACAAATGTAGATTGTTCCCCTATGGAAGTGACATTTGCAAATGCAACTGTAGGATTAGCAGACTACTTTAGCTGGGATCTTGGGAATGGGAATATATCAACTGATAGTCTCCCAGAGGATCAACTATATTATGCCGGTGAAGATCCGACTGATTATACGATTACTCTTATTGCAAGCAATGCCTGTGGGTCTGATACTATGCAACAAGTCATTACAGTAGACCCACCAAGTGTAGATGCATTCATAAATGTACCTGAACTCTTGGGCTGCGCTCCATTCACACCAGAATTGAATAATATAAGTACCGTTGGTGTAGAATATTATTGGGATTTTGGGGACGGAAATACATCTACAGAAGCTAATCCAACTCATACCTATACGGAGGAAGGTGAATATGAACTTATATTAAAGGTCAATAATAATTGTAATTCTGATTCAGTGAGTAATACTATAACAGTGCGACCACAGCCAATCATAGATTTTAATGTTGACGAGAATCTGTGCCTCAATGAAACGCTAAACATTGAAAATCTGAGCCAAAATGCTCAGGGATATCAATGGGATTTTGGAGATGGAAATACATCTAGTTTGGTGAGCCCAAGCCATAGTTATAGTGCTAGTGGAGTATATACTATAAGCTTAATTGGAGCGGATGCAGAGACAGGTTGTTCTGGAACATTGGACTTGCCTATAGAGGTAAGAGCTTTACCAGTTGCTTCTTTTATACCCTCCGATACTGTGTCCTGTACACCTCTGGTTGTTGAGTTTGCAAACAATTCTGGAAATGACCTATACTACTCTTGGGATTTTGGAGATGGAGCGGGCAGTGTAAGTAACAATCCAAACTATACGTTTACAGAATCTGGAATACACACTGTAAGTCTTTTAGCCGAAGATTTTTATGGCTGTGTTTCCGAACCTTTTGAGTTCGATTTATTTGTAAATCCGCAGCCGAAAGCAGACTTTATGTTACCAGCATTAGATTTTTGCTCAGAAACAATCGTTGAAGTAGAAAACCTGTCAGAAGGTAACACCTCCAACCAATGGTCTTTAAATGGAGCAATTATTTCTCAAGTTCAAGAACCTACACTTTCCTTTGATGAAGCTGGTCTGCAGGTCATTACCTTGGAAGTTTCCAATGCATACAATTGTATTGATCTTTTGGAAAGAGAAATAGAAATCTACCAGAGACCTGTTGCGGATGTAAATTTTGATTATACGGAAGGCTGTGCACCTCTCGAGGTGGAATTAATGGATCTAAGCTCCAATACAACGGAGGTTGTTTGGATGGTTGAAGATCTACCAATAGCACAGAATAATGTGAATACATACTTATTTAATGATCCTGGCTTATATACAGTCGGTATGATCGCTATTAACACATTTGATGATTGTGCAGATACTATTACGCTGCAGGATTATATCGAAGTACTTCCAAGTCCACAAGCCGCTTTTGAATATGCGGATCTTGGAAATGGATTTGTTGGATTCACGAACCTATCTGAGGATTATGAAACTCTATTCTGGGACTTCGGAGACAATTCCAGTTCATCAGAGACAAATCCCCAACATGAGTATTTGGGTAACGGTAGCTGGGAAGCATCCCTTACGGTAACAAATAGTTTTGACTGTACCGATGTGTTTACAGAATCATTAGGATATGATCTACTGTTTGGATTTTATGTACCTAATGCCTTCTCCCCCGAATTCGGAGAAGGTGATGTTAGATTCTTTAAGCCAGCAGGATTGGGAGTGAAAGATTACGTGATAGAGGTATTTGCACCTTGGGGACAACAACTGTGGCAATCATCGGATTTAGATGGTGAAGAGCCAGCTGCTGCTTGGGACGGCATATATAAGGGTAAGGTCATGCCTCAAGGGGCCTATGCTTGGAAAGCAAGTGTTGAATTCGTAAATGGGAAACGACGGGTGTACAATGGAACGGTAACCTTACTTCGATAAAGTAAAAAAGGTCCTGTGTTTACAGGACCTTTTTTTATAGAAAAGAGGCTACAAAGAGCCTCGATCTAGTTGCTTTTCAATGTGAGTGAAACAACACATTGAGTGTTTGCTTTAGTTATACACAATATAATAAATTTATATTATTTTTATTTATATATTGATAATATTATGAGTAGTAAGCATCTAGATTTGAATGCTTCAATTTTAAGGGAGGCGTTTTTTCCGTAATATCTAATCCTAACAGGCTAAACACACCTTTTTCTGGATGCAAAAGATGCTTAACGAGGTGAAAGCCATAAACAGATAGATTCTCTAAATCATTCTTGCCTGGATTCAGATAACCATTTACACGAATTTTATCCGCCGCATAATGGACTCCATAAGGAAGCTCTATTGATAGATTGGTTACTATTCTTCGTTTCTTTGAATAGCAATGCCAGGAGTCTGGTTGAAAACATTGATCAAATAATTCTTGGGTACTTTGTAGCCTATAGAATCGAGCATAAGAATCCCAGATCTTTTTAAAATCAATAGGATACTGTATGGATAATAATAGTTGATCCCGTTCTTCTAGAGATATTATATCGATGAGTTTACCGCCTCTTTTGCCGTTTGAAGGGATCTTTGAGGTCTTTGATAATTGGACCTTAATCAGTCTTTTAAATAACTGTAAGATTGTTTGATTGCAAGCTAAGATAGTCTCCCGATGGAAATCATGCTCCATAAGATTATCAAGCCTCCTAATCAACTGGTCATAAGACCATATTGCTATTGGATACATAAAACAGTTGCTATTGGTGTATGTGTAGTTATTGGAACTAAGTTAATAATTTATTATACATATACACAAAACATACATACATCAAAACGTTATCTGAACGACATATCCTACCAATGGGGATATCAAATACACCTTGTTGGATCTAGCAGAATTGAGCAAAGGTCTATCGCTAGGAATTAATAAAGCATCTCGTGGGAATTAGCATTCTTTTTGCTGAAGGGTACGAATAATACATTACTCTTAGGGATGAGTAAGCCATTTATTATAGTTGGAATGTACAGCTAAACAAGGGAATTCCAAAAGGAAAATAATTCTTGATGCTCTTATTGTTGTACATACTAAGGTCAAACGCAATGCGACCAGAACTATATCGAATACCGTAAGAAAAAACAGCTTGAGAGCTTGCACCCTCATCCATAATCTTAGGAAACTGAATATACTCGCCAACTAAGTAGATCTTATCATTGATTCGCTTTTGAGCCCCCGCCATGATCATGCTATTGCCCGAATCAGAAAATCCTTGAATATTCTGACCATAGGAAACTGTCAAATGATCATTTCGATCACCTAATGTCAAGCTTGCCAGCGGCATCGTTGCATCAAACTTATAGAAACGCATCTTATATGCCCCTAGACCAAGACGAACCTTATTAGACAATTGTACGCCTCCTTTAACCGATAGAAAATATAAATTACCAAATTCATTATTTCCAGAAAGGCTTTTAATTAGGTGCAAAAAATCAGCTCCTCCAGAGACGGATATATTATCTGTCAGCCCATAACTAAATGAATTGTATAGAAGATATGTGGAACGAATATAGGCATCTTTCTTTCTCAGTTGGAAGGCAGATGGAATCATAAAGTAATGATCCGAATTCTTATTGTACATTTTTTTATAACGCAGCTGGCTTTTTATAACCTCCTCCATCCAATTGATCTCAGATGTCTCAAATTGAATCTCCCCGAATTTTTCAGATTCGAAATATACTAAACCTTCTTTCAGGTCTTTTACAACGCCATATAATTCAAAATTGTCATTCAGATTTACAAGAACCATTTTATTCGTATCTGGCTCTATATCAGTAGCTTCGATTTGTGCATAGGCTCTTGAACCTATAGATAGAAAGACAAGTGCTGACAGCACTAACTTAGTGATAGTAGTTTTCATGTTGGTTATTCGTTTGGTACCAACAAATTAAAATAAATCGAATAAGTTATTTGTCTTAATGATTACACTCTATTGAAGATATATTTTAAATATATGATAAATAAAATTTATAACTATCTAATTATGAGAGTGTAAAAGCTAATCTTGTTGTAAAAACTACTATGAAAAACAGGCTAAAACTGCTGCTAATACTAAGTCTTTTCACCGCCTGCGAAACAGATAAAATTTGTCGAGATGACTATCAACTACGTGCAATATATCCAAAATTTAATTTCTGTGATGATACACTAAGAGATGTAAAATATGATACGCTGACCTGGAATTTAGATGAATGCCAATGTTTTGAAGGACTTGTAGAGAAAGAAAAACAATACAAGACACTAAAAGAAACATATAAACAAAAAAACAATACGTTGCTCACTGATGCACATCGATTCAAGCCCGCCATTTTTGAATGTAAAAGCCTGTAAATTCCTTATTTATTATTGACACATTAATAACAAAAGACCATCGCATTGTTGTTTTGAAGAACAATAAAAGCGCTTTTCACATAATAGGGTTATAAAATTTACAATAGGTGAAGGAGGGTTGCCATTTGGGTTTGAGTAACCCTCTTTTTATCACCTACTAAAAGGATCCGTAATTAACCTGAAAGCAGGGCAGTTTTAAAACATTGCGCCACATTTCTACCACTTGATCCCTATCATCTAAGACATATTTAATCGAATATACAGAACCTATAAATTGATCATAGATCTCTCGTTTTACGATGGCATCTTTACGAAAATCCTCTGCAGGTCGCATAAAAAGACCTTGGTAAGGGATATCATATTTTTTTAACCAAGCAACAGTGTTAGATCTAGAAGACTCACTTCTACCACTTACTAAGACAATCGCAGCACCATTTTTATTCTCGGCTTTTACAAGATCTGCAACTGGAATATTCAATTGATCATTTATGCAAAATTCTGCATCATAAGGATCACGGTCTGTAATTAAGGCAAGTGTGCCGTCTAAATCACAAATAACCGCAGGAGGACGTAAGCTATCGAACTCAGAGTGTTCTACAGCTGAAGACACAGGAGAATGCTCCTTGTCAACAATTAAATCTTGATTCATAGGATTAATTTTTTAACAAAACTAAAGCCTATCTGCGCAAAATTACTACGTACTTATTTAGTGAATGTAAAGCCAAGTCCAAGGGAGAAACTTTTATTATATAGTCCTTCTGGAAAAACAGGCCCTTCAAATGGTGAGTCGAAGTTAAAGCTTCGAATATCCTTTAATCCAAATGAATAACACATTTGAAAAAAGAATTGATCAAATTTAAACTTAAATCCTGATCGAAGCCCCATATCATCAGAATGCGTTAAGTAATCAAAGCGATCCAATACTATTTCAACACCATTGACTTCATGATTTTCCCTTAAGCGATAGGAAAAATATGGCCCTATAAATATATCTAAAGACTTAGAAAGTTCAATGTTCACGATGGGACTCAAACTTAGATATTGTAATCCGAAAATGCTTTGATACTGATCATCAACATAGTTGGCTCCTTTTTTTTCATATAGAAAATCTAATTGAAAATTAATCTGATTATCAGCTACAAATCGAAGAGATGTACCTGCATAAGTATTCAAATCAGTCCTAAAATTAGCATTCTGATTTTTATCAGATAATATATTCGTATTCGATATACCGCCTTGGATATCAAAAGAAACTTGAGAATAAACAGATGAAAATGAAATAGAAAACAGAAATAACGATATGAAACTGAGACTGTTTTTCATTGAGATGACATTATATATGAATTAATATAATGTTTAACTTTGGTTTCAGTTTTTTTGTTCGGAAAAGTAAAATAAAAAAGTGGCTGCGAGAATTGTTTTTGGATACTTGCAGCCACGGGATTATATTCCAATCACAGCAACAAGAAAAAAAGTTTACTCGAGAAAGAGTAAACTTTTAACATTTTTAACATTTTTTATATACTAAAAATAATATTTTATGTCATTTGCATTACCAATCCATACTATCCTCTTCATCATATACGCCTCCCCATTGTAATTCTGAGATTATCCCATTGTCTACCCAAATATCTAAAGCTTCTTCTTCCATGGATAATAATTCTTGGAATGTCTCGCCTTCACTCTTCATAAACTCTAAACTTTCAACCTCCATATCCAAGGTATGCATATGTTTGATAAAGTCATCTTTATCCATCCCAATTGGGTGGATACCACAAAATGAATATGCATCTGAAGTAACGGATATTGAGACCAGCTGCCAATAATTATTACCATCAAAAAGTAAAGACAGATCTAAGTGATCAAAATGCCATGATTCTGATTCACCAAATTCGTCTTTTTCTAATTCCTTTTCGGTAGGCGCACCTAGAAGTTCAATGACATCATCTCGATCCAACCCAAATTGAATTCTTCCCAGACCTTTGCCGATAACAATTTTGTTCTCCATGATTAAGGTTTATTAGATCAAACGTACTTTCATATTCATAAGCTAATATTAAATAAATCTTTTTGGATTCTCACAATTAAAGCATCCAAAATTTATACTGATTTATTATTCTACAAATAATGGGATTTTTCTTTTTTAAGCAAATTAAAAATCAAAAAATAATCCAATACTTGGAAGTATTCTCCCAGAATCTGATGGTAACTGCTCCATGAGGTACCTAGAAGGATCAATAGGGTCAGCCCTTGGAGTCCAATTTTGCTCATCATAAATTACAGATAAATAGGGTATCTGACTTATGTTTGACTTATATGCGTTTTGTATATCAATATAAAAAGTGAAGGCCCATTTCTTAAAATTGAATTGCCTATCTATTCGAATATCGAGTTGGTGAAAGAAAGGTAACCGTGCTTCATTGATTGCTGAATAATCATGAATACCTCTCTGAAAAACAGTCCAATACTCTTGAGAAGACGATAAGGCCATATTATATGGAGTGTAAGGGTTTCCACCTGCCAAACTCCACTTTGCAGCAATAGTCCAGTTGCTCTTAAATCGTTTTGATAAATTCATCGTTGAAAAGACTCTATTATCCCAGGCAGACGAAGTATAAATACCATCTGCATTGGTAAACATTGAGCGTACATATGAAGCTGATATTAAATAAGACCATCCTCCAGTAAATTTTTGCTTAGCAAAAACTTCCGCCCCAAATGCTCGGCCCTTAGAATCGGAATTAGCACCCTGATCACCAACAACAACGTAATTAGCATTGGCATTAGCCAAAGAAATACCATCATCCAATAACATAGGATAGTCTGAGTATGACTTATAAAACAAACTAAACCTACTTTGAAAATTCTTTGAATTTGAATATCGGATACTTGTGCTTAGTTGATCTGACTTTATTGTTTTAAGTGAAGACCTGTTTACAAATGAATCCGATTCAGAATAAGAAAGTACGATGTTAGAAGGCAATTGAGTATAGCGTCCAATATTGATATTATAATCCAGCTTCTCTGATAGTATATGCTTGAGACCTATTCTTGGAGCGATTTGATTTAAAGGATTGCGCATAGACTTGTTAAACGTAGAGGCATCTGAGCGAAGACCTAAATCAAACACCCAATCCTTTTCTGCCCCAACAATAAATTCAGTATTGTAGAACATCCCAAAGCGCTGGTATCTAAGATCTGCATCATAGTCTTTCGTGTAAATAGAAAGATCCGATAGAAGAGATGGACTTTTATTTATTGTATGAATATGTTCATTTGACCATTCAAGACCGTAATCAATCTTTCTATTTCCAGAAATAAATTTTCGTTCATAGCGTGCCTTTGTTGCAGCCTCTATTGAATGATATTGAAGTAATCGATCTACTTCTTCATAGCTATTTCCATAAAACTTATCCGCTCGATTATTAAAGTAATTTCGGCTTAAAACAAACTTGCTATGTCCAGACTCATGAAAACGCTTTATGGACACACCTGTCGTAAATGCAAGTTGTTTTCCTTCGGGGATGTATCCTATATTGTACATCAAAGACGGAGAAGGATCTGCATCTAGATTGAGCGTATATTTATCGTAAACACCTAATGCTAAGAAATTAATCTCGGTCTTAGGATTAAGGTTAATTTTTTGCGCATAATAAACATCCGAGTAAAAAGGAATCACTGGAATCCCAAGTGCTTTAAGCATATGCTGAGAGAATGATTCCCTGGCAGAAAAAACATAAGAAGATTTTTTGCCCATAGGCCCTTCTAACACAAAGCCCCAATCTGTGGCTCCTAAAGTAAAGTTACCACTGAACTTTTCCTTACTTCCTAATCGAGATTTAACCTCCAAGACAGAGCTTAGTGCATTTGAACGATTAAGTGGCATGCCGTCCGTAAATAACTCCGCAGATTCTAATACTCGAGTATTTAAGACCCCATTCGGCCCGCCATTATTACCTTGGACAGCAAAGTGCGTTATCGAAGGTATTTCAATATCATCCAGAAAAAATCTATTCTCATTAGAAGCTCCGCCACGCACAATCATACTGTAGCCAAAGGAAACTTTTGGGCTAACCCCTGGCAATGCCTTAACATACTTGGACAAATCCATTGTAGCTCCTGGTAAAGTTACAATCTCAAAAGCACTAATCTGGTCTGAATATATTGGACTTACAGCATTCTTTTTACCTAATACCTTAACTTCTTCAAGTTGAGTCAGGGCAGGATTTAATGTTATCTGTAAGTAATTTGGCTGCGCTGAACTGACTGGCTTACTATACAGAACAGTAGTCTCAAAGCCTAGATATGCAATCTCAAGATTATAAACGCCCGCTTCTAATTCTATGCGGAACATCCCTAAGGAATCTGTCGTTGTTCCAAGCCCAGTACCCTGAATATAAATTGTAGCAAATTCAATGGGTTCGTTTGTAAGTTCATTCCGAACTTCACCCACAATCAATCCATTGTTAGCCAACAAATTAAAAGACAGGAAACAGCAAAATATTAAAATCAATCGCACGTTTTATATTTTTTTGTAAAAATGAAAAAGTCCAGCAGGATTATCGTCATTAGTTTGCAAAAAAACTATAAATCCAATAGTACTGAAAAATAATACTTCCGCTTGATTTCCTTCAACTTATTGCCATAAGCAGGATCTGTAGCATATCCACATTTTGAGACAATAGTAGTCCAATCGTCAAAACTTGGTGCATAAATCTGCTGCATTTCTACATAACAAGCCTTCGAATACAAGTGCTCCATATAATCCAAAAAACTCATCAATGGTGAACTGTATTTCTTAAAACAATCATAGGCCTCGACCATTCCCTTGCCTTCTACATAATCACTGTGCCAAACACAGTAAGAGGGTCCATCATTGAGTAGGTTTTTGATACCGAAAAAATTATTTGCCTCAACACTTAACTCACTGCTTCCCCAACCCGTTTCTAAGCCAGCAACACAAAGAAGGAAATCAGTCGGCACATTATACTTAGAAGAAATGGCTTTTGCATAACGTACATTGTCATTCAAAAACAGTAGTACATTTTTGGGAACGCTTTGCATTAAATAGGGTTCTACATTCAAATTCGGATATTGCCCATTCAATTGCATCGAACAGATAATGAATAGCAAGCTAAATAAGGAGGAAATTTTTGTTGTTTTCATACTGATTTATTAATAAGATGGTGGTTCTATATATCAAACAATAGTCTGAAGTAATTGGTAAGTTGTATAAAGATCTTTGCCGTATATGATTAATCCTTCTTCATGACCGGCCATGACAAGTATTCCTTGCTCACCTGTATTACAGACTAGGTCAAAAACCTCTGCTGCCATTTCTACTGTGCCGTATGGTGTATCTGCTGAAGTTGTAGGCAATTTAAATTTGTGCCTATCCCAAAGTACTTTACTGTGAATATGGATTACTGCGCCAATAGTTGGATTTGCCCTATACACTGAAGCATGTGTCATAGACTCAGAGGAAGCAATAACTGGACCTATGCAGCTTAAACAGTTATTATGGACATGAACTTCCGTAACTTTTGCTATATGCTTACTATCCATGATAGGAATAGCTCCTGTCTTCGAACCAGAAATGTAAAACTCCTCCCATGTTTTTAAGCGCATTGAAATATTTCCAAAGCCTATTTCATCCGGATAAACGCCAATAAACCCCTGTTCATAAACTAACTGTCTGACGGCTATAAGGTCTGTCAACAAAGTATCCTCAAAAGCAGCAGTTTCCTTCCAGTCTGCATTGAATTTAATATATCCTTCATCAATCATATTTCGGCCTTTTCTGGATATAGCTGTAAAATAGAAGCTTCTTCTGCTTTACAAACTCCACGTTCTGTGATTATACCACTTACATATTTGGAGGGGGTTACATCAAACCCAAAATTCAGAGCCGAACTATCTGCCGGACAGATTAATACGTTTTGTAAAACACCAGCGTCATCAAGACCTTGAATATAACGAACCTCATCAGCTGATCTTTCTTCTATTGGAATCTCCTTAACGCCATCCCGAATTTGCCAATCGAAAGATGACTCTGGCAGTGCAGCATAGAAAGGAATATTGTTATCATATGCAGCCAAGGCTTTCAAGTAAGTCCCTATCTTATTAGCAACATCACCAGTTCTTGTAGTACGATCAGATCCTACGATAACAAGATCTACTAGTTGCTTTTGCATAAGAAGCCCACCCGTATTATCTGCAATAATTGTATGAGGAATTCCTTCCTGTCCAAGTTCATAAGCGGTGAGTCTTGCGCCTTGATTTCGAGGTCTGGTCTCATCGACCCACACATGAATCGGGATTCCTCGCTTGAAGGCTTCATATATTGGTGCAGTTGCGGTTCCATAGTCAACTGTGGCCAACCATCCCGCATTACAATGAGTAAGTATGTTGATTGTCTCACCTTTTTGTTCATATAGGGATTCTATGATAGAAACCCCATGCAGGCCTATATTATAACAATGAGCTCTGATTTCTTTACTGATCAGTCGAGCTTCTGCTAGGGCAATAGTTGTCTTTTCTTTGGCATCCTGCCCCGCCTCAATTCTCCGAAGGCACCGATCAACTAAATTAAATAAATCAACCGCTGTAGGTCGAGTTGCCTTAAGGCGCTCTGCAGCTTCAAAAAGGTAGGAATTAAAATCAGAACTCAAAGCGGCTTCTTTACAAGCTATATAAATTCCGTAAGCAGCGGTAGCGCCAATCAAAGGAGCACCACGTACATGCATTTCGCGAATTGCAACTTCGAAATCTGAAGTACTGAGTAAATCTTCTATAATAAATTTATGAGGCAGACTGCGCTGATCTATGATCTGAATTACTGATTCATCCAACTCCCAGATTGTTGTATAGTTTTTTTGACCAATCTTCATATTACTTCACACTTTGTTTGATACGTCTTGAATACGATTGTATTAGATCGAGTGTTGATTTATCTATATCATATACAGAATACCAGCCTTGAAATTCGTGCGGAGGATCTCCGATCAAATCATCCCCAGGATACCACACAGACTTGGGAGTAGAAGGTCGGCCACTTCCTCCATATGCCCAGAAGTTACATCCAACCAAAGCCTTTTGTTTTTTCACAGATTTCAAACAAGAATCAAATATAAACGCAAAATACTTATCTCGATAATTAGTATTGGCTTCCCAATTATGGTCGTTTAAATCTCTTGAAATCCCAAACTCTTCAAGTACTAGAGGCTTATTGAGTTTTACAGCCTGTTTGTTATGCTTCTTAATATATCGCTTTGCCTCTTTGATAGCTTTAGGGTAGGTCTTTTTTGCATTAAGAGGGTCGAACCATGACCAGTTTTGAACCCAAAGATGAAAGGTGCAATAATCTATATCCTTTAAATCATGATCATTAAAAAAGTCTAAACCATTAGGTAATGGCGTAGATGTATTCCCTTCACTCCCTATAGACACCAAATGATTAGGATCAAGGCTTTTAATCAAAGCTGCCGTTTCTGTTAGCCAATTTTTATAAGCGCTCACATTATTCATACCCCTTGGTTCATTAGCAAGCTGCCATGACATAATAACTGGATCATCAATATATGATTTACCATTAATGGTATTCTCCCTACCGATAAGATGTTTCACATATGCATTGAATATGCGAACTGCCTTGGGATTCGAATAAAAGCTGGCTGTGTATTTTGTATAGGCTGGATAGGCTGTTCCGTCGAAGGGGGTCGGTGTAGGAATATCAGAGCCATCTACCCAATTCACATATTGAGCCATCCCTCCTGACCATAACCAGAAGTTGTTCAATACAAGAACTGCTTTCATATCTCGTTTACCCATTTCCTCCAAGAGGAAATCAAGGCCTTTTAGTAGCTGTTCATCATAGGTATAAGGAGCCGTCTGAATACCTGGCGCTACTCGCCATTTGTCTTCTTCTGTTCCTTCAAATGCAGCCATGATTCTTAGGTTGTTCACACCCCTAGCATGCAATTGATCCAACTCATTCAAAAGACGCTCTTGACCCTCCTCCGTGGCACCCAGATAAAGTCCATACCAATAATTTGTCCCTATGAAATTATAGACCCCATCTTGATTAAAAAAATTTAGATCCTTAACCTCTACAAAGTTTTGTCCGAATATGGGCAAAAAAAGAGTAATCAATACTGATAATATTCCAAATTTTCTAAACATTATTGTAATTTAGCGCTTAACATATATATCATTATTCTATCTAATATCTACCGCTTCAAAAGTCTACCTTCTTCAGAGGTTATTACTTGCGTATACGCAAAATAACATTAATCCCAATTCAATTATTGAATCATGATAAGAATTATCACCCCTTTATTTCTAATTCCCCTATGCATAGCGATGTCTACAGGAATGATGAACGCAACTTGTCCAAACCCCAATGCCTCAAATCTAATCACTAATGGAGATTTTGGTTCTGGACAAAATCAAACATATCCGTCAATTCCTGTGCCAGTCATCAACACCTTGCTGACTTACAATTTTGGTCCATCACCAAGTACTGCAAAATATACCTTGATAAACTCAACCGCAGGATCCAACTTAAATTGGATTGAAATCGGTGATAACTCAACAGATCCGGAAGGTTACATGATGTTAATTAATGGATATTTAAGTGCAATAAAGACCTATTCTTACACCCTTGATGTTTGTGAAGGATCAGAATATTATATTGGACTTGATGTTATTAATATGGTAAAAGGATCAACCATAAATTATTCGGATCCAAACCTAGAATTAAGAGTAAATGGTAACCCTATTGTTCCTGCCCAAGTTATAGGGAAAGAAACAGGGTGGATCACATTAGGCGCAAACTATATTGTTCCAAATGGTGTAAGCAGTATCGAGATTAGTTTATTTAACTATACAGGAGCCATCAATGGAAATGATTTTGCTATTGACAATGTAACAGCTAATCTTTGTGGATCTGATGTGTTGTTGACCGAACTAACAAATGCTCCCTATTGCCCAGGAGACAATCTTAATCTAAGCGCAACAGTAACTCCTAACCCAGGAGCAACTCTTTTCTATCAACTTCAAACTAGTCTAGATGGTGGACTTAGTTGGACTAACAGTGGTTTACCTACCAACCTAAATAGCTTCTCAATCAACAACTTACCCTACAACACAATAGTGCGTGTTCTTGTAAATACAAGTTTAAATGGTTTAAATAGCGAGAGTTGTTCCTTCGTTTCTCAGGCTTTGGTATTAACTTTTGATGACCCCGATAATTGTTTCAATACACCTATAAGTAATCCAGGTGTCTCCTGCTCTGGTTCACTAGGAAATAATATTATTCCAAATGGAGACTTTGGTTCGGGCCTACAACAATTTGCTCCATTTATGAACTTACTAGAAAACTCATTAGTCTATGCCGATGATGGATTTCTTGAAGAAGGAGAATTCACGGTAGCAAATGAATGGCAGGGCAGTCCATGTTTTGGAAACAGTGCTGAAATCTGCTGGTTGACAAACATATCCAACCAGAACAATGAACCAGATGGATACTTCCAACTGGTCAATGGAGGATCTACAAATGAAATAATTTGGAGCGAACAAGTACTAGGTTTCTGCGGAGACCTAATACATACAATAAGTTTCGATGTTCTTAACCTTGCAAATGATCTTTATGCACCTAACAATCCAGCAAATCCAGAAGAAGTTGCACTCCCTGAAATAGAGCTTGTATTGTCTTCGATAGGTGAGTCAGAAGAACTTATAAAAGTAATTAGTGCTCCATTTTCAACAGGCCCCATCCTCAATGATGGCCAATGGCATAGTTTTAGTTTTAATTTCCTAGGAAACAATTTCCAAAACAACTTAAAAATAAGCCTAAGACTAAAAGGCTCCTCACTAATAGGAAATGATTTTGCATTAGATAATATCTCAACACAATTCTGTGGACCAGAGATTATTCTTTCCGGACCTTCAAGTGCATGTGAAAATGAATTAATCACAATTAACGCCAATATCTCTAATGGCCTGACGAATGATTTTTTCTTCAAATGGGAGAAAAGTCTTGATGGAGGAAATTCATGGTCCTTAATTTCAGGAGCTTCAAGTGATGAGTTACTGGTAAATGCTGAAGAAGGTGCAATATATAGGGTTAATATAGCCTACAATGAATTTAATGGAATTCCAAGCAGTGATTGTTTTGCAATAAGTGAAACATTCACATTAGATGTATTCGACACAGGACCTTTCCCTGTTTCTGCTGTTATATGTCCAGGGGAATATTACTACATAGGAACAGACTCCTTTAATGTAGATATATTTTTTACAGACACTTTGACTGCCTTTAATGGCTGTGATAGTATTGTAGATCTAACACTCCAGATAGAGAATAGCCTACCTACTGTATTAACTGAAAATATTTGTCCAAGTGAGGAAGTTGAATGGAATGGTACGTTTCTATCTGAAGAAGGTATATACTTTGATACCCTAAGTTCATTTTTAGGATGCGACAGTATTTTGATCCTATCGATAATAGTTGAAGATAGCACTTTGGTCAATGAAGAAATCATCCTCTGTGTTGGAGATACCTACAACGGTATTTCCTATGAATCAGATACTATTCTGTACGAAATCTTTACAAATGAACAAGGATGTGACAGCACAATAGCAACAAATATTAAAGTTAGTAATCTAGCCAATTTTGAAATTTATGGCGACCCTTTTATCTGTAACGATAACACACCGACCACTACCTTGTTTGTTGACGAATTTTTAAAGTACAAATGGTCCAATGGTAGCATACAACAAAGTGCAGTTTTTACCCAAGGAGGTAATTATTCAGTTACAGTTACAGACGAATTAAATTGCCAAGCAGATAAGGTATTTAGTATTGAGATGATAGAACTTGACATGAATGTTGATATAATAGATCCACTCTGTCATAACGACACAACAGGCATAATAGAAATCAATGAAGTTTCAGGAGGTAACATGCCATACCTTTACTCTATAGATAGTGGATCTACTGTGAGTAGCTCTCCTCTGTTTGAAAATGTCAGTCCATCAACAGATAGTCTAATGATATTTCTTATTGATGATAATGGATGTATTATCACCCAAAAGGTTTTTGTCGAAAATCCAGATCTTCTAATTCTTGACCTTGGGAATGAAGAAGAAATCAATATTGGAGAATCCATAAATATTAGCGCAGAAAGCAATCAAGACATATTTTCAATAGAATGGTATCCAGCAGATTCTATTAATTGCTCAGGATGCTTGGACATTACAGTTACACCAATACTCCCCTACCAAATTAGTGCTACTATTACGAATGAAGCAGGATGTAAAGCAAGGGATAATTATGATATCAACATAGGTAAGAGAAGGAATGTCTATGTTCCAAACATTTTCACACCAAACTTCGATGGTGAAAACGATTATTTCTATATACAGGGAGGTATAGATGTTGTCAGTATATCCAACCTAATCGTTTACGATAGATGGGGTAATATGGTCTATCAAAATGCCGACGTCATTAAAAATAGTCAACAAAATGGCTGGAACGGTCGTTTTAATGGAAATCTGTCACCTTCTGGCGTTTATAGTTATCATTTTTTAGTATACTTTACAGATGGGAAGGTTAGACGTTATGAAGGTAGTATAACCTTGATGCGATAACCAAAAGGTTTTAGTATATTTATTATTGAGTAAAATTGATAAAATCCAGGCTATCCAATATGAAATTCTTAGGAAAAATCTTGTTTCTAACTCTTATCTGTATGTTCAGCATACAGGCAGTTAGTCAAACACTTTCCTTTAAGAAGTCAGTATTATTGGAAGCAGAAACACAGAATAATCCGCCTGCAATCGAACTACATTGGAATCTAGACTTTACAAGTCAGGGGTACAAAGTATTCAGGCGTAATTTTGGTGAAAAAGAATGGGGAACTTCAATTGCAGAGCTTCCGCTAAACAGCAATTCATATTACGATATTCTAGTTCTTGGGAACAATGTATATGAATATAAAATAGAGAAAGAAACCATATTCGGGACTGCCTATGGTTACCTCTGCTCATCTGTCCAATTCGAAGGTTTTGAATTCAAGGGAAAAATGCTCCTTTTTGTTGACGATTTACTCTCTATAAGTCTTGTGGAAGAAATCGACCAATATCGAATGGATATGGCCTTAAATGGTTGGAGAACTGAGATATTCCCTGTGAGCCCAGAAACTACGCATTTTGATATCAAGGAACTAATCAATACAAATATTGACAATCCATTGAATGACATGATTCTCATGATTGGAGATGTTGCTGTTCCTTATTCTGGGAATATAAATCCCGACGGAATTCCTCAGCACAAAGGTGCTTGGCCCTGCGATGGATACTATGGAGAACTCGACGGAATATGGACCGATAATATTGTATTTAACATATTAAATGATGAACGGAACCATAACATACCGAATGATGGAAAATTCGATCAATCAGAATTCCCAAATGATGTGGAAATACCCGTAGGTAGATTGGACTTTTCAAATCTAACAGAATCAGAAACAGAGTATATAAATTGGACTGCAGCTTATTTAAATAAATTACACCAATTTAAACATGCTGAATTTTACCCCGAAAACGGATGTATCTTGCAAGATGAGCTATCTGACTATGTAGAAGCTTATGCTCAAAATGCATGGAAGAATGCAGGTCCTCTGGTGGGGATTGATAATATCCAGGAGGGGCCATATAGGGCAAGTCTATTGAACAATAGTTATTTCTTGTCCTATGCAAACGGGATAGGAAGCTTTGATAATTGTGAAAATGTAATAAGCACAGAAGACCTAAAGTCCGACTCACTAAGCAGTATTGTAACCATCTTATATGGTAGTTATTTTGCTGATTGGGACAGTCCAGATAATCTATTGATGGCTTCATTGCTTAAAGGAAATTCACTAGCAAGTCTTTGGGCAGGAAGACCAAACTGGCAAATTCACAGTATGGGATTAGGATTCCCAATAGGTAGATCCTTAGTAAACATTCAAAATAATATCTCTTTAAATTATAACTCAGGAATAGCAAGTAAAGGCGTACATATTAGTTTATTAGGAGATCCATCTTTGGAGGCGTTTCCTGCAGCTCCTTTAGATGTCATTCAAGTTAGTTATACGGACGGAACTGGCTCCATAACATGGGAACCCTATCCAGAAGAAAATGTACTCGCCTACCATATTTATGAATTGGTCGATTACCAACTTATTCCAATAGGGACAGTGGATGCTAATCAATTAAACTATACACTGGAATGCCTTGAATTTAATACACCTCAATCTTTTGTAGTACGAGCATCATTTATTGAAGAAACGTTTTCAGGTACTTTTATCAATCATAGTATGGGTAAATCAATAGAACTCCTGAATACAATGGTTGATTGGACAGTTGTCTCCTCTTATGATTACACCCAAACAAATGGGCAGATCAATTTTTCTAACAATTCAATTAATGCAGAAAGTTATCAGTGGATCATTGACGGTCAACTCCTATCTACAGAGGAGGATTTTACGTTTCTTGGAGAATTAGAAACCTCCATTGATGTTTTATTCATCGCTTCAAATGAATGTGTTTCTGATACCATTCAGGAAACAATATTTATTACAGACTTAAAGCAAATAAATTCAAAAATAGATTGGAGTATTTATCCAAACCCAGCAACAGAAAACTTAAGGATAGAAAATCTTAAACCGCTGGGTATACTTTCGATTTTGGATATAAATGGAACGGAATATTTCCATGAAGAACTTACAGAAGATCATTTGATTCTAAATATTGAGCAGCTTAAGAGTGGAATATACTTTGTAGTCTATGAATTAAATGGATCTAAGAGTATACAAAAACTTATAATTCATTAAATCGCTCCATAAAACTTCCTATCCTACTTGAATCTAATGGCTTAGTCCAATAACCGTCTTCCTTAAAAGAAGAGCCCACAATTAATGCATCTGCTAAAAATATGTAATCCTCTAAATTTCTTGTATCAACGCCCGAACCAACAAATATCGGAAGTCCACTATCTATTGATCTTAAAGTTTGAAGATCCTCTATAGCCGCTTTCTCACCCGTGGAAGTTCCTGTAACTATTAATCCATCTGCTAGGAAAAAAGCAGCTGCCTTAGCAATATCTCCAATTCCTAAGTCATTTGTAATAGCATGTGCCGCATGTTTCTTTTTAATATCGCAGTAGACAAGTACATCTTCTGCTCCAATTAGCTTACGATATCTTAGAAGATCAGCTGCATCAGCATTCATTAAACCCTCATCAGCAATATGCCCAAAGACAAACCCTTCTGCTCGAATAAAATCTAAGGAACAAGCATGTGCAATTGCTAATGCTTCTTTGTTTGCACCAGCAAGAACCTGAATCCCAATAGTCCAACTTGGATATAGCTTTCTTAATTCAAGGGCAACAACTGTCATTACAGTAGTGATCTCTGGTCCGACCGAACGATTTAAATAGGGTACGTCATGCATGTTTTCAATGATAATCCCATGTAAACCATTAGCATGATATATTGCTGCCTCTGATAATGCCTTAGCACAGATATCCGAAATAGAACTTGAATGCTTGGGTGTACCAGGTAGTGCACCCAAATGTATCATTCCATATATTTTTGCCTTTGACATAAATTGATCGTTTTGTCTGAATTGAATTTAAATCTTTAATTTACGGGATAATATAGAAATCTTAATACAATGTACATGCAATCCTATTTAAATATATCTTCAGAAGTACAACATGCCTTAGATCAAAACAAACCGGTTGTTGCACTTGAATCGACTATTATATCTCATGGTATGCCCTATCCCCAAAATTTTGAAACGGCATGTATGGTAGAAAAAGCAGTTCGCGATCAAGGTGCCATCCCTGCCACCATTGCCATTATAGATTCAAAGATTTGCATAGGTCTTAGCAATGAGCAGATTGAGCGAGTTGCGAAAGAAGGCATAAGCTGTGTTAAATGTAGCAGAAGAGATATTCCAGAGATAATGCTAAACGGTAAAACAGGAACAACAACAGTTGCAGCTACTATGATAATAGCAGCGCTGGCAAAAATACCTGTTTTTGCTACTGGAGGTATAGGTGGAGTGCATCGTGGAGCAGAAAAAACTATGGATATATCTGCAGATCTGCAGGAGTTGTCAATGACAAATGTTGCTGTGGTTTGTGCAGGAGCAAAGTCTATCCTAGACTTGAGTATGACTTTAGAATATCTTGAAACCAATGGGGTGCCTGTACTTGGCTATAAAACATCCGAATTCCCTGCTTTCTTCAACTCTAAATCTGGCCTTAATTTAACGCAAACAGTAAATTCTCCAGATGAAGTGGCAGATTTCTTAAGAATCAAATGGGGACTAAAGTTAAAAGGAGGTGTAGTTATTGCTAACCCTATTCCATCTAAATATGAAGCTGATTATGGCCTTATTGAAGATCATATAAAAAATGGCTTATCTGAGATGAAAGAAAGGGGAATAGTCGGTAAAGACATCACACCATTTATGCTGGATTATATTGAAAAGCAAACAAAAGGATTGAGCTTAAAAGCAAATATCCAACTTGTACTTAATAATGCCCGACTAGCTGCTGATATTGCAATAGCATATAAAAAAAGCCCTCAAGCTTAGAGCTTGAAGGCATCCCAAAAACCGATTTAAATCTTTCGGATCCGGGTAAAATCCAATCGCTTTTAAAAAAGCAAAATTGGAGGAAAATCAGCGGGAATATCCCGCTGATAAACTACCAATATATTATTCGATGATGATCATCTTCTTAGTAGCTGTGAAGTCACCAGACTCTAATGTGTAGTAAAGAACACCAGTTGTGTTGATATCCTTAACTGTTACATTGTTGAATCCTTTTGCGAAATCACCGTTGATTGTACGAACTACTTTACCGTTTACATCCATGATTGTAACTACAGCTTCACCTGCTTGTGCAAGTTCGAATGCGATTACAGTCTCACCCTTGAATGGGTTTGGTGTATTTTGGTATAGTGCATAGTTGTTCGCTGCAGCACCAGAGAATGTCAAAGCAACATCCTGTAGGTCTCCTGCCGCGTATGCTTCTGCAGCCGTAAATCTTGAGTTGATGCTTACTGCATCACTTAGGTTTACATCAGCAAGTGCTGTAAAGCTTACAGTGAATACTTCAGTACCAGCGAAATCATAAGCAGCTTCTGCATTCCATGATGCAGTAATTGCGCCTTCATTCAATTTAGTAAATCCGAAGTTTTTCGCTGTAGCAACACCATCAGTCATTCCTACAAATGCAACTTTCTTAGCATCAAAGTTCATAGTGAACTGGAAGCCTTCTACTGCTGCATCAGCTGTGAATGTAACATCATATGTGTTTCCTGCAGTCATTGCTACTTCTTTAGCATTGATTCCGAATACACC
>JBELIG010000177.1:0-6847 GCA_042091035.1 Sphingobacteriales bacterium | reverse complement strand
GATCAATCAAAAATAATAGGACACGAACATTAAAAAATAAAAATATGGCTTTTGAAGCTTTTGATGATATGCCAATTAAATGGACAGATCATGAAGATATTGCAATTAAATTGTATGATAAATTCGGAGATGAATTTACAGAGTCGAAGATATATAGAATCCGCTTTACAGATCTTCTAGAGTGGATCCTTGAAATCCCTGCTTTTGAAGGAAAAAAAGAAGACTGCAGCGAAGGTCATCTGGAACAAATCCAGGCTAAGTGGGTTTATGAATGGAGAGATAATCAATAGTCTAAGCTTATGATGAACTTACTTGAGCAATTCCGTACCATAAAAACATTCATTTTTGATGTTGATGGGGTCTTAACACCAGGAGACTTGGTTGTTACAGAGCAGGGAGAACTGCTCCGTAGAATGAATGTAAAAGATGGTTTCGCTTTGAAAACAGCTCTTCAAAAAGGCTATCGTATCGTAATAATCACAGGAGGCAACTCTGAAGGTGTAAGTTTAAGACTTCAAGGATTGGGAATAACAGATATCTATACAAGGTCGCATGACAAAATCGTTGACTTTAGAAGTCTTATTGCCGCAAACCCAGATATTTTAGTTGAAGAATGTCTTTATATGGGAGATGATGTACCTGACCTACCAGTATTAAATGCTGTGGGTTTAGCTACTGCTCCTAAAGATGCTATTCCAGAATGTATTTCTATGGCAGACTATGTATCCCCCTTTAAAGGTGGACAAGGTTGTGTTCGGGACGTAATCGAAAAAGTTCTTAAACTAAATAAAGACTGGCCCAACCCTTTAGATAAGTCATAACTAATATGGCATTGAAGCATGGAATTATATTGTTAAAAAAATGCAGGCCGATTAACCTGCTGACCATTATTCTTCTTCAATGCTTTATTTACTTTTTTTTATTCTACAATATTTTAGAATCCTTTAATATTGGCTTGAGATTAAGCCTGACCGACCTTATACTCCTAACAATTGATTTGGCCTTTATAATGGGAGCAGGATATCTAATCAACGATCTTTACGATCTCAAAACAGACCAAGCACATTCGAACAAAATATCCTTACAAGAAACGGGAGTCCCAATTATTTACTTCAAAAGGACTTACTGGATAATTAGCACTCTAGGGATGCTATTAACCTTATATCTAGCCAACAAATACAATGAATGGGCATTAAGCCTTCTCTACCCAGTTGGCACCTACATTTTGTACATCTATGCAAAAAAATTAAAGAGTACAATCCTGTTTGGAAACCTACTTATTGCTGTACTTTGTATCTTCCCTACTCTCATGATTTATTTAGCAGAAGCACCTGGTATTTTAAAATTAAAAGCATCCAGTCCCACAGCATTTCAATTCTTTACCCGAATTCTAAGTTTTTATCTACTATTTTCATTTTTGAGCACTTTAATTCGAGAAATCATCAAAGATCTCGAAGATAAAGAAGCTGATAAGCAAGCTGAGTTAACAACCTTTGCAAATTCATATCCATTGCGGGTTGTACTTAGAGTATCCAAAGTATTAATACTCCTTTTTATTTTCGTACAGTTGTGTTTTTGTTTATACTTATTTTTGGAGGGAATATACCTTGGCGTTCTTTTTTTTATAATTTGTATTTTTCCTATGACCATATTCAGTTTATTGAAACTTAGATCAGCTAAGACTGAATCAGACTTCAATAAATTAAGTAAACTATATAAATTAATAATCCTGACAGGAATCCTTTTACTTGTCTTTATACGATAAGCCATGAAAATTTTCAATACACCTATTCTTCTAGCTTCAAAGTCGCCCCGAAGAAGCCAATTACTCAAAGAAGCTGGATTTAAAATACGAGTAGACTCTGTAGAAGTTGAAGAGCTTTTTCCTGCCGACACGCCAAAAGATTCTGTTGCTGCATATTTGGCAGAATTGAAGGCAGATGCATCGAAAAAACTACTTAAAAAAGA
Source organism: Sphingobacteriales bacterium (assembly GCA_042091035.1). Lineage (GTDB taxonomy): Bacteria > Bacteroidota > Bacteroidia > Chitinophagales > Saprospiraceae > AM-2324. The sequence goes on along the minus strand of JBELIG010000177.1, from coordinate 4,879 downwards.
AGAACTTCTAATCGCAGCAGATACCATTGTTCTAAAGAATAATAAAATCTTTGGAAAACCTAAAGATCGCGAAGATGCAATTACCACACTCCAGCAACTATCCAACTCTAGTCATGAAGTCATTACAGGAGTTTGCATGATATTCGGGGATCAAAAGGTAGTTTTCTCAGAGACTTCAACAGTGTTTTTAAATGCACTTAGTACAGAAGAAATTGAATATTATGTAGATCACTTCAACCCTTATGACAAAGCTGGTTCCTATGCTATTCAAGAATGGATAGGTCATTGTAAAATAACTAAGATCGAAGGGACATATAATAATATTATGGGTCTACCTGTTCAATTAGTTTACAAGAATTTACTTAAATTAATCGCATGAGAATTTCGCTCCTATTGATTATTGCGGCCTTTAGTCTTAGTTTATTTTCGTGTAAAAGATACCAAGACGGCCCCTACATATCATTTCGTTCAAAAGATGCAAGGTTAGTCAATTCATGGAATTGTACGGCTGCTGTGACCTATTCGAGCCAAGGGGCCACTCCCCTTCTTGGCGCTGAAACAAATAGAGTTCTAATCTTGAACAATGACGGGATCTTCAATTTTTATTTTCAACGTATAGAGGGAAGTACTTATGTTACAGATTCTGTGTCTGGAGATTGGATATTAGGTCAAAACAAAGAAGCACTTGAATTCGATTGTTCTATACAATTTCAGGAGACTGCACCTTACGATAGTTTATTTTATTTAGATATAAACCGCCTAAAAGCAAATAATCTAAGGTTACTCGATGCAGAAAATAAGGAATTCGAATTCACACCTTTGAATTAAGGTCTGATAAGTTGACCACAGATAATACCACAAGCTACCGCTGCATTTAAAGACTCCGCACCCTTAGCTTCAATTCTAGGTATACTAATTTGGTGATGAAGCTGAGATTTAAGTGCTGGAGATATACCTTGAGATTCATTACCTATAACTAATAAGCCCGGGACCTCTTTACCCAAATCATAAATAGATTTGCCGCTATCTAAGACAGCACCAAAAGATTTCAAAGCACTATTTTTTGCTATTAATTTATCATAATCGACATAAGAGATCTCAACCCTATATATTGCTCCCATAGTTGACTGAATTACTTTTGAACTATAAACATCTACTGTTCCCGGTGCACAAACAACGTTCTTTATACCAAACCAATCCGCAATCCTTATGATTGTGCCAAGATTGCCAGGGTCCTGAATACGATCCAAATACAAAGACACCTTTTCGACTGACAAGCTCGGAACATCCTCTAGATTTGGAAGTTCTGCAACTGCTACAACCTGGTTAGGCGTCTTTAAAGCAGATACTTTCTTTAGGTCTTTATCATTAATTTCAATAATAGAGCCATTATATCCTTTTGCCAACAATTTGTCCTTGTAAGGTAGAGTTGTATAAATAGTATCAACTGAATTAGATTTATTAGAAATCAACTCATCGACCATTTTTGGACCTTCTACAACATATTTGCCGTACTTTTGCCTGAACTTTTTTAGCTTTAAGGATTGGAGAAGCTTTAATTGTGCATTGCTAATTGCCATGAATCTGTTTTGAACAAATCTTTTAAAAAAAAGGTTATAGCTTCAAAATTATAAATATTTTAGATAAGATTAAATGAAAGTAAATTTAGGTCACATAGTCTTTGTAGTAAGTTTGCTCTTTTTTCTCAGTGCCTGTAATGTAACCAAATACCTAGGTGGTGACGAAAGCTTCCTTGTTGAGAATGAAATTGTCGTTCTTAAAGACAAAGAACTAAGCAAAAATGAGGATATAAATACAGATCTCAACACCCTTTTTCTGCAAAAACCTAATGACAAATTTCTTGGAATCCCTAAACAATACTACTACTACAAATATTCCAATGAATCAGATACAACTAGATTTAAACAGTGGATCAGGGAACAGTTCGGACAAGTTCCAGTAATATTCAATGATTCAACAATGGAAAGCACTGCAATCAATATTTCAAATTATCTGCACAGCCGTGGATATTTTGAAGCAGAGGTTCAGGGTATAAAAATCTATAAAGACAATAAAGGTCAAAAACTCAAAGCAAGGTATGAAATTGCGCCAGGCAAACCATATGTAATCTCTGACCTAATCTATTCAACCAGAGATACCACGCTTGAAAAATATCTTGACTTGCTTGAATCCTCATCCTTTCTATCTCCTGGTCAACGTCTAGATGAAACATTATATAATCAAGAAATTCAACGCATTAGTCAGGTTCTAAAAGATGAGGGTTATGCCCTATTTGGCACCCATTTCATAGATAAACTAAAAGTAGATTCCACAGAACAGGAATTCAAGGTCAGCTTAGACATTTTAAGCCCATCTAACGCATTAACACACAAAAAGTACGTCATAGGAGAGATCACCATCTTCCCGGACTACGACCCTTCTATAAACGATTTTGTAAAGAAAGACAGTATTGATAATGGCATTCAAATCATTCAACAAAATCAGAGGCTGATTATTAGAAAGGATGTATTAAAAGATGCAATTGCTTTTAAAACTGGAGATACCTACAGCCAAACAAAATTTAATCAAACAAACCGCAAACTCGGTCAACTTGAAATGTATGGCTTCGTCAACATTAAAAAAGAACTCGATCCTGATCAAGCCAACACTTTAAATATCAAAATTTATTTAACGCCAAATAAGCGATTTGCTTTTGGGGCAAATGGTGAGTTAAATATTTCCAAACAAGGTACTGCAAGTACATCCTTCTTAAGGCTTTTTGGTATTTCATCAAACGTATCTCTACAACATAGAAATTTTCTAAAGGGTGCAGAGCTTTTTATAACAGGACTAGAAGCCGGTATGGCCTTAAACCTTAAGGAAGCGAGAGATTCACTCGTTAACAACCTTGATATTCACGCAAATATGGATATCTACTATCCTAAATTTGTAGATTACCTGGGTATATTCAAAGGATTGAACAAGCTCAATATATTATCCGATAAAAATTACAATGGCATAAAAAGGAATACTAAAACCCATTTGGGTATTTCCTATGATAATATATTGAACTTTCAATTTTACAGTTTACATTCCTTCAATACCAAGTACGGTTATGAAATAACGAGTAGGAAAAACAGGTTGCTAAATATAGATATGCTGGGCTTGGATTTTTTCAATCCAAAAATTGAAGATCAATTTAATGAAACAGTAATTTCCCAAAATGCCTACTTAGCTTCTAGTTTTACAAAGCAATTCTTCACAGGATTTCTTTTTAGAGATTTCACTTATCAATATAAGAAACTGGTCCCTAAATACGGAGAATCAAGAACTTTCGGCTTTGGACTTGAAGTATCAGGTCTTGAAATTCTAGGTTTAAATGCTCTTTATAATAGTTTGAAGCAATCGGGTGATGATGTGATATGGAAAATCAAAACAAAGGACGAAGATGAAGAATTCATAGAGTTTTCGCAATATCTTAAAAGTTACTTCTCCTATACTTACACAAAAAAGTATACAAATAAGACAAGTTTTGCTTTCAGAATGATTTCAGGAATAGCTAAACCTGTTGGTTTTTCTAGCGCCATCCCATTTGTTAAGCAATTTTATGTCGGAGGTCCTGAAAGTATGCGTGGATGGCTAATAAGAAGTATCGGCCCTGGAGGAGTTATACCAGAATCAGAAGCGAACAGTTTTGTACAGTCCGGTGATATTCATATAGAATTAAATTTTGAATACCGCCTACCGCTCTTTTCATTGGGCGGAATTAATTACGAGACTGCTCTTTTCTTTGATATGGGTAACGTTTGGCTTCTATATGATGACGCCGATCGTCCCAACGCTCAATTAACCTGGGACAATTTCAAAAATTATAATGCTGTAAACTCGGGCATTGGCCTTCGGATAGATTTTACATATTTCATTTTGAGAGTAGACGCTGGTATACGATTAAGAAACCCCTATCCTACTCTAGAGAACAACCAAGAATATTTTTGGTTAAAACCCGGAGAAATATTAGGAGAAAATAACAAGGCCAATTTCAATCTGGCACTGGGTTATCCTTTCTAAGCTTTATTTTTTCTTCTTGTCAAATTCTTGAAACAATCCTTTCCGACCATATTTACTACAAATTGGGCAGGAATATGGATTATGACCTCTTGCGGGACAATACTCCCGACCAAAGAAAATTATCTGTAAATGCAATTTGTTCCAAATCTCTTTACGAAATAATCTTTTGAGATCAGCCTCTGTCCTATCCACATTTTTGCCTGTACTCAGCTTCCAACGATATGCCAAACGATGTATATGAGTATCCACAGGAAAAGCAGGCACTCCATAGGCTTGAGCTACCACAACACTTGCTGTTTTATGCCCTACACCCGGCAATTCCTCTAGTAATGCCATATCATTAGGAACCGCACCATCGTACTTATCAATCAAAATATGAGACAAGTCATAGATTGCCTTAGATTTCCTCGGAGACAAGCCACAGGGTCTTATGATCAGGCGAATAGCCTCGACATCTTGCTTTGCCATATCAAACGGATTATCAGCAAGCTCAAATAAAGCAGGTGTCACCTTATTTACACGTTCGTCCGTACACTGTGCAGATAGCAACACTGCAATCAACAGAGTATAAGGATCTTTATGATCCAGAGGAACAGGAGTCTCAGGATAAAGACTTTCAAGGATCTTTTCAATATCGTTTACGATTTCCTGTTTTGTCATTCTATGATATTTTTAGACTTCCTATTCCTCTGTATCAATTATTCACCTTCTTGAGCAGAAGCTCGAACTCTATTTATAAACGATTGAACTGTACCTTCATTTCCCCATTGCATTTCTAGAATCTCATCCTTAGAAAGCTCAATCTGAAGGT
>JBELIG010000176.1:0-6854 GCA_042091035.1 Sphingobacteriales bacterium | reverse complement strand
GTTGTATGGAGTTCTATATTAACTTCAATTCTAACTTCAAAGTCAACCTTTCTCCTGATTTTATAGCTATTCAAGCAGATGAATCTTATAAAGAACTGCTTACTAAGCTGGTGAATTTAGGTACTGTCAATGCAGCAATATTTCCCTATGGCAGCCAATTTCTAAACGAGGCAGTTCATTCTACTCAGCGATATCAAGCAGAAAATTATCTACATATATTCAGACCTGATATAGGCGCAAGACAGAAAATCTTTGAATTGAGAAAAGCCCTGATGAGGGGTAATCCTGTAATGGTGGATATTCGGGTAGATAAAACCTTCTTAAATTTAAGTAATACCTCGGCTTGGGAATATACCGGTACTGGAGGTGTGTCTGTTGAACCAATTATTGTGACTGGTTATTCTGAAGAAAAGAAGGCTTTTGAGGTTACTGGAGCATATGGAAATGGATGGGGAAGAGATGGATATGCTTGGATTAGCTATGACGATATGGGAAAACTTTCAGAAAATGCATATGTCCTTGTAGTACAGCGATGAAGATATTTTGATATTATATATGACAAATAATGCGGCTCATCATTTTGATGGGCCCTTTTTATGTCAGCTTTCAAACCTATGGGAAATTTTAATTAGGAAAAAAAGACATATACACTTAAATTAATTTCTGTCAGAAAAAATAATCTACAAGTTCTGATTAAACAAACCTTACTGCTTTTATAAACCTACCAAAGATCTTTCTTGCTGAAAGATCAAAACAAGACTACTTTTTTAACAATACACCAAACAGATGAAAAGAGGATTACTAATACTTTTTTGTTTAGTTGTCTTTTCTTGGAACGTTAGATCCCAAAGTGAGTTTAAGCAGATGCATAAAAGCTATGAATTTGGGTGGTTTTCAGGAATTTCAAATTATTCAGGCGAGTTGAGACAATTAAGGTTTGAAGCAAAAAGCAGTGAATTTGCCTCAGGACTATTTTTCCGTTATAATTTTAGCAATAACTTATCGTATAAGACTAGTATTTATCATGGTAAACTTCGTGGCTCAGATAGTAGCTATCCGACCTTGAATATATCTGATAGGAATTTGAGCTTTGAAACAGATATAGTTGATTGGTCCCACGTGATTGAGTTTAGTTTTATGGATTTTGGTTCTAGAGCCGAACGAATTGCAGCACCGTATATCTTTGCAGGTGTATCTGGGTTTTACTTCAATCCCAAGACGTACTATAACGGAGAATGGGTTGAACTTCAACCCTTGGGTACTGAAGGTCAGGGAATGCCGGGAAAAGCTGAGAAGTATGACAAAGTGCAAGTTTCAATTCCTTTTGGACTTGGCTTCAATATAAAGGTTGGGGAGAAAAGAGATGTGGTTATTGGATTTGAGGTTGGTTTTCATAAAACCTTTACGGATCACATAGACGATATTAGTGGTACTTATCCTGAGCGTAATGATTTTGAGCAAATGAGTCCGGAGATTCAGGCGCTTAGTTACAGGGGCTCAGAATTACCTAATCAAACTATTGATGATTTCCCAGCAGGCCAAGCTCGTGGTAACTCTAATCGATTTGATTCATTTTTCTTTGGCGGTATTTGTATCAGTAAACACTTCACAAAGTATGTATCAAATAATAGGCCTAAAAAAGTTAAAGGTAAAAAAATAATATTATAGGAATTTTTATGTGGAATATTTGATTATATTTAAGTATTCCTAATGAGCTGTAGGTTGATCTTCTAGATGAATTCTATGCGGTTTTACGTTTCTATACTCTTTATTTTTTTATTTAATCAATCATCCCTTGCCAAAAGGTACTTTGTGACGCCTGATGGTAATGGGCAAGGTTTGTCCTGGCAGGATGCATCTTCTGATTTAGCTCAAGTATTAAATACAGCTGAATTTGGAGATGAAGTATGGGTTGCAGTGGGTTTGTATAAACCAACCCAAGGTGACGATAGAGACGTATCCTTTATATTGAAAGATGGTGTTTCCCTAGTTGGTGGATTCATGGGCTTTGAAAAGTTTATGGATGAGCGAAAAGCAACCAATGGGAAAAGTATCCTAAGCGGTGATATTGGTGATCCAGGGAACAAGGATAATAGCTTCACCGTACTCTATTCAGAGAATATAAGTAATTCAACACTTCTTGATGGCTTTGTAATATCAGACGGCAACGCTGATTTTGATGCGCATAGTCAAGCCTCTCCACGAACCTGTGGAGCAGGATGGTACAATAAATTTAATAGTGATAACCAGAGCGGTTGGCCCATCGTCAATAATGTTTATTTCATTGATAATATCGCCTTATATGGAGCAGCGGTATATGGAGAAATAAAAAATTATTCCGAATTCACACTTTTATTCAAAGATTGTGTTTTTGATAAAAATGAGGCTTATTATTTCGGAGGTGCCTTCTATATGGATGGTGATTTTAATGATTTAGGGGACATTCAATTTGTTGATTGTACCTTTTCTAATAATAATGCTTTAAACGGAGGTGGACTTTCTATAATTACAAAAGCAGAAAAGCCTAATATTAAAATTCTAAGTTGTATATTTACTTCAAATTGTGCGATACTTAATGGAGGAGCCATTTATTGCCCAGTTCGATTAGAATCAAACAATGAAATTGAATATCAGAATTCTGAGTTCATTGACAATTGTCCAAGAAATATAAATTAAGTGTTCATCTCAAATATTACAATAACTACTTTTTAAAAGATGAATTACTTTAGGCGCTTAGGCGCCTTTTTTTATTTACCCGAATGCATAATTTGATAGTTTAATTCCATAAATTATACCAAACATAATAATTGAAGGCAGCGAAAGACATATTAAAAAAGCACTGGGGGTTTGATGACTTTAGGGAGCATCAAAAACCTGTAGTAGATGCTGTGCTCAAGGGCGATAACTGTCTCGCTATACTGCCTACAGGAGGGGGGAAGTCCCTTTGTTATCAGGTTCCTGCACTCGTCAAAGAAGGACTTTGTCTTGTCATCTCTCCTTTGATCGCTTTGATGAAGGATCAAGTAGATGGATTGCGAAAAAGGGGAATTGTTGCCTACGCTATTTTTTCAGGAATGCCACAGGTAGAGGTCGATCGCATACTTGATAATTGTGTTTATGGTAAGGTTAAGTTGCTTTATGTTTCTCCAGAGCGTTTGTCAAGCCCTATGTTTCAGGATCGCTTTCATAAAATGAATATTAGCTTCGTAGCCGTGGATGAAGCCCACTGTATTTCTCAATGGGGCCACGATTTTAGGCCCTCATACAGAAAAATAAAAGAACTTTTGGGTTCTTCTGAGCATAAGATAATCGCACTGACAGCTACTGCAACACCAGAGGTTCAACAGGATATTCTTGAAAATCTTGAGATGAAATCTGCTCAAATACTGAAGGGCGATTTATTAAGATCCAATCTTAGGTATGTTGTTCGCAAGGAAAAAGATAAATTAAAAGCGACGCTTAAGATCTTAGAAAAAGTGCCTGGTCCTGCTTTGATTTATGTTCGAAACAGGAGGCGGACCAAAGATTTTGCACTTCGATTAAGGGATATGAAGATTCCTTCTGTATTCTATCATGCTGGCCTTAAACAGGATGAACGCAAGAAAATGCAAGAACATTGGTTTAGTGGTAAAAGTCGGGTGATGGTCTCCACGAATGCCTTCGGTATGGGCATTGACAAGTCAGATGTTCGTTCTGTAATTCATCTGGATCTTCCTGAAAGTCCAGAGGCTTATTTCCAAGAGGCAGGTAGAGCTGGAAGAGATGGAGCTGCCGCATATGCTGTTTTAATGTATAATGATGAAGATATAGAACGCCAAAGTGAAGTTCTAAAAAAGAAATTTCCTGAAATCAGGATGGTCAAAAGAGTTTATAGTGCCATTGGGTCTTACCTACAATTGGCAACTGGTTCTGGTTTGAATGACCATTTTAGTTTTGATCTTGGAGATTTTTGTAGAAAGTTTGATCTAGATGTTTTAGAGACAATTGCCGCTTTGAAGTTTCTGGAAATGCAAGGGTACTTGGAGGTGCAAGAACATGCTTTCCGGCAATCCAGTTTTCAAATTATTCAAACGAAAGAAGTTGTCTATACCTACCAGATTCAACATAAGAAAATGGATGGTCTACTTAATGCACTTCTGCGTTTGCACGATGGTGCTTTTCATCAGTTGGTGCGCATCAAGGAAAAGCAATTGTCCGAATTTTTAAAAATCTCCGAAACAGATCTAAAACGAAAGATGGCTATATTAGAGCAGGCTGAGCTGATTGATTACCATCCAAGACAAGATAAGCCTCAACTATTTTTCCCACTTGCACGCTTGGCTTCCGAGCAATTATTGTTTGATACACAATTGATCGGCAAGATGGAGGATGCCGCTTCAAATCGGTTTAAATCTATGGTCCAGTATGTGTTGACGGAAGATTGTAGGACAAACTTTATGAAATATTATCTAGGAGAGGAGGCAAAAGAAGTTTGCGGAGTTTGTGATAATTGTATTAGCCAAAAAAATAAGGCCAATCGCTCAGAGCAGTATAAACTTATAGAAAATCAACTCATAGAATTGGTACGTAACAATAGAAAAGGCGTATCTATTGATGTTTTGAAGGTGAAATACCCAGGTATTCACAAATACGACTTAGTTAAAAAGGTTACAAGAGATTTATTGGATGAAGATTGGTTCTCCTTTAAAGGTGGTAAATTGTTTTGGAATGGCTGATGCACAAAGAATCATATTAACCGTAACTACTGATCTGAATTATGATCAGCGCATGCAACGTATCAGTGATAGTTTGCAGGAAGCTCATTTTGATGTAGAGTTAGTAGGTAGACGGAAAAGAAATTCTCAGGCATTAGGAGAAAGGGCCTACAAGCAGATTAGACTTCGTGCACGCTTTGAAAGCGGTTTTTTATTCTATTGCTTTTTCAATATTAGATTATTTGTATTCCTACTTTTTCGTCCTGTAGATATTATTTGTGCGGTAGATTTAGATACGGTTTTGGCTGTAGGCTTAGTGAAATTTTTAAGACCTTCTGTGAAGGTTGTTTTTGATGCACACGAGTATTTTACAGAAGTGCCTGAATTGAAAGATAGGGCAGGAGTACAGAAAGTTTGGAATGCCATTGGAGATAGATTTATACCAACATTTGATGCAGCCTACACCGTAGGACCTGAGCTTGCTAGAATATTTAGCAAAAGGTATGGACTTGAATTTGAAACCATTCGTAATTTGAGTGTTCAAAGGCCAGTGCTTGAAGAGCGCCCAGTAAATGCACCTTTTAGACTTTATTATCAGGGTGCATTAAATGCAGGAAGGGGCTTAGAGCAAGTGATTGAATCACTCTCTTTACTGGATGCCTCCGTTGAATTAGTGATTGCTGGAGAAGGAGACCTGAGCAAATACCTAAGAGATCTCGTTCAAGATCTTGGACTTACTCAGCGCGTTCAATTTTTGGGTTACCTGAGACCAGAAGAACTTCAAGCGCCACTTAGGACAGCGGACCTTGGTCTTAATTTGTTGGAAAACAAAGGACTTTCTTATTACTATTCCTTGGCAAATAAGACCTTTGATTATATCCAGGCAGAGCTACCAGCATTACATATGGATTTTCCAGAATATAAAGCGCTACAGGCAGATTGGGATTGTTTTTATTTACTCGACAAATTAGAACCTAAACATATAGCTGGTCAGATCAGTCAAATACGTGTTGAAACAAAAGATTACAAGTATAAAAAAGAACAATGCAGATTGGCTAAGAATGTTCTCCATTGGGAGTCAGAAGCTCAAAAAGTAATCGATATCTATAAGCAGTTCTAAAAAAAAGCCCCGACTATATGGCCGGGGCTTTTTTTTAGAAGCGGGCATTGATTCCGCCGATTATATTGAATCCATAATTCTCATATCCATTCCATCTGATCCGTTTATTGTTGGCCAGATTATTTAGCTGGAGGAATACACCAATATTATCTGAGAAGAAATAATCAGCATTCACACTAAGATCGAAGAGTGTGTTTAGATTATCTGCTTCACCCAAGTCATTGATATAAGGGACCCCATTTTCCATGAATAGATCTGCTTTTATTTGAAGATCATTATCCAATCCGGTATATTTTACAAAACCATTCAAGGCAAAGGTTGGCAAATGCCAAGGCTTTTCCTCTACGCTCAAGGAGTAGGTATTTAAATCGACTGTACCACCAAAGGCTATGCCATTGATGTCTTTTGTGTTAATGGTAGCGTTTATATTGAAGATGGTTGCTGTATCATAGAGTACTTCAAATTTTCTTCTGAATCCATTTTCAAGTTCGGGGTTGTCCAAAAACAAGGCTAAATCATTCGCACGTTTCAATCCTACCTGTGCATCATAATTCAACAGACCTACATTACCTTTAACACCTGCAAAGAAATGGTAGATACTCGTGTTTTGGATATTAAAGGTGGTATTGATATACGGATTGTATATGGACGTGTTGTTGAGATTGTTTTTGTATAAGGTACCTTCAGCTCCTGCAAATACCGTTAGGAAATCTAGGAGTTCATAGGATATATTCACATCTGGGAAAGGAAAGAATACCTCATTTGAGAAACCAAGGTTTGCTCCGATCTTAGCATTGAAAACAGATCCTTGGAATAGAAGTGCTGGTCGGATAAAGAAGTTGTGAAGGTTTTGTATTGAAGTATCTTCAAATCTCGTTAGATCTGTTTCGATATCTACATTGAAATAACTTTTTTCTTTGAACCATTTTTGAGCATTCATCTCTACATTGAAGCCAATTTCATTGCTTGCAAAGTTGTCAGTCAATCTGTAAAAGTCAAAGCCCAAAGCATAATTAAAATCCAGCACTGTTCGTTCTGCA
>JBELIG010000175.1:0-6887 GCA_042091035.1 Sphingobacteriales bacterium | reverse complement strand
TGGCTATAGCACGAGCCACATCAAGACCTATAATTCGCTTATTCATACCTTGCTTTAAATTATTCGTTTTCTGATTCGGCTCAAGGCCTGAGGTGTGATACCAATATAAGATGCAATGAACTTGAGCGGAATTTCCTTAATCAACTCAGGACGCTCTGTAAACAAGCTGAGATATCGCTCCTCTGCAGTCTTGTTTAAAAGGTCCAATTCACGCTTAGCTTTTTTCAAGAATAACTCCTCTGTTGCTAATCGGCCAATCCTATTGCCAATACTCGTAGAATTAAATATCTCTTGTACATCATCATACTCCATACGATATAATACACTATCGGTAATTGTGGCAAGTGAATACTCCGAAGGGCTTTGTTTCAAAAAAGAATCATAGGCACTAACAAAAGAATTTCTAAAAACGAATGCAAAGGTAAGATCATTCTCCTCTTTTGGTATGTATAATCGAACAACGCCTTCCTCTAAAAAAGATAAATGGCGCTCCACACGCCCAGTCTTGGTAATTTCTGACTTCTTCGAAAATTCAACCCTTTTCATCTTAGAGGATAAAAATTCAAAGTCTTCATCTGAAAAATTCAGCTCTTGCTTAAAATACTCTTCTACGTTTTGCATCTTAATTTAAGATTTTAGTCCAGTATGTATGAAGGTAAGATAATTACAAGATATTATTAAAGTCCGAAGAAAAATCCCCAATCATCGAAGTACTTTAAAATTCAAAAAAAAAATCGCTAACTTAATAATACTACTTACTAACTAATATACTAACTATGGATCCGATGATCTTTATTGCCTCAGTTCCAGTACTAATCGCTTTATACGGTGTTATAAAAAGACAACGTTTCTTTTTCCTAATGGGATATTTCCTTTACGGAATCTTGGTGTTTGGTGCTGAAATGCAAAAGTTTATAGCGGAGGATGAGTTATCTCATTTATTAGTCGCTGGGCTTTGGGGTTTGCAGGCAATTTTGGCATTTCCTAACAAACTAAACTATGATGGGACTAAAGTTTTCAAATCATTTGCGCTGAAAACTTTTCTCTCGTTATTCGCAATTAACTTGATCGGAATTTTCGTTGTTAAAGGCGATGAAACTGTTCCTGGCATGGCAGTTTACCTGCATGGTATCCTTATGGTTTTACCAGCAATAGGTTTCTACCTAATGTCCACGAATAAGATTCCAATTAAGGAAAACTAACATGAAAAGAATTCGCTTTGGCGAATTCTTTTTTTCTTTATTTAGTAATACCTGCGATAAGAGAAATTTCGACCTGAACACCAGCAGGTAAAGCTGCTACTTCCACCAACTCCCTTGCCGGGGCAAAATCATTTTCAAAATACTTAGAATAGACTGCATTGAATTTTGAATAATCATTCATATCAGTTATAAAAACTGTTGTCTTTAGCACATCTTCAAAGCTAAGACCATGGGCTAGAAGTATAGCCTGAAGATTCTTCAAAACTAAATTAGACTGTTCTTCTATGTTTAGCTCCTTCATAACCATCCCTGTATTCGAATCTATAGCAATCTGTCCAGAAATAAATACCATATCTCCAAATCGAACAGACTGATTATAGGGTCCAAGTGCTTCCGGAGCATTTTCGGTATTTACAATCTGCTTGATGCTAATTGCAGATACATTCTTCTCACTATCGTTCTTGTTTAAATCTGATTCATTAGGATTGCAAGAATAGAGCATTAAGTTAACCAACAATAGAACCATTAAAGGCCTTGACAATAGACTCAAGTACATAATATTTATTTAAAGTGATTACTAATCCTCTAGACTAAAACTAAAAGCGCATCATAAACTCAGTAAGATTCTCTTCCGTATCCAGTCCAATTTTTTTACGCAACCTGTATCGACTAGCCTCAACTCCACGGACGGACAGATTCAATAAGTGAGCAATTTCCTTGGTTGAAAGATTCATTCGCAGGTATGCACAAAGTCTGTGGTCGTTTGGCTTCAATTGAGGATACTCTTCAGAAATCCGTTTCAAAAAATTAGAGTGAACCTCATCAAAGTGGTAAGCAAATTGTTCCCATTCATTATCAAGTTGCTCATCAGCATTAAGCATTCTAATCAATTTTGAAACATCTCTTTTCAAGTCATTGATGCTTTTATCCGAGGTTGTGATTTTATTAAGCTCCGCTTGAAGTGTTTTGATCATCTCTACTTTTTGAACCAGATGCATCGTAGTGGAGGCCAATTCTTTGTTTTTAAATTGGATTTGAGTTTCAAGGTTTTCATTTTTCAACTCAACAATTGCATTTTCAGAATCCTTGACCTCCTGCCTATGCTTTTGTTCCATTTCCTTCTGTTCAGAAGTAAGTTTTTGGCGCTCCCTAGAGTGTGAAGTTCTTTGTAATAAAAAAATAAACGCAGCAAAAGAAATGACTAAAATTACCCAAATTGTATTTGCAAAACTTGTTGCATACCATTCTGTTTTCACAATAAAGGAGTATTCCTGTGCCGGACTTATATTTCCGTATTTATCCACAGCTTTCAGTTTGAACGTATAGTTTCCAGGTGAAAGATTCGTATACTCTTTAACCTTCTTGTCAGTCCATTCAGACCAATCTTGGTCAACACCAGAAAGCATATACTTGTATTTGACTTGCTGCACATCTGGATAAAAATTACTAGAATACAAAAACTGAAATGCATTATCTTTATGCTCAAAAGTTTTAATCTGCGCTTCAGACTGATGAAATAGGTGTTTTCCCGATTCAAAATAATTTCCTCCAAAAACTAGATCACCTTTATAATTGACTCGAGTGATAAAAGCTCTAAATAAAGAATCTTTTACAACTTCCCTAGAAGGATCAAAGTGATAAAGCCCCTTGTCTGAGCCAAAAAAAACATTGTGCTCATCAATGGGTACAATCATTTCAAAACCACCGAGCAATTTATCTTTTAAAAAAGGAAAATACTCCACTTCAAAATCCTTAACCAATCCCTTTTCTTTAACATGGATCATTCCAACATCCTCATCAGCTACAAACCAGATGTTATTATTTTTATCTTCTGTAAGTTCCTTTACTCTGCATTCATCCCCAATAAGATTCTGAAAAGCCTCATATGGCTCAAAACGATTAGATCCCTCATTGAAACGATACACCCCTTTTTCCGAAGTAAAAACAACTTCTTCATTAATTTTAAAAACGTCATTCAACAAATCAGAACTTAATCCATCAATCGAATCAAAGCGCTTGAAGGTAACTGAATCCTCTCCCGGAACAAGCTGAACATTGAAGACTCCTCTGTATGGATGGGCGACCCATATACTATTATCTGAATCAACCTGAATCAAACGACTACTCTCATTAAAGCCTCTTAAGGCATAGTCAAATTCCCAAGACCCGGAACTATTCTTACTAAATAAATTTAATCCAGTATAACACCCAGACAGCATTTTATCGTCTCCAAACTCTAAATACTTCCATCCTCCAACACCAGGAGAAATAGGTATAGCTTTATTCTCTTGCACACTAAAGTCTCCCTCATGATGACCAAATAAGAAGAAATCATCGACAACATCTATGCCCCAAACCTGTCCCAATGAGTTTTCAATAATTTCAAATTGAACATCGGACAGGGGATCATAATACTCTTGCCATGGAATACTATAAAGTCCATTTGAAGTACCTACATAAAAGTAATCGTTATAAAGATCCACATCATACACAGGATCCTCTAACTCACCATCAGGGTGTATCAAGGTAAAGGGCGAATTCAACTCTATATAATCAATCCCATTACTGAGGCCAAGCCATAAGTTATCAGACTGATCAAAAAATGCACTGTTTATATTATTATTCTGAAGCCCTACAGATTTATTAAACAAACGAATTGCTCGACCTTCAAAATCCATAGTTATAGCTCCTCCAAGCATGGTCCCTAAGAGTATCTCAGCAGAATGATTAGATCGCCTAAGACAGGTTATTCTATTCTGTTTCAAATAAGTATTGAGACTAGTTTCAAAGCGCTCAATAGACTTTCCATTAAAAACAAAAAGTCCCTTTTTTAGGGTAGAAATCAAGTAGCGGTCTTTATCAAATGGAACAATCCCAGTAATGATCCCTATTTCGAGTTTACTATCCAATACCGGAACAAACTGATCGTCGTAATATTTTACGAGGTTGCCCGCGTTATCTTGCACCCATACTTCCTCACCCACCTGCCCCATAAACAGCAAATCATCTTCAAGGATATACACTCTGATCTTATTATTAACAAACTGATAAATCTTACGTGAAGTCCTAAAAAACAAGCGATCCTCTAAAGCAATGATATCCCATACATCCTCAAAATTTTCTTGGCCTTTCGGAAAAAGATCAATCAGTGACTGATAATTGAGTTGTCCTAGTGAATCAGGTATAAACCAACCAAACTCTCCCTGTCCCCCAACAAATATATTTCCAGATTGATCAATAGCTACTGATCTACAAATGGTCTGATTCTCCAACTGGTAGGTTCTCCATTCAGAACCATCAAATTCTAGAAGACCTTCGTTGTTCGAAAAATAAATAACGCCCCTATTATCTTGGGTTATATCCCAATTATGCGTGCCAGCCTCATACCGTTCTTTCACATAATTCAAAATAGGTGGTACGCCAATATTAATACCCTGCCCTTTCAATCTTGTAGAAGATGAAAACACTAAATAAAGTAGTACCAAAAGGCTAAATGATCTAAAACAGCAGTATCTAATTGTCATAATTCAGTGTCATTTAGGGACTTTGAGTAATAATGCAGTAGTAGTAAGATACAAAAAAGTAGTCTTGCAGTACAACCCTTCCTATGCAAGTAGTAGTGAAGTAGCTATTAAATTTATTTAAAAAAAAATTAATAATAAATTAACCCAACAAGTAAAATGCTTCACTAGGGCATTTTTACATAATTTTTGCAAACACATTACCACATGCACAAATATTTATACTGTGTGCTACTCTTACTAGCGAGTGCAGGCCTTGCGGGGCAGACATTCCAACTTGAAGGCACCATTCTAGACGCAAAGGACAAGACACCTATTATAGGTGCTAACATTCTTGTTGACAACACAGCCAGCAGGGGAACAGTCACGGACCTCGATGGAAAATTCACCTTAGAAGTATCTGTCAACGAAACCATTATCCTATCCTACACTGGATATCGAGAAAAGAAAATCACAATAACTGACACAAATCCTATTGATATTCTTCTAGAAACAGAAGATAAAATACTAGACGAGTTTGTTGTTGTAGGCTACGGCACTCAAAAGCGTAGTGAAATCAACGGTGCTGTTTCTGTGGTTCTCGCTGAGGACATCAGTAAAACAGCAAACCTAAGACTGGAACAGGCACTACAGGGAAGAACCTCAGGAGTTCAGATTACTCAATCTTCCGGCTCACCAGGGAATGCATTATCTGTTCGAATACGAGGAACAGGAACACCATTAAATAGTGATCCCTTATACATAGTAGATGGTGTGTGGGTAGATGGTGTTGACTTCCTGAATCCAAGTGACATTGAATCTATGAGTGTACTAAAGGATGCTGCATCTGTGGCAATCTATGGTACATCTGGAGCAAACGGTGTTGTAATCATAACCACCAAAGAGGGTAAAAAAGGTTCTAAAGGAACTATTACCTATGACGGATACAGAGGTCAGCAAGAAGTAGCAAGGACTGTAGATTTGCTAAACGCGCAGGAGTATGCAACTCTAATTCTAGAGGCAAACGAAAGCAATCCATTGAATATACCAGATCCTGCTTCATTAGGCGAGGGTACGAACTGGCAAAATGAGATTTTCCAAACTGCACCTATCGAAAGTCATCAACTTTCTTTCCTTGGAGGAAGTGACAAAACTACATATGGAGTTACTGGTGGTTATTTCAAGCAAGATGGAATTGTAGGTGGTGAAAAATCTGCCTTTGAAAGATACTCCGCGCGTTTTAAAGGATCCAATCAAGTTAAGGATTGGTTCAAGATTGTTACAAATGTGAACTATACACGCTTCAAAAGAAATGCACTTCCAGAGAACAATGAATTCTCGTCTCCTGTCGCATTTGCTTTGAATATAGATCCAATCACCAGCGTATATAAAGATGACGGATCTTTCAACTTCTCCCCGTACGTAGTAGGAGATGTAAAGAATCCTGTTAACCGAATAGATAAAACGTACAGCACCTTCACATCTGATCGACTTATTGGACTTATTGGACAAGAATTAAAAATTGGCCAAGCACTTACATTCAAGACGAATGCATCGATGGATATAACCTTTGCAGAGAATTTCGGATTTGGTCCATCTTATAATCTAGATTCTACAGGAACATTTGTCCATGAACGAGTTGACCAAAATTCGGTTTCAAAGGAAAAACTTAAATGGACTAATTTCCTTGTAGAAAATTTACTAGAATACAATAAGACATTTGCAGAAACACATACAGTATCTGCCTTAGTGGGTACATCATTTAGAGAGCGTAATTCAGAAGGCCTATATGTTGGTCTTGCTGACTTACCTGTGAATACCCCTGAAGATGCATTTATTGCCGCGCAAAATATCAACGATGGCAATATGGACAATAGAAGTATAGGAGAATGGATCTCTGAATCTGCCTTGCTTTCTTATTTTACAAGAGTAAACTATAACTACAAAGATAAATACTTCCTAACGGCCTCTATGCGTAGAGATGGATCTTCAAGATTTGGTGCAGAAAATAAGTTTGCTAATTTCCCAGCTGTATCTGCAGGTTGGTTGATCACGAAAGATTACAATATCCTCAAGTCTTTGAACTTCTTAAAACTGAAGGCCAGTTGGGGTAAAAATGGAAATGAAGCTTCTCTATCTGATTATGGCTTCACTACAATCATTGATCCTGTTCGCTATGTCTTTG
>JBELIG010000174.1:0-6912 GCA_042091035.1 Sphingobacteriales bacterium | reverse complement strand
CCATTCAAATAAATTTCCTTTCGGAGATCATCCCCTATCTTATATGCTATGCCCATACCAAACAATGGAAACGTCCTTGGACTAGAGAGTTCTCGTTCTCGTCGTTCCTCAAATATTAGTTCACTCCCTGCATAAACCCTATTGTAATAGTAGCCATTTGCACGAGTTATTATCTGCTCCAATCTAAAACCTGGGCTGATATATAATTTATCTGAGAAATTAAATACGTGCTCTGCAAAAAAAGCAAGATTAGAACCCGGAAAACGATAGGAAGAAATCTGGGGCTCGGCTGGATTCAAAAATTCAAAACTAGCATCCTCACTAGCATTTGCAAAACCCTGCTTATTTCTAGTATCACCACTATACCATCTAAAACCGACAAGCATGGTATTAAGTGCTTCCTTCATTTTGTACTGATGTAAAAAACGAAATTCTGAGCCTAAATTCCTATATGTACCAATGATCAAATCTCGAAAACTTAATGGATCTGGTCTGTTAATAGGCCCTAACTCTCCAACAGACTTTCGGCTGGCATTGAGCATAAAAGTTCTATTCTGTAACCTCGTCCTTGGAGTAATAGCATAATCAAGCTGAAGACCTGTAAGATTCCAATTAACAGAAAACCAATTTCGAGACCGTTTAGATAAAAAGGGATCTGTCTCAAATTCAAAGTCAACAAGCCCCCCAGGTAATTGGGCCAAATAATCCATAGCGGTATGCTCCAGTCTAACTTTCAAGCGCTTTCTGTTGTATGCAATCCGCCCAAAACCAAGTCTTTGCTCAAAGGCAGAATTGGGTCTGTATCCATCTCCTCTTTTAAAAAAACCATATGCATAATACTTCCATACACCTTTAGTACCTCCAATAGCATTGTAGCTTGATATCTGAGCATTGGAACTAATGCTATTGATCGTTTCAAATGAAAATGGCTTTTTACTTTCATCTTTTAGCACAAAATTGAGCATACCTCCAAACTGCGGCCCAAACTGGAGAGAAGCTGCTCCACGAACAATTTCAATTTGCTTAAGGGCTTGAACTGGCGGTGTATAATAGGTCTCTGGATATCCAAGGGCATCGGCACTAATATCATATCCGTTCTGCCTTGTATTGAAGTGTGCCGTTCGATTTGGATCCAAACCTCTTGCTCCTATATTGAGTTGTAAGCCTGATGCATCATTTTCCCAAATATTTAAACCGGGGATAGAAGCAAAGATTTCTCTTGCATTGTTAGAAGCATTATTGCCTTTAAAATTTCGCATGAGCAGAAGTTCTGACTTCTTACCAGCATAGACGCCCATACCTCTTACATTATTCAACTTTTGAACCAACTGACTTCGACCTTCAGAAACAATAACAAAATCCTCCAACTCTACTAGTAGAGGGTTCATTAAGACTACAAAAGTATCCTTGGTTACCGGTACAAAAAGGGTTTGACTTGCATAGGTCTCGCAAAAGATAGTAAGACTAAGACTGTCTTTACCCACTGATGGAATAACACAATTACCAAATTTATCAACTTCGTAATAATTGGAATTAATCTCATCCCACACTGAGGCATTAATTGCAGCATTACTTTTTGCATCTACAACTTTTACTACACATTGCACACTTTGAGCTCGACCTATTACAGCACAAAGAAGGAATGTAATTAAAAGGTAGCTTATATTCGGTCTCATATTTTATTTATCCTTTAATGGGACGATCCATGATTTTGCAGACCAAGTATCTATCTGCTTACTTAGATCTATATCCGGATCTACTAATCGCTGAGAAGCTCTTCCATTCAAAGCTGCGAAGCAATCACACTTTATTTTTATGTTTTTGATCTTATATTCTTCCTCCAATTGTTCTTTAAGATACTTGGCATACTGCATTATAAAGTCTGGCTGTATAGCCATTTGTTTTTCTTTGTAAGGACTTAAATATTTACTATTGTCTACCTCACCTAGAAAGACATCATCCTTATCATAGACCTTAAAAGTTGCAACTCCCGTCTTTTCAATAAGCATTACCCTCCAAGAGAACCTGTAACCCTGTTCATGCCACAAAACACTACCAGGATAAGCCAAACACCTCAGCGGTAAAATCAATTGAACAAATAGAAACAAACTAAGAGCAACATATAAAGGTGCCACTCTATTGACAATAAAGGTACTACCCTTATTTGGATTAAATCCAATTTTACTTAAAATCTTTGCGTGTAATTCAGCTGAAAAAAAGATTGTAGTTGAAAAAATCATGATCCAAGGAAAAAGACCAATATTAAAAAGCAGGCCAACCATCAAATGAAATGCCAAGACAAGCATATAAGCAACAAACCTGGTTCTTTTGAAGAAAAGAAAAAAAGCAATACTCAGATCATAAAATGCTCCTCCATAAGAAAAAATTGCAGCAGTGATTGGTTTGGCGAGTATAGGCCCTATCAACGGCAGGTCTCCCTTAGCAGGCAACCATACAGCCATTGGCATAAAATTCACCATCCAATCCGTATTCAGCTTTGCTAATCCAGCGAAAAAATAAACCATCGCAAGTTGCACCTGAATTAGGAGAATCATGTAACGTGGAATTCTTGAATAGGACTTTGTTTTCCAAAATCGAACATCCAAGCTAAAAGCCCTGTTTGCCGGTAAAAATAGGAGTAAAAAAAGGAGAAGGAGAACTAAATAGTAATGATTCAGATAATTTGTAGCATCCGTAAACTCGTAAAAAAAGAAAGCTATAAACGTAACTATCGAACTTGTTCTGTAAAAAAGACCTAGCATACAAAACAGGGAAGAAACAATCATAATCAGGTAGATAAAGGTCATTGCTTTACTACCTATATTAGGAACCCACTCTAAGCCATAGAATTTGAAATAGAATTCATTGTCGAGATACAATTCGCTTATCCAACCCGAATCCAAAAACCTACAAGCACCAAATAAAAAAAGTCCATAAAACAGAATACGAAAGCTTACAAGAGGTGCTATAGACACATCTGATCTTAAGTAAGAACTTAGCTTTTGTATTCTGCTCATGAACTAATAATAATATAAATTAGCACCTCTAATCTGAATCACTTGGATTATCAACGTAGGTTATCGAAATACATAATGCCGTAGGCATATCTGTCTTTGCTAGGACAACATAACTACTCATCGATTGGTAAAGTTCACTCACTGCAGCTTCTTCGTTAATTACTGCTGCATCAAGCGAGCTGTTTAAATCATTTAGCAATTGCGAAAAATCAACTATAGTAGCATCCATCTTATTTGCTAATGATTCATTTCCTACTTGGATATTCAGATCACTTAACAACTGGTAAATACCACGTTGAGAATCTGTACCACTCCCACCATAAAAATAATTGGAAGAGGACTCCACTGCTGCTTTTGCAAGATCAAGTGAAAGGCCAGAATAAAAACCTTCTACAACCGATGGATTTTTGAATCCAAGAGTGAGAACACCTGAAGCAAGTCCAATACGATTGCGTTTAATCGTCTCAAAGTGTCTGTTGTAGGTATTGATAATTTGACTCAATGATGCCCCGTCTACTTTTCCTGTGTTGGAAACAAAGGTTGAACCAAAACTCCCATTCCATTCCTCAACTACCTGAGTCAGTCTATTCAACATATTGTCCATGTTTGCTAAGAGATAAGCCCTAACAGCACTGTTAGTGATATATTCTAGTATTTCAGCTTCAGAACCAAAGTAAAACAGATAATCCATTGCAGGAAATCCCCTGTCGTACTTTTCAGTAAGGTCTGAGTCAAAGCCTTCATCAATTGAAAACTGAAGACTATCTCTGTTTAAAGGAAAATAATTGAAGTGATCTTCAATGAGCTGGTCCTCTGCAGGACCAAAGTAGAATGGCTCTGCATATTCCCATGACAAATAAGCTGTTCTAAAAGCTGCTCTAGCCTCAGACAGGTTCTCAACTGTAGGTTCGTTCAATAAATCATCAAGACTTGTATTCAATACTCCTAAATCAGACAATGCCTGCTCGTAAGCAGGTATTATAAGTTGATCTTTGTAGAATTGAAACAAAGCAGTTTGCTCAGATTCTTCAATTTCAGGACATAATGATGTAACTGAAGTATCGTCCGAGGAACAGGAAGGAAAAAATCCGATGCACAAGCAAATTGCTAATACAGAAAATATTCTCATGATAATATAGATTATGGGTAAACGGAAATGAGACTAATCTCATTTCCGTTATGCTTTATTTTAAAGATTTTCTTTTACAGAATCAAGTCCGTACTCAGTAGCCATTGCATCTCTTACAGATAGAATAGTTTCTGAAGTAATTCCTGTAAGATCAAATGCAGTTACATCTGAAGTAGTTGCAAGATTTGTTAGATGTGCATTAATTTCATCGTTTGTTCTTGTCTTACCTTCGTTGAATTGAAGACTGTAGATGAAAGCAAGTGCTTCTGACAATGTGTGAAGACGTACAGCAACATCATCAAAGCTTTCAGCAGCATCGTTCAGGTAATGAATTGCAGCAGCTGCACTTACATTTTCCCATACATTTCTTACAGTAACAATTGCATCATCTCTAGTTGTTAAATCATCGTTAGAGATTGCTGCTCTTCCAAGAAGGAAAGCATCCATTAACTCCTGGTTGTTGTCTGTATACTCATTACAAGTGTTTGAGTATTTTGCCCAGAAGAATAGACCATCCGTGTTCGTCGGGAAGTCAATCGGTGCACCTAAGTAACCGAAACCTTCATCCCAGTGGTGCTCCATTTCTGTTCCTTCGCCAGCTTCTACGATTGTGTTGTCCACATCCATCTTACCTGATCCTAGATATACAGATGTACCTTGGTAGTAGAAACATGCACCCATCAATCCTTTTTCAATAAGTTGAACTGGCTCAACACCTTTCTCATTTACTAAATAAGATTTTGATCCATCAGATTTAGTAACTACACCCGCTGTTCCGGCAGCATACTCACCTGACTCAGATGAAATAGCAGCCATCTCATTTAGCAGTGTTTCAAAATCGCCTTGTACAGGCCCAAATGTTTTATTTTTTAATTGCTTTGTATATGTACCTGTCCAAGCTGCATTGTCTGTATCATTTGCATACATCGCAAGAAGCTGGTTAACATCTAGAGAAACATCAGCTGAAACTGCTGATTTCATCAATGAACTCATTTCAGACATCATAGCAAGACGCTGAGTTTGTCCTGAGTATGATACATTATCAAAGTTGTATAAAGTAGGAACAGTATAAGAATCGTCGTCTATTGGATCTATAACCTCATCATCTGATGAACAAGAAGCGAATATAAACATTGCCCCCAATGCTAAAACAACTACACTTTTTAACTTAAACATGCCGAATAATTTATTATTATTTTTATTTAGATTTAGTCTAATTAAGACTTCACAAAGGTAAAATTATTATCGAAAGTTCAAAAAAAAAGATTGTCAATTTTAGATAAAATCAAAAATCAGACTTCAACTGCATGATTTTTAATGCCTTGGTAACGAACTGCATTGTTTTCGGCATTCGCTCTTCGGCAAGTATCAGTTTATCTGACTTCAGAGAGGAGATAATTGATTCATTGTAATGACGCACTGAGTATAGATCCAACTCTCTTTCAACAGAGACATTAAATTCCTCCGAAATAAGAGCAGCAAATCGATCGACTTTGTCATTTGAATCATTCACACACACAACAAAAGAGATTGCAGAATTTTGCATTAGATTGACCTGGATTCTAAGTGCAGCAATTTGTGTAAAAAGAAAACTCATATGATGCGCTGCTACAAATGAGAAATCTTTTGTAGAAATTCTAATCAATGCCTGATCTCTTTCCACACTTACTATAGGTGGGTAATTTTCTTCAACGTCTGCAGTAATAAGTGTGCCTGAGCCCTCAGGATTGACAAAAGATCTTACATGAAGTTGAATATTTTTATTCTGAAGTGGTTTTATTGTTTTTTGATGGATAACTTTTGCTCCATAATAAGTCATCTCTATAGCTTCTCGGTAAGAGATGTGTTCCAGCTTGGTCACCTGATCAAAGTAGCGAGGATCACCAGTCAATACACCTGGTACATCTTTCCAAATAACTAGTTCTCCTGCATCTAAGCAATAGGCAAAAATAGCAGCTGAATAATCAGAACCTTCACGCCCTAGAGTTGTTGTGAAATTTTCCGAGGTCGATCCTATGAAACCCTGCGTTATCACCTTTCTACCCGAATCAAGGATTGGTTGCAGTCTCTTTTTAGTTCTGTTTGTGGTTTCATCCCATTGAACCCAACCTTCTCTATATATATTATCTGTAAGAATAAGATCTCTTGCATCTACCCATTCCGTATCTAGATTATTGGCTTTAAAATAAGCTGCCACAATTTGAGTGGACAAGAGCTCTCCTACAGAAACAATCTGATCATATACATAATCATAGGTATCTTCCATTGGTTCTTCAAGCAACCATTCGATTTCAACGAATGTATCATTCAGACTCGTTTGTAATTCCAATGGATTTTCGAATAATTCAGCAGCAATTTGGTAATGAAATTGCTTGATCTTTTCAAGTTCCTCAAATGCATCAGCTCCACTTGTATAAAGTTCAACGACCTTTTCCAAACTATTCGTGGTTTTAGCCATAGCAGATACCACAATTACCAGTTGCTCTTCTTTGAATGTATTTGTGATGTCCAAAACATTCTTGATTGATGCTGCATCTTTAACCGATGCTCCTCCAAATTTAAAAACCTTAAGATTCTTATTCACTGCTTACAATTTTATTCCCGCAAATATACCAATTCCGTATCCAAAAAATCTATATCTAAGTTAATTTTGAAAGAGGAACATTTCACACTATCATAATGTTATGGGAAAAGCTATTTTTGCACAAAAAGAGACCTGTACATGCAAGATTCAAATCCTTACAGAGATCCCAAACAAAAAAGAGT
>JBELIG010000173.1:0-6939 GCA_042091035.1 Sphingobacteriales bacterium | reverse complement strand
AGAAAGGAGCTTCAGGATCTTTATTGATTACAACAATAACTTTTGAATTATTTACTCCAGCTAAATGCTGGATGGCGCCGGATATACCAATCGCAAAATACAAGTTAGGGCGAATTGCTATACCTGTTTGACCAACATGTTCATGGTGTGGTCGCCAATCGGAATCAGCAACAGGTCTAGAACAAGCTGTTGTAGCACCAAGTGTGCTAGCAAGTTCTTCTATTATACCCCAGTTCTCTGGACCTTTCATACCTCTACCTGCAGAGACAACGATTTCCGCCTCAGGCAATGGAGTAATCCCTGTCTGACGACTAACTTCAAGCACTTTAATCTTGCTTGCTGGAACTTCAATCTCAAGAGAATCAACAGCTACAGCAGATGAATCTGCTACAGTCTTTATTGAATTACCCAATACAGAGATTATCTTCATTTCTGCATTCAGAGAAAATGCTGCTGTTGCCTTTCCAGAAAACACAGACTTATTAATTAGAAAGTCTGATGAAGGAAGCTCATTTGCACCTGCAATAGATGCAGCATTCAAACGAACAGCCAACCGTCCAAGAAGACCTTTCCCAATAGAAGAATGAGACAACACAACAAGGCTAGCCCCTAGCTTTTCAGCCGCAGCTGAAATAACCTTAGCAAAAACCTGCGAATCAAAATCATTCAAAGACTCATCAGCAACGTTATATACTTTAGAGCATCCATAGGTCCCCAAGTCAGCAAATCCTTCTGCTGTACCCAAGGTAATAGCTACACATTCAACACCTAATTGAGCAGCTGTCTTTGCGCCATATGTTGCAGCTTCAAAAGCTGCTTTTTTTAAACCACCATTTTGTGATTCTGCAAATACTAAAACCATTTTATATAGAATTTAATATTGTCAATAAATTAGATAGCCTTAGCCTCTTCTTTTAGCAAACGAACCAATTCCTCTACATTGTCAGGATCGATAAGTTTCACACCCTGCTTATCAGAAGGCAATTCATATGCTGAAACAACTGCCTGATCAACAGTTGCATTTGGTTCAACAACATTTAGCGCTTTACGCTTAGCCATCATTATTCCTCTCATATTAGGGATTCGCTGCTCAGCAAGACCTTTGGAAGCAGATAGTACAAATGGGAAATCCAATTGCACTGTTTCACTACCACCCTCAATATCACGCACAACCTTAGCTGAATTGCCATCTACTTCCATGCTTTTAGCCAAAGGAATATAAGGCAGATCTAATAGCTCTGCTAACATTGCTGGAACCTCGGCAGAATTATAATCAATTGTTTCTTTACCACAAAAGATGGCATCAAAACTTTGATCTTTTGCAAAATCAGCAATCATTTTAGCGGTTGCCATAGCACTGGTGGGCTCACCGTTGATTCTTGTAGCATCATCAGCCCCTATTGCCAATGCTTTTCTAATCACAGTATCATTTTCTGATGATCCTACATTTACCACAGTCACTGTGCCACCAACAGCTTCCTTAAGCTCTAGAGCTCTAACAAGTGCGTACCACTCATCATATGGGTTCATGATATATTTAAGACCATCCGTATCTAATGCCTTACCTCCATCTACGAATTTAATCGTTGATGTCGTTTCCGGCGTTTTACTTATACAAACAAGAAGTTTCATCTCTATAATTTACTTATAAAAAATTGGGTTGAGTTTAGTCAAAACTCACGACAAATATAAAAGAAATTGCAGTGAATACAAAGGCAATTTAGCGAATTTTCGCTAAGTATTGTCACAGCCAAGTATATATATTCTTTTAAGGATTGTAAATAAACATTTAGGTTCAGAAAATCGAACAACCTACACTACAGGCTTAAACCATGAACAGACCTGCTTATCTAAATGGTTCAAAGAAAGCTTGTAAAGAGAAACAAGTTCTGGAAAGCATGATAAATTCATCATGGAATTCACAATAGAAAAATCACACTTTGACACTTCCTGCCTGTTTCGTATAATTAGATGGTGATTTACCAAAGCGATTTTTAAAGGCTATTGAAAAGGTAGTGTGATTTTCAAAACCACTACTATATGCCACATCAGAAATAGAAAAATAATCCCCTTGTTCGAGTAATCTCCTGCCCTTTTGTAACCGAACCTCTTTTATAAACTTTGCAGGTGAAAGCCCAGTTAAAGGTTTCAACTTCCTTGTCAATTGTCGTGGACTATAAAACACCAATTCGGCAAGGACATCTACATTTAATCGTTCCTGATTGGAGTGATTTTCTATATGACTGGTAAGCTCTTCAATCCACTTTTTATCTCTTGCCATAATTGCTTTGGCTAAACCTAAATCTTGCTCACCGGACGCAGAAGGTTTTTCATCTATATTTTCCAGTCTCCAATTCAGGCGTTGCTGATGATTATACAAAAGGTTTTGCACTCTCGTCAAAAGCTCTGGAACGGAAAATGGCTTAGTTAAATAATCGTCCACTCCGATGGTAAGAGCTTTTAGTTTATCGTTTTCTGTATGCAATGCAGTGAGCATGATGACAGGAATATTATTCCATTTTATATTTCCCTTAACTTCTTTTAAAAGCATCAAACCATCTACTTTGGGCATCATGACATCAGAGATAATCAAATCAATTTTTCGATCCTCTTCCTTTAGGATCTGCAGAGCCTCTGCACCATCTTTTGCTACTATAACATGGCTATATCTTGTTCTAAGCAATTGATATATAAAATCCCTCATATCATTATTGTCTTCTACGACTAGAATAGAATAATTCTTGCCAATAGAAAACACACCTCCTTCGTTAGAGACTTTTTCCTGGATATCATTAATATACAATTGAGGTTGAACAACTTTTTTAGGGAAACTAAAATAAAAAACACTCCCCTTTCCTAAGGTGCTATTTACAGATACCGTTCCTCCCATCAATTTAGCATATTCACTAACCAAAGCTAAACCTATACCAGACCCTCCTCTCAATTTATTTTCTGCACGTTTAGATTGATAATAACGCTCAAAAACATGAGGAAGATCTGTTGGGTGAATGCCTTGTCCAGAATCTGATACTTCAATAAAGATATCTGAATTAGAGACAGTTAGCTTTAAAACAACTTCACCGTCATCGGACGTAAACTTAATAGCATTACTTAATAGGTTATTTATAATCTTAGTCATTTTATTTTGATCCAATAAAATGCTTAAATCAGGAGACACCTCTATATCAAGACTGTGTCTAATGTCTTGAAAATCAAATTGTGGCTTAAATGAATTCCAAAGTTGTTGAAAATATTCTAACAGAGGAGTGGGCTGCTCATGTAGTTCTAGCCTATTGAATTCCATTTTAGATAGGTCAAGTATCTCTTCTATCAATTTCATTAAACTCTCGCCGTTCCTCTGCATGACTTCCAGCTGGTTCTTAAGCATTTTTTCATCCCAAGAACGTTCTCGACTTAGTAAGAAAGACAGAGGACCTAAAATAAGGCTTAGTGGTGTTCTTAGTTCATGTGAAATGTTTGCGAAAAAGTTAGATTTCACCTGATCAAGTTCTTTGAGTTGTTCGGACTGTATTCTTGTTTTTAGGTTTGCTGCTCTCAATTTTTGATAAAAATAAACAATCAAACCAATGAGAATAAAGGAGGTAATAATAATAAACACCAAGCCTATGATCAAATTCTTATCCTTTACCAAAAGTTCGGATTGTTGTTCAATTTTCAAGGCTTTAAGTGCATCCGTATATTCAGCCTCCACCTTGGCAACAATTGCGAAATCTTTATGACGTTCATAGTCTAATGCAATTTCATATCCTTTTCTCTGTGCATAAAATGCGGAATCTAGCTGACCGACTTTATGAAAAACTAAAGCTCGATGAAGTAAGGCTTTGCTCTCTAAGTATTGGCCAAAATGACCGTAAGTCTGAAAAATCTCTGGCTTGAGATATTGACAATTATCACTGTATACTAAAGCCAGATGGATATCCCCTATTTCATAATGCATCTTGGAAAGATGAAGATATGACCAAAGCAAATGAAAGTCATCATTTACCTTTTGGTAAGCGCGAGAAGCCTCATCAAAATAATATTGTGCATTATCTTTATCACCTAATTTTTGATAATAAAAACCCATTAGCGTATTTGAAGTAGCAAAATCTAAGGTTACATCTTCAAATTTCCTCTTTGAAAACACTTCATTTTGAGACTCATAAAGCCGGCGCGATGCATCCAATGCCTCTTCAAGGTAAAAGAAACTCTCCTTTTCGCCACCAAACTGTTTATGGTACCTAGAAAAGCGAATACACAGTGTAGGGTAAGGTTGCTCTAATCCGTAAGTCTTTACGAGGTCTAAACATTTTTCGAGGTAAACGATAGATTGCTTAGGCTTCTCCTGAAATTCAAACACTCTTTCTACAAGCAAATATGACCATGCAAGAATCAACCAATTTTCTTGTTCCTTACAAGTTTCAATCAAATCAAAAGCTAATTCAAGTGCTGCTCCTGATTCACATTCCAAATCAAATGAATATATTTTTGCCAGCCGTACTCGAAGACTAAGATTCGATTCTAGTAAATCTAAACTAGAAACTTCTTCGACCAATGGATCGACATATATATGAGCGCTATCAAGTAATTCTTGGAAAAGAAAATTATTTACAACTTTTAATCTTTCTTCAATATGGAAAATTAAGCTATCAGAATGAACTGCACTGGTTGCAGCATCATGCTTATGGCCTTTACCAAAAGAATCATAGCCATGCAAAGGCATAGCTGTTATAAGAAGGATTAATGAGACTAGTACTTTAATATTCAAAAACTTGAATTTTGGGATAAAATTTATGTTTCAATATAAGAATTACCGCTAAAAAAAAGAATTGTCCCGTTTCAAATAAAAAATGTCCTATTCGAAAAAAAACATTCAAAGTCCAATATATACATTTGATTGATGAGGATAAATGACAATAATAACGCATTACTCCTGGGGGGGAGAGTCGCGTTCTAATTGCTATTTTTCTAAATAGATGAGACAAAGCATTTACTTCAATTTTTTTCTAACCTAAACTCATGAACACAAAAAGAGCACTTCGGAATTATTCCGAAGTGCTCATTATTTTTCTTTTTGCAAATAACCTGCAATTTACCAAGTTAACATTCTCTATTAATCAAGATGACCTCAAACATTGAATTAAAAAAGACCAAAGAAGTATTTTACTTCAATGGTCTTTAAATTCGATCAATAGTTTTGTGAGATCCTGATATTTAAAGAGGGGCGGCCAAAACCATCACCCATATATCATTCACTCTTACAACACCGACTTCGGTGAAGTTATCGTTAACTAAGAGTTCACAATGGCTAGAAGAATTAATCCAGCCATCCATAACTGATTCAACAGTCGTAAACCCATTCGCTATATTTTCGCCTATTGTACTGAAGGCATAATCAAAGTCTGCTGCTCTGCTTCCGACAGTAGAACCGTTTGACCCCTCATGTCCAAAAAAGTTATTAGTATTCATATCATTTGCATGTGATCTAGCAATCTCTTCTAACAAGAAATTCCAACTTAAATTGCCAGCGTTCTGACTCAAGCCCGATCCACAATTATCTCCAGCTAATCTAAATTCATTTATTGTCCTAAGAAGATCTTCCTCTATTGGATCAAGATTGTCAGAAATAACCACCTCATCCGAAGAACAATTCCCAAATAAAACTGAAGAAATCAACAAAATGATTAAATAATAATTTTTCAGAACCATATACAACATAAATTTAGAATCACTAATGACTCTAGTTTTAATAATACCTAATTTACTTAAATTATTGAGCATTCAAAACTAAGTAACAACAAAGACTTGCAATACAAAAGACTGATTGTCTTTAAATTACAAGTTTTGTAATATGAAAAACATTAATGCATGATAATGCACTTTCGACTCAAATATTTACCATTGCTAAGTTGAATATTTATCAAATAAACGCCGGGGCTCATAGTATCAGTATTGAAAATTGCATCCTTATCGCTAAGTTGATCTAAAGAAATAACGTGAACACGACCATTAACGTCCAGGGCATAAACATCATTTATATCTGAAACTCGGAAGCCATCTAATTTCACTCTAGCCTGCTCTTGATAAATCAACGTAGGAATAACTGAAAAATTCTCCGCTGCTGAATCATTTGTAAAAAAACCAGCATCCTGATCATCGCCACCAGGCAAGGGAGCTGTATTACAAAAGGCTACATCGTCTAAAACGTAAAAAGGCTTCGTAGAATATGAGGTACAATCTCCTAGATAAACAATCAATTCAACTTCATGATATCCAACCTCTCCAAAAGACAAGACTAGGTTCAATGAATTTAACGGAATATTTACTTGAACACCATTCAAATACCATTCATAGCTTGCTCCGGGGCCATTGTCAGCAGCTGTCAGAGTAATCGGTTCATTGACACATGTATAATTCGGGGCAGTTATATTGCTTACTATATCTGGATCAACGAATATCTCAACAACATTAGACTCTATAAACGATGTACACCCAACTGAGCGAACACAGCGAATAAAATAAGTAGTATGCGAAAGAGCTTGTGGTTGATAATTAGGTGCATTAGAATTCGGTATAGGGAACCAAGTACCATTATTTATAGGCCCATAGTTATATGACTTCAACCAAACATACTCGTAGGGTTGTGCCCCACCACTTGCAGGAGTAATCTCTACCAATTCTTCAGGTATATTTAAAAATCCACAAATTGCTTGGTCATACCCAATAGTGCCAGCTTCCTCTACAGGGATACAAGCATCTTTAAATCCAGCATCTAAATCTTCATAACATATTCCTCCATTAAGATTGACCAAATCACTTTGTCCGCTTAGGGGATCTACATCACTATCTAAAGACTCCGAACCATTATTGAATACTGTAAAATTAAGCTCTGCTATTGTATCTTGAACTTGAATATAATAGTCCCCATCTGGTAAATCA
>JBELIG010000009.1:24510-35427 GCA_042091035.1 Sphingobacteriales bacterium | reverse complement strand
TATTATAAAACCATATAGACTGATAATCCTTTGGATTGTATTCTAGTAAAGTTTCGTAGCAATCTTTTGCCAACCTTGCAGGTGTTGCAAGTGCATGAATACCTTTACCTTCCAAGGGGATTATACAGGATTCTCCATTGTGATTATAAATGCAATTTTGATATTCAGCATCTCTCAGGTATGCTAGTGCAAGTGCTTTATAGTGTTGCTCAGTTTGAGGAGTTACCTTCTTTTTTTCTGCGCCAAGATTCAGAAACTCAATCAACACATTTATAGCTTTTTGATTTTGTCCATTGAGCAGGAGCATTAGACTATAATCCAATGCAGAACTGTATCTCATTTGTTCTGGTCTAGCCTTATACTCTCGCTCAAACTTCTTGAGCATAAATTCTGTATAATATGGCACTTGCCCAGAAATCTGTGCGGCCTTTCCTTTATTATCTAGAATATTTCCCATTTCAAGGTTAGAGATAGGGGTTTTACTTTTAGTACAGGAATTCAGTACAAGCAGTGTTAAAAAACTGCAGCCAAGAATTCTAATTATTTTAATTGAGTATTGCCATTTGTTCGTCTGCATCAATATCCTTTTTCAACGCATAAATCTGAAGAGGTGCATTATTATTCCCAAAAATAAACATATCTCTACCGCCCTCATTAATCTTTATAATTTGTCTTGTCTCATAAGGCACATGGAAACCACTAAGGTCATTAGAAATTAGATCAAATGAATTCCCATCTTTATTTTTCAATAACAAGCCATAAGAGGCATCTGATCGAGGTGTTTCAACCTCTGAATCAAACATATTCCCTGCTAAAATAAGATCCAAAAATCCATCTGCATCAATATCAATTGCTTCAATGGCATTAATATTTGACATTTGAACTTCTACCGGTAATTCAAGAGAGCGAAATCCAGCTTTAGGCTCTCTGATAAAAAGCATAGTATTGAACTGGTTCGCCCTGTAATGCAGTGCATTTTCAAGATTTGAAGCGCCATAGATACCTGCAAGATCTGAACTTGCAAAAGCATCATAGGAATTAAATTTTCGTTTGATACCTGGAACCTGTTCAGAACTACATTGCTTTCCGCGTACTGGATACTGCTTGTCTCCTTCAAAATAACCGAGTACAATATCTAGATTATTATTTCCATCAAAATCATCTGCAAAGACATCAAAGGTCTTTCCATGTCTTGCTTTGTATTTATAATTATTCCCAAGGTTACCAGCTATCAAATCCTTGAGGCCATCATTATTTATATCTACGAGTTTAAGGCAATTCCACCAGCCAGTATAATCATCCCGGAAAAAATCTTCCGACCGATCCACCAGTTCAAATCCATTATTTAGAAAAACTCTTGGACTCATCCACTCTCCGACTACAATCAAGTCTTGCTTCCCGTCCTGATTAAAATCACTCCAATCTGCATCCGTCACCATACCTACATCCTGCAGTACATCATTAAAAGATGTCGCAGCGAGTTTGAACTGAATATCTCCTCCTTTTGAAATATTTTCTAACAGATAACTGCTTGCTGGAAGGGGATACTGTCCTGGCACTTGTCGCCCTCCTACGAATATATCCATGTCTCCATCCATATCGAAATCAACCATCCTGAGAACAGACACTGAACTTCGATAATCTGCGGGAAGTGCTGAATCAAAGGAAACAAATTGACCATTATCATTTCTATAAAAACGATCTTTATAATAGTCGGAATTCTTTGCCTCTTCAGAGCCAGCGGTACCGATCATTAAATCCATGTCTCCATCTTTATCTGCATCTACAAAAAGTGCTGCATTGGATTCTTGGTCAAGATCACCTAGAGTCTGTACTTGTTTATTACCACTACCATCGATGGTTAGCACTTTAGACGCTTGGCCCTGAGCGCCACCCATGAAGATATATTTTGAAGATTGATCGAGTGCTTCACCATAAGCCAATCCGGGACCAAAGCTAGACATCTGATGAGGGATAAGAATTTCCCGTTCAAAATCATCGAATGTATTTTCTTTATGTTCCCAGGATAACTGAGCGATTTCCAGAGGCTCAAAATAAGCCTCTGAAACCTGCTCCTTATATTGTGCTACTTCGGCACTACCAATTATTAATTCTCTATTTTGATTCACAGCAAGATCTTTTACAACCTCTCTAAGTCCAGTTGGCCAAAGAATGATCAGGCTATCTACTTTCTGATCTTTTCCAAGACCAAAGTGTACTTTTTCTGATACAGCCGATTGGAATCCTCTAGTGCGTGTGTGTTCGTGGAACTGTGTTTTACCGTTGTGATGAAGCCACATTTTGGCACCCAGTCCATTTTGGTTTTTTGAAGAACCTTTAAGTTTAAAGGTTATAAAGTTGTTGAGTCCTAATTCACTACTAAGATTCTTAAATACAGTTGCTGTGGTATCAATATTATTTGTTATCAATTCTAGATCTCCGTCATTATCAAGGTCTGCATAGGCCAGTCCATTTGAAAAATCCTCGCGAGAGATTCCCCATGCTTTGTTTACATGTTCAAAACGTTTTCCGTCTACATTTTTGAACATGTAGTTATCCACTTTTTTGGATGGCATCTTATCCATTAAATCCTTTAGGGATAACTCTTTGTACTTGACTTTAAGACTAATATCTATTCGTTCAAGCCAATTGAAATAATCTTTGTTGTTAATATCTTTTCTGGTTCCATTGGTTATATACAGGTCTTTTAGGCCATCATTATCATAATCGGCAAATAGGCAGGCCCAGCTCCAATCGGTGCTCTCTAGATTTGAGAATTTGGCTTGATCGCCATAGAATGGAATTCCATCCTTTGTACCCTGGTAAGTTTGAAGGGAATTGTACATGTATTGGTAATGAAATCCAAGATCTACATTGTTGCGAAATGCTTGGATATCCATACTTGCCATATTGGCTTTAGATCTATAATTATCGACGGGAGACATATCCAGCTGAAAGATATCCAGCTTTCCATCTTGATTGAAGTCTGCCGCATCCACTCCCATTCCATAAAAGGATGTGTGTGTAAAGGATTCTTCGATATGATTTTCGAAAGTCCCATCGCCCTTGTTGATAAAAAATCGATCTGGTGTGCTAAAATCATTGGATAGATAGATATCGATGTATCCATCTTGATTGAAGTCATTTGCTAGAACACCGATGGTCAATCCAAAATTTTGGATGCCGGCAGCTGCGGTCACATCGGTAAAGTTTCCATTTCCATCATTTTGGTAAAGATGATCCGAGGCAGTCCATGTATTATTGTCTAATTTCTTTTTATACTCAAAAGAGTAAGAATCAAATCGAGTAGGTTCATAATTACCTACTAAAAGGTCTAGGTCGCCATCATTGTCGTAATCAAAAAAAACAGATTGAATAGAGTAACTTGAATCTGCAATACCATAAGCATCTGCTTCCTCAGAAAACTGTGGTACGCCCGCTTCATCAGGTCCTTGATTGATCCAAAGTTCATTCTTTCTACTTGCCCATCTTCCGGCAACAGAAATATAAATATCTTCTAAGCCATCTTGGTTCACATCAGCAATTGTTGCTCCCGTATACCATTTTTGTTGACTTTCTATACCACTCAGCTTAGTGATGTTCTTAAATTGAAGATCACCTGTATTCATGTAAAGCTGGTTCTCTACCATATTACCCGTAAAGAAAACATCTTCTAATCCATCACTATTAAAATCTCCAACAGCAACACCCCCTCCCATATAGAAATATCCATAATTGAAGAAGTTCATTGAATCTGTCACGGTCAGATCATTCCTGAAATCAATGCCACTCTCAGCGTCTGTGATTTCTGTAAATATTTTCGAGGATGATTCTTTTGAAGACAAGTCTTTGTCGGAACAAGCACTAAACAGTACTACAAGAAGGGAAACGATTCCAACTGCTCTATTCATAATAGTTTTTTAAAAAACCCGGGCCATAGGACCCGGGTCTACTCTCACTGAATATTATAGTTCTTAGTAACCTGGGTTTTGAGTCAAGTTACTAGCTCTAAGTATTTCATTTTGTGGTATAGGAAGCAATTCATGCTTACCAGTCTGGAAGTCTTCAAGCTCATCAGCAGCCATGCCCCAACGAACTAGATCGATATAACGGAATCCTTCCAAAGCAAGTTCTAATTGACGCTCTTTAACGATTGCGTTCAATAGATCAGAACCTGTAGCAGTTACATCTGCTAAACCAACTCTTGATCTTACTTTGTTAAGTTCAGTTTGTGCAGCTCCATCATTTCCAGCTCTATGATTTGCTTCTGCAGCCATCAATAGAACGTCAGCATAACGAATCAATCTCCAGTTTGTCCCATAATTCAACGCAAACACGTCATCATTAGACTCTGTAGAATATGCACCATACTTTCTTCTTAGGAAACCTACGTAATCAAATGTCTCGGTACCATCATACTCACCACCAGCATCAATGAATTCCTGCTCAGACATTACTGTAGAAGCTCTTCTTACATCATCACCTTCAGCAATAAATGCATCCCAAAGCTTAGTAGAAGGGTAGTTGAATCCCCATCCATTGTTCAAAGAATCAACACCAGAGAATACACCTTCACGTGCACCCATCAACTGAATGTGAATATTTGACTCTGAACGAGATCCCCAAGGGTAACCATTTGCACCCCAGTCATATCCTGCAGTCTCAATATAAACTGCCTCCATGATAGACTCCGTTCCAAGCTCACCAACCTCAGCGAATACATCACTGAATTCTGCTTCAAGACCGTATTCAGCTGAAGAAATAATTGTTCCGAAGGTAGTAGCTGCCTCAGACCATTTTTCTTGGTAAAGTTGTGCTTTACCTAAGATTGCATGTGCAGTACCTTTAGACATTCTGAACTTGTCCGCACTAGAGTATTCACTCTTGTTTGGAAGTACAGCCGCCGCAGCACTTGCATCTGCCTCAATTTGAGCATATACCTCTGCTGCACTTGATCTAGACTGATTGTACTCAGAAGGAGCAAGCTCAGTAAGAATCACAGGAACACCTCCAAATAGTGATGCTAACTCTAGGTAGTAATATGCACGAAGTGCTTTAGCCTCTGCAATCAAACGACCTTTGAAGTCATTATCGTTTTCAACATTGTTTATTACAAGGTTAGCTCTATAAATACCATAGTAATTAACTGCCCAAGTTCCTTCAATAGGAGCATTGGTAGCATCAAATGCCATTCTGTCAATCGCTACATAATTTGGTTGGTCACCTGCATTTGCACCACCTGCCTGAGATTCATCAGAAGGAAGCGTCTTTACCATATATGGAGAAGACCATCCAGAACCCCATTGGTTCTGGTGCCACTGAAGAATATCATAAACAGCCATTGTTGCTTGATTAGCATCGTCGTCTGTTTTATAGAATTCATCAACTGAAAGTTGATTATTTACATCTACATCAAGGAAATCAGCACAAGCGTATATTCCTACGAATAATACTAATGCTCCAAATCCTTTTATTAATAATGATTTCATTTTAAGATTTTTACACAATTAGAAAGAAAGGTTAGCTCCAAACATGATTTTCTTAGGTAGTGGATAAACACCTCTGTCAATCCCCTGAGAACGATCATCACCTGAACCAACTTCCGGATCCATTCCTACATACTTCGTAAATGTAAAGAAGTCTTCTAGAGAAACGTAAACACGTGCTCCTTTCCAAACTGAATTTTGATTGAAGTTATAACCTAACTGCATCTGCTTGATACGAAGGTAAGAACCATCAAATACCATAAAGTCAGAATTGTAAGCATATACATTGTCACTATTAGCTCTGAACCAATCATTAGATCCACTACCTTCAGTCCAACGATCTTCGTAGAAGAATGCTGGCTTATTAGCAGACGCACGATCCGTACGGTTGTACCCTAAAAGGATATCATTACCAACTGATCCTTGCATAAACATAGTGAAGTCAAATCCTTTGTACTCAGCAGCCAAACGTACACCAAATAGCATATCAGGATGTGGGCTACCGATGAAAGTCTGGTCAGCTGGAGTGATTGCTCCGTCTTTATTTACATCAACAACTCTTGGATCGCCAGCTGCGAAACCTTCTGTCAAATTATAATCTGCCATATAACTAGCAGCTTCTTGCTCAGACTGAAGAATCCCATCTGTTTGGTAACCTCTGAAGTACCAAGCCGGAAGACCAGTTTGAAATGCAGTAGCAGTCCAACCAACACCTACACCAGCACCTGGCGCAAAGTCTAGATTTTCATCTAAAGCAGTAACTTCATTCTGAATTCTTGTCATATTTGCACCCAATTCGAAATCAAGATCTCCGAATGAGTTTCTGTAAGTAAGTTCTACTTCCCAACCTTTGTTTGAGACATCACCTAGGTTTACAGTAGGTGCATTATTACCAACAAAGTTAGGAATAACCCCTTGGTTCAATAGATCCCTAGTTTCCTTCTGGAAGTAATCAACTGTAAGTGCAACGCGATCGTTGAACAAGCCTAAATCGATACCGAAATCCAATTGCTGAGAAGTTTCCCAAGTCAATTCTGGATTTGAAAGGATTGTTGGCTCAGCAGCAATATTTAGGTTTCCGTCGCCATCAGGATATGCATTTCCGAAACCAATTGCTGATTTCCATGCCCCTGGGCTAAGGTTTGCTAAACTACCATTCTGTCCCCAACTTGCTCTTACTTTCATAAAGTTAAGTGCACTTGATGATGGGAAGAAATCTTCTTTTGAAACGATCCATCCTAATGATGCAGATGGGAAAGTACCCCACTTGTTTCCATCAGCTAGTAAAGAAGATCCATCTCTTCTCATTACAACGCTTAAAAGATATTTACCTGCATAGTCATAACTTACACGACCGAAGTAAGACAATAGGTTAGATTGAGATTCGCCACCGTTTGCAGTAGTGAACTCATTACCTGGCTGTACTGAACCTAGGTAACCAAAGTTATCTGACTCAATAATTAGACCAGAACCTGCTCCAAGAACATAGCTATTTGAGTATGAGTACGCAGATGTACCCGCCACAACAGATATATTATTTAAGCCAAACGATTTGTTGAAGTTAAAGTAGTTCTCCCACTGAATATTTGAATTATTCCAGTGTGTTTGTTCTACAGTTGCAATATTAGACTGAGAAGTAGCTGTAAAGAAGTATGAAGGCGTCCAATTGTGGAATCTTCCATATTCATTATCAACACCTAGTCTAGAAGTAAATGTAAGACCTTCTACAAGCTTAAGTTCAGCAAACATAGAACCCATTAAACGATTAGTCGTATTACCACTACCGTTTAACAAATGCTGAGCTGCTACTGGATTGTAGATCTCACCGTTTACAAACTCAGACATACCATATACATTACCATCTGCATCAGTAAGGATGCTGTTACCAGCGTCAACTTGATCCTGAACGAATGAAGGTATAGCACCAGAATAAGTAACTGGAGTCAATGGATCCATCATGATAGCGTTACCAAGAACACCACCAAACTCAGAATCCTCTGCAATACCTTTACGGTTTGAATTTGTGTAATTAATACGAACACCTACGTTCAATCTGTCATTGACTTTTGAGTTGATGTTCGCACGAAAAGCAGTACGTGTGAATTTGTCACGATCTCCAACTACCATACCATCCTGATCAAAGTATGACCCTTGTACATAGTAATTAGATTTTTCATTACCACCAGCAAATGATAGAGTGTGATTTTGCATTGGAGAAGCTTCGAAAACTTCATCCAACCAGTTCGTGTTTATACCTGCTGCTTGCACCATAGAATCAGTACGGCCCATTACTCCAGCTTCTTGCATATATGCAGCATGCTGACTCGCGTCCATTAACTGAAGATTGGTGTTAAGATTCTGGATACCATACTGAGCAGAGTACGTAATAGTACTCTCTCCTGATTTTCCAGATTTCGTAGTAATGATAACAACACCGTTTGCACCTTCAGCACCATAGATAGCTGCTGCAGCTGCATCCTTAAGGATTTCGATGTTCTCAACCTCTCCTGCTGAAAGGAAAGAAATGTTTTTTGTTCTCATACCGTCCACAATGTAAAGTGGTTCAGCGTTCCCATTAGAACCTGTACCACGAATACGTACCTTAAATCCTGAACCAGGAGATCCTGAATTCGGTAGGATAGATACACCTGCAGATCTACCTTGAAGGGAAGATTGCAATTGGCCATTTGAAAGGTTTTGAATTTCGTCTACCTCAATACTTGAGATGGCACCGGTTAACTGACTCTTTTTTTGACGTCCGTAACCAACAACCACTACTTGATCCAGCATTTCTGAACCAGCTTCAAGCTGTATTGAAATATTGTCCTGACCTTCTGCAGAAACATCCATAGATTGATATCCCGTATAAGATATCTCTAAAATGCTTGATCCTTCTGGAAGGTTTACTGTAAATGCGCCGTTGATATCAGTTGCAGTACCTGAAGTGGTACCTTTTACTAATACAGTTGCGCCAACTAAAGATTGACCAGTTTCATCCGTCACTTTTCCGGATACATTCCTCTGAGCAAACATGCTAAGGGAAAGGGTCATTAAAATTGCCAAACTAAATAAATGTTTGGTTCGTCTAGTGAAAGAATGTCTATTCATGAACAACAGAATTAAATTAGCATTCGGTTAACAATATGTTAAATCTAATTCGATAAAAGCCACAAACAGAAAGGTATTTGATTCATAATAGGTGGACAAAAAAACCAAAAACAACTAAATACCTATAAAACAACAGCTTACAACATTGAGATGTAGGCAAAAAAAGTGAAATTCTTTGGTTTTTCGAAATAAAACTCGGAGATAGCACCGGAGTACGAAATTAAAAACAGACGCTTTGGTTTGTTTACCCTCCTTAAATGGTATAAGACACTATGCTAAATGCCACAAATCTTAAGGAGATTTGATTTATAATATTACTTATTAACCACTATAACATTATGCTAAAATATATCAAGTTTATCCTAGTTCTGGGTATGCTATTCACAGGGCTAACTGTAGAGGCACAGAACAATTCATCCAAATTTACGGATGCGGATATTGAAGCTTTGATCAACAAAATGTCCATTGAAGAGAAAGCAGGACAAATGACTCAGGTTACAATTGACATGATCCTAAAAGAGAAGTCGTCCACTGAGATCGATGAAAAGAAACTTCGTTATGCTATAAAGGATATGCAAGTAGGTTCCATTCTAAATGTCAAATGGCATTCCTATGACCTAGCAACATGGGACAAAGTCCTGACAGCAGTACAGGATGTAGCTACAAAAGAAACCAGACTAGGTGTTCCTATCTTATATGGTATTGATGCTATTCACGGAGCAAACTACACGCAAAATGCTACCCTTTTCCCACACAATATCGGTATGGCAGCTTCTAGAGACAGATCTCTAGTAAAAGCAGGTGCTCAAATTACTGCAAAGGAAGTTCGTGCCAGTGGCCATAGATGGAATTTCGATCCAACACTGGGGGTTGGAAGACAACCCTTATGGTCAAGATTTGAAGAAACCTTTGGAGAGGACACCTATTTAGCATCCGAATTGGGTGCAGAGGTAATAAAAGGTTATGAAGAAAAAGGACTGGACCATCATGAAGCCGTTGCTTCATGTATGAAACACTTCATCGGTTATTCAAATCCTAGATCAGGAAAGGATAGAACCCCTGCATATATGTCTGACAGAGAATTAAGAGAACACTATCTACCAACCTTCCAAGCAGCAGTAGATGCAGGTACCTCAACCGTAATGATTAACTCTGGAGAATTAGACGGAATGCCTGTTCACGCAAGTAAGTATCTCCTTACTGATGTACTTAGAAACGAACTTGGTTTTGAAGGGATGGTCGTATCGGATTGGGAGGATGTAATCCGACTAAAACTAAGAGCACACGTTGCAGAGACGCATAAAGAAGCTGTTCGCTTGGCTGTAGATGCTGGATTAGATATGTCTATGGTTCCTTTAGATTATTCCTTTAGAAACCATCTTATAGATTTGGTAAAAGAGGGCACAATCAGTGAGGAGCGCCTGAATGAGTCAGTTAGAAGAATCCTTGTCCTTAAAAGAAACCTTGGTCTTTTTGACAACCCATATACTGAAGAAGAGGCGAGAAAGAACTTCAACCTGGACAATTATACAGAAGTTGCTCTTACTGCTGCACAGCACAGTATGACTTTATTGAAAAATGAAGACCAGGTACTTCCTATGAAAGCAGGGCAGAAAATTCTTTTAGCAGGACCGGCAGCAAATGAATTTACCTGTCTCCACTCCTCTTGGTCATTTAACTGGCAAGGAGATGCAGCAGAATACTATCCGAAATCTACAGAAACCATTTACGATGCAATGAAGCAACGATTCGGTGCGGATAATGTAAGTTGCGCTTCTACCAATAAATTTGAAGATCCTAAAAACACGGATGCTGCTAAATTGACGAAGATGGCTGCGGATGCAGATGTGATCGTACTTTGCCTTGGAGAAAAGGCATATGCAGAATCACCAGGTGTAATCAACGACCTCACATTGGATCAAGAACAACTTGAACTTGCCGAAGCTGCAATTGCTACAGGTAAGACTGTGATCTATGTCCTTGTGCAAGGAAGACCAAGAGTAATCAACAGTATTGAAGCTGGTGCAAAAGGAATACTACAAGCATACAGACCTTCAAGCCGTGGAGCAGATGCAATCGTAAGTGTTCTAAGTGGAGACTTCAATCCATCGGGTAAGCTACCATTTACATATCACAGGAATACTGGTGACATTGTACTTTATGACCATAAATTTGCAGAGACATTCACTGAACTTGCTCCAGGTGAGATTGGTGGCAGCGGTTTTAATCCACAATGGCAATTTGGCCACGGATTGAGTTACACAACTTTTGAATACGGAAAAATGAATGT
The DNA here is from genome assembly GCA_042091035.1 of Sphingobacteriales bacterium. Taxonomy (GTDB): domain Bacteria; phylum Bacteroidota; class Bacteroidia; order Chitinophagales; family Saprospiraceae; genus AM-2324. The sequence continues at coordinate 24,543 of JBELIG010000009.1, read as the reverse complement.
TGATAAGACAAACTTTTCTGGAGATGAAAAGGT
>JBELIG010000009.1:0-24410 GCA_042091035.1 Sphingobacteriales bacterium | reverse complement strand
TTCTCCTTGTTCATTGATGATCAGTCGGCAAGTATCCGATATGAGTAATAAAAAAAGGCAAGGATTTTATCCTTGCCTTTTTCTTTTATAGAGTTCCCGCTTCGACTAGTTCTATAAAGCCAATAATTCCGTTCCAGTAATTATCCATATCATCATACTGAGACAGATGCGAACCATTCGGACAAAGTAAGTGACTACCTTTCGGTATCTGCTTTGCCATCCATTCCATATGGTCAGGGTCCATGGTATCATGTGCTCCTCCAACGGTGAGTGTTGGCACCGTAATAGAACTCAACTGCTTAGAGACATCCCAATCTTTCAATGTGGCATCTCCTTTTAATCCGAATTCTGATGGACCTTGCATATAAACATAAACCTCAGGGTTCAAATGCGCAAAGGTACGACCGATGGCATCGGGCCATTCTTCTAGTGGAGCACGCAAAACATGCTTTGTATAATAATGCGTTTCTATAGTTGAAAGGTAAGTTTCATTGCTATAGTCTTCGCGATCCTCATAATACATAATGGTATCGAGCACATCTTTTGGCAATGCCGGAGCAAGTACCTCCTTGTTATACTTGTTGTAGGCTTCTACATTAGACATCATATTTGAAATGATAAGCCCTTTGAGTTTATCCTGATGTCTAAAAGCATATTCCATGGCTAAAATACCGCCCCAAGATTGTCCCAGTAAGTAGAAATTATCTTGATTCAAGCCAAGTGCCTGACGGACTTGCTCCACCTCATCGACAAAGCGCTCTATATTCCATAGGCTTGTATCTGAGGGCTGATCACTATAGTAAGAACCAAGCTGATCATAATAATAGAATTCGAAGCTTTTACCAGGAAAATACTGCTCAATACTTTCATAGAGCTCGTGCGTACAACCAGGACCACCGTGCAAGAGTAGCACTTTCACATCTGGGTTGTCCCCGACTTTTCGGGTATAAACATTGAATGTCCCCTTCGGTGTTTCAACAGGTATCATCTGCACACCTTCTGCATTCAATTTTGCTTCTTTTAAGGCATCTTCAGCTGAAGTTGCTTCCTGAGTTACTTGATCCTCAGTGTCATTGGCTGAACCTTTCTCATTCTGACATGAAAAAAGAAACAAGCTCAATCCTAGTAAGAGTAATTGTCTTAGTCTCATAAAAAATGGATAAAATGTTTACAATAATATAAGCATTTTATCCATCCTCCATCCAAAAAATCTATTCTGAATTACTTTGCTAGAACAAATCGTCCGAAGTAGACTTGTTCCTCAGTGAGTATCTCTAACATATATTGACCCGATGAAAGTCCATATTCATTTAGATCTAAAACACCTTCGCTAATTGCCTTCTTATCAAGAATCTGGGTCATCCCATTCGAATATAATACCCGAACCCGTAATACAGCATCCTCTTCGAATGATTCCGAGCATTCAATAAATCCTGAAGTTGGATTTGGATAGAGCTTAAGCTCCGTTATGCCTCTTTTTAAGATTTCGTCTATGTTATTAACATCTGCCTGACCAATATTTACGTCTGTATACAATCTGTATTCTCCAGCTTCAAAGTTTATAGACATATTCACATCCGTAACCTCTAAACTTTCCCCAGAAAAGTAATCATACCAAGTTCCAGTAGAAGGAAAGTTAGCAGATATTGTTTCTCCATCCATATCGAAAGCGCCTAGTATTACAACATTCATCTCATCATCAAAAAGGCGAATACGTTTTTGATTTGAGTTATAAAGGTCATAATCAAAGTCTTCTGTATGGAAGACATCATAGGTATTTCTCAGTTCAAGTAATGCCTTATATACATCATGAAGCTTTACTCGATATTGATTATCCAGGAACTGCCAGACAATTGGTTTAGGATCCAATTTACATCCTGTATTGTTTAGGTCAACGGTTCCATCTTCACAGGTAAAAATTGAGTACTCATAGCCCAATTCACCAAACTGCCAGATCATCTTAGGACCAGGAATAGTCAGAAAAAATGTTGTTGCCAACTCCTGACGTCCCAATGCTGTATTAAAATCTTTTACATTATAAGCTGAACCAGAATTACCATACTCTAAATTCTTAAACATAAGCCTTTCCTCATCATGACTCTCCATGTAAGTTACCAAATGAGGATCAGACCAACCGCGCTGCTTGTAAACGGCCCAATTCAGATCATTATTATACCCCATCGTTGCTTCATTATATTGATGGTTCATATTTCCCCAAAGCATAAATCCAAAGTTTGAAAGATCCTTTTCCTCCGAATTATCTGCAAAATGCTCAAGTATAAGAAGGGATGTAGGATCAAGCTCCCAAATCACATTTCCCATGCGCTTTAGTAGATCTATACGACTTTGATCATAGGAACCAGCATCAAAAGGACCACCAACATTTTGCGTAAATCCTTTAGTCAAATCGAATCTATAACCATCAATATGATATTCTTCAATCCAATGTTTAACAACTCTATCCACATAATATTGAGTCCTTGGACTTTCGTGATTGAAATCAGATCCAACGTTAAAATTATGTGTTGCATCAACATTAAACCATGGGTTATCAACAGCAGGCTTTCCCCAGTCCCCAGCACTTGCATCCCAATAAAGTTGAGCCAGAGGACATTGACTAAATCCGTGATTCAAGGCTATATCCAAAAGAACGGCAATGCCCCTTTCATGACAAGCATCTACAAATGTTTTAAACAATTCAGGACTGCCATAATACTTATCCAAGGCGTAGTGAAAGGATGTATTATAACCCCAACTTAAGTTCCCCTCAAATTCAGAGATTGGCATCAATTCAATAGCATTAATTCCAAGATTTTGCAAGTAATCTAGCTTAGACAATAAAGCGTTATAATTTCGCTCCTCTACAAAATCACGTATTAAAACTTCATAGACCACCAGTTCTTCTTTAGCTGGACGATCGTAATTATCATTCGCCCAATTAAATGTTGGTTTCACCGGAAAAAAGCTAGTCACATTACCCGTTGTTTTTCCATATGGATACTCCTTGAGGTTTGGAAAGGTTTCTTCACTGATATATTGATCATTATATGGATCAAGAATGATCTCACTATAAGGATCAGCAATCTTCAAGTTGCCGTCCACATAATATTGGTATGCATATTCTGTATTGGGATCTAAGCCTTCTACATCAAGCCACCAAACACCATCTGGGCTAAGCTTCATAAAGTAATCTGCACTAGCGATCCAATTATTAAAATCTCCTATCAAATAAACATAGTCTTTGTTCGGAGCGGTAAGCGCAAATCGAACATGATCCGCTTCTATTCTATTCAAACCAGCTTCTGTCCCATTGGGATAAGGAATAGTGCTAACAGCTTCGTTTACGACATAAAATACAGTATCATAAACTTCCTCTACACCATCCGTGGCAAACATCACTAGTTCATGATCTCCTGGAAGTCCTCCTTCAATCGTATAGTTCAGAGATGTTGAATTCACTGCCTGGATAATCAAATTCCCATTATCGAAAAGTTGAATATTTGCTTCCTGGGATGCATTGACCAAAACCTCCAGCTCTTCGCCTTGCTCAAGAATACTGGAATACTCCGTAGGAACGGCAAACCCAGAAATCAGACCCTGCTGGCCTGAAAATACAGGCACAAATATATCAGAACCATCGTCTGTTTTACCTTCCAAAGATCCTGATGCGTTTCGAAACACCAAAGCGATTTCATTAACAACTATATCAGCAGGAAGAGAAGCATTATTATTGTTGTTCTCTTCAGCCCATTCCAATAAGCTTGGAGAAAATGTTAGCTGCCAGATATCTGAGCTTCCAACTCTTGTCATCTCAGTTCGAGTATCAGCAGTACCCCAATTACCGGTAACATACTGCCAAGATCCTGGACCATCAGCCTCAGTGATCAACCCAACATGCGCATAGACTTTTTGCCCTTGAGCTAAGCCGGCTAATGCCCCTGTTCCCAATGTAGCATCATAAGTGATTGTAATCTCTTCCTCAGCTGATGGAAACGTTGGTGCAGTCGTCACGATCTGACTATGAACCAGGTTACTCAAAAACAAAAAAACGATCAATACTAGATTAATTCTCATGTTCTATATTTTTAGCGAATAGCTTCTTTTTCCGTAATCAATAAGTTACATAAACCTGCTATAATTAAGCAAGTACCTGCCAGTAACATGGTTGAAATAGTTTGATCTCCAAAGATCAAGTAACTTACATTTACCCCTCCCACAGCAGCTAGGATTTGGGGAATAACAATAAACATATTGAAGATACCCATATAGACTCCCATCTTTTTTTCATCAATTGAAGAAGATAGCATAGCATAAGGCATTGACAATATTGATCCCCATGAAAAACCAATCAAGGCAAAACACAAATTAAGATACTGATGATCAGAGATAAAGAACATCAATATAAATCCAAAACCACCAAGTATCAAAGAGAAAAGGTGCACCAATTTTCTGTTGATTCGGACTTTAGCAGTAATGAACGTTAGTATGAATGCAAACAACATAGAGGATAGTCCATATACCCCCATGTAACTCCCTATCAAATTCGCAGACTCGTTATACGCTGTCAAAGCTTGTTGAAACATAGCAGTCCCTGCTTCAGGGAATGGGGTTTGAAAAACGTGCTCTGTCAAAGCAGGTGTTGCCATTGACCACATTGTAAAAAATGCAAACCAGCTAAAAAACTGCACCAGCCCAAGTTTTTGCATAACCTTCGGCATACCGACCACATTATTTATAATCTCTTTTGCTCCATCAAAAAAACCAGCTTTAGCCTTTTCTGCCTCAAATGCCTCCATGTCTTCTGGCGGATACTCATTTGTTGTAAAAATAGTAACCAATATAGAGGCGATAAAAATAACTGCTCCTATACCAAAAGCAATCTTAACATCACTAGGAATAACGCCTGCAACTGATTCTTCAACTATGCCCATACGGTCCATGACACTTTTGACCATAAAAGGAAGTTTACTTGCTACCCATGTTCCAATACCGATGATCAGTGTCTGAATAACGAAGCCATAAGATCGTTGCTCCTCTGGCAATTTATCTGCAACAAGTGCTCTAAATGGTTCCATAGAAATATTTATAGAAGCATCTAAAACCCACAGAGATCCTACCGCCATCCACAAGGTCGACGAATAAGGAGCAAAGAAAAGTGTGATAGATGCAAGCACTGCACCTACTAAGAAAAAGGGCCTTCTCCTACCTAGTCGAGGATGCCAAGTCCTATCACTCATATAGCCAATAATCGGCTGTACAATAAGTCCCGTCAAAGGCGCTGCAATCCAAAGCATTGGAATATCATCTTTTGCTGCACCAAGGGTCTGAAAGATCCTTGACATATGACCTCCCTGAAGTGCAAATCCGAACTGGATTCCTAAGAACCCGAAGCTCATATTCCAGATTTGCCAAAAGGTGAGTTGTTTTTTAGAATATCCTGAATTCATAATTTTTATGTTTGGTGGAGTTACATAGAAGCTTTTTGCTCAAAGACCTTATAGCCATAAGGAGCAAGATCAATCTGCTGACCAGCGCCAGCTTCTTGGGTAAATATCTCTCTCATACCATCAACAGACTCTGAAAGGTCTGCAGTTTGGTCCGAATCACTAAAATTCAAAACAACGACAACTTTATCCCCATCCTTTTCCCGTTTAAATGCATATACGGTCTCGGATTCATTCAATCGAACTGGCTGACCACCATATACTCCATTCCAAAGTGCTTTGTTTTCTCTATGAACTGTTAGCAAAGTCTTGTAGAAGGATTCGTATTTAAAATCACCGAATTCAATATCATCTTTGTCAAAAAAGGCTAGACGCTTTTCCAATGGTTCTTCCTGACCTGAATAAATCAATGGCATCCCCGTAAGTGTGCCTGTAAGTACTGCAAAGGTCTGGTGTGCATCACCATAGCGCTCAAATTCCGTTCCATTCCATGAATTCTCATCGTGGTTGGTCGTAAAGCTCATCTGAAAACCTTTATCAAATTTCTCTGCGTTCTCAAGTAGGTATTTGTCTATTGCATTGACATCCTCTGCTCCTTTTCCCATTTCATTAGTGAGGTGCATAAAAGACCAAGGATAACTCATGTGGAAGTTTCCAGAATTCCTGTGTGGTGGATGTTCTGCTTCTGCAAGCATAAATACAGGCTTTATTGCGCGCATCCTAGACACTGCCGAATCCCAATAATCATCAGGAACTTCAAAAGCAACATCACAGCGATATCCATCTACATCATATTCTGTGATCCAATATTCCAATGCCTGAGTCATTTCCTCACGCATATCCATATTGTCAAAATCAAGTTCAGCAACATCGTACCAATCCGTTGGCTCACCATTCATAAAAGGATGCGTAATAGTATCTGCAACATGGGTAAAATATTCTGGATGCTCCTCGATCCAGACATGATCCCAGCCCGTATGATTCGGCACCCAGTCAAGGATGACTTTCATATCAAGGGCATGAATCTTATCAATTAGATTTTTAAAATCCTCAGCGGTCCCAAACTCTGGGTTTACAGCTGTATAATCTGAAACTGCATAATATGAACCTAAACTGCCTTTTTTCTTAGTCGTTGAAATGGGATAAATCGGCATCAGCCACAACATTTTCACGCCCATATTATTCAATCGATCCAAATGCTCTGCGAATGCATTGAAGGTTCCCTCTGGAGTATATTGTCTAATATTTACCTCATAGATATTTGCATTTACTGCCCATGCAGGCATCATATCCGCTCCAACTGTTTCCTCTGCAATTACCGCAGCATTTTGAACAGCTTGTTCTTCTGTATTTTTCTCTTGGCAAGCCACTGAAAAAAGAACTAAGCTTATAGCAAAAAGGCCAAATAGTGCTTGTTTACGTATCATCTCTAGCTTATTTTGATTGAATGATCTCAAAGGACCATGGTTCTAAGGAAAGTGTTATCTGTGCTTCGTTTTGAAGTAACTTTTCACCTGCACTTATCTGTCGAACAAAGGTCATCGATCTCGTGTTGTTATCCGTCTTTATTGTAAAGGTTTGTGAGGAAATTCCTTTATTGAAAATACAATAAGAAATCTCATCAAAATACCGTCGTTCCAGGATTATATAATCGTCTCCAGAATCTATAATTCTTGTATCCCCATAAATCAGTGACATAGAATTCCTCCTAAGATTCACCATCTTAGAAGTCATAGCTTTTGTCTCCAATTGCTTTTGTTCGAGCTCATCGAAGATCATCATATCTCTATTGTCAGGATCATTAGCCCCCGGCATTCCAATCTCATCTCCGTAGAAAATTGTTGGCACGCCTGGTATAGAAAGGTAGAATGCAGTCATCATTTGCAGCTTTCTGTAGGCTATAGGATCTCCCACTCCTACCTCACGTTCAAAGCCTGCAGCCCTTGGGTCTTCGTCCATCCTCAATGCGCCTCCTGCATATGAAATAAAACGAGCCTGATCGTGATTTCCTGTCATATATCCCATTGTGTTATGGTGGCCGTAATAACTTAAAGATTGCTCCAAAGCATCAGCTACAACTTGCATGGAAGGCTCTTGAAGGGCGAAGGAAGAACGACTGTCAAAATATAAATTGAAATCAAACTGTGAATCTAAAAGCCCAGAGCCTATATAACTATTCACCAAATCTCTACTTCCGTAGGTTTCTCCAATTTGATACACTTTTTTACCTTTGGAAACGCGTTCCTCCTTTAGTCGTCTTGTCAGCTTACGCCAAAAGTCGAGCGGTATATGCTTCGTTGCATCATGCCTAAATCCGTCAAGGTCAAATTTTTGAATCCAATACATGGTAGAGTCTATCTGCAAATCAACAACAGCAGGATTTTCTAAATCCAATGAAGGTAAAAACTCATCGAACCAAGTTGTCAACCTTTGTTCATCCCAAAGTCGAAGGTTTCGTCTTCCATCTTCAAGCATAAAACCAGTAGCATAACTAGGATTATTCTTGATTATAGGATGTTGCTCATGAACATGATTACATACATAATCTAGTAAAATGGCAATGTCATTTTTATGCGCTACCCGAATGAGTTCATACATCTCTTCATCCGTTCCAAAGCGATGATCAATTTTACTGGAAGAAATGGGCCAATACCCATGATAGCCCGAATAAAAATTTTGTGGCTCTATATATTCTTGAAAGGCTTCCTCCGGATTTTGTGTGATTGGCGACAGCCAAATACTATTAATCCCTAAATCCTTAAAATAGCCTGTCCGAATCTTTTCGGTAATACCTGCAATATCTCCTCCTTGATAATTTGCCTTATCATATAAACGTGCATCATCCAAAGGTTCGTCATTGGATGGATTTCCATTATAAAATCGATCTACAAGCGTAAAGTACATGACTTGGGCTTCGTAATCCGTGAGACCGAGAGCCTCTGGATCCCTCAGTATCTTTCCGTCATGGACTGGCACCATAATATCGTTGGAAACTCCCGATTTATTCTTCGCAAACACCCGAAGCTTCGTTTTTCCATGAACAGTTGGAAGTTTTATGCTCAATTTTGAATCTTCCACTTCATAGTCAAGGAGTAAGTTATCCAGGTACGGAAAGTATTCCAACCCTTCCTGGCTTCCGCTAACATTTATGAATACATTCCTCCCTTCATGGTGACTGGTTTGTAAAACTGGATAATCTGCTAGTTCGGCCTTCGATGGCCTTAGATCCAACAAACTATTGACAGCTCCAGAACCATTGTCCGCTTTCAGATCATTAGTAGGATCTATTAATTCTTTTCCATCTGCAACAAAAAGATATTGAAATGCATTGGGGTTCAAAAGAAACTCAAAATTCCAGTTTCCATCCTCAAGGCTCCCTTCTACAAGATTCCAATTGGTCATCTCCCCTTTGAGCTTAACTACTGAATAATTATCATCCGCTAAACTCAATCGCAGGGGTTCTTTTATAGAACCAATACTAAGTACATCCATGCTTCCACCTACTGTCTCAAATCTTATGTTGAACAACTGACCTCTAGTATTCTTACTATAAATCAAAAGGCTATCCTTTTGATCCGAAAATTCAGAGGTCCATCCTTCTGGTAGATTCACACCCAGCACATCTGCTTTATTCAGAAAGTAATCTTCTAATATTACCACAGTAGTATCTGAAGACTCCAGCTTCACAGGACTTGCAATTCCAAGATCACTGGAAACATTTATCGTTTCTCCTTCACAAGAGAAAAGGATAAATAACAGAATGGGGCTAATCAATTTGAAGGACTTCTTAAGCATTTTCAAAGGATTTTAGTTTGAAAGTATAGTCTAGACCTGCCCCTACATTTACTTGCTCACCATTGGCGAAGAACTCTAATTTCTGCGCAGACGAATTATGAACCACACAGGTATCAGCCTCTACTTTTATAATAATCAAGGCACCATTGAGCAGTAATTTATAAGCAAAGGATTTCCAGTTTGCAGGCAACATAGGATTTAGATGCAGGCGGGCATCTTTCATTCGCATACCACCAAATCCCTTCACTACAGATATCCAGGTCCCAGCCATACTTGTAATGTGGAGCCCATCTTCTGTATCATTATTATAATCATCCAGATCTAATCTGGCTGTTCTCAAATACATTTCGTATGCCTTTTCCTCTTTGTTTAGCTTTGCAGCTAGGATTGCATGTACACAAGGGGACAATGATGATTCATGAACCGTCATTGGCTCATAGAAATCAAAATTACGCTCAAGGTCTTCGATATTAAAATCATCTTCAAAGAAGAACATACCCTGTAGTACATCTGCCTGCTTGATAAAACAAGACCTAAGAATTCGATCCCAAGACCAATTCTGGCAAAGTGGATAATCATGCTCACCAAGAGAAGAAACAGGCCTAAGTTCTTTATCTAAAAATCCTTCCTGCTGAAGGATAACATTTTTATCTTCTGAGATTGGGTAATACATATTGTCTGAAATATCCTGCCATTTATCCCATTCACTAAGGTCAAAATTTGTCTTCTCCAAAATTGCATTGAATTTTTCTGGATAAGCTGATTTAACATAATCCATGCTCTCCTTGCAATATCTTAGACACCAAGATGCTATATAATTGGTATACCAATTATTGTTCACATTGTTCTCGTATTCATTGGGGCCTGTGACGCCCAACATTACATACTTATTTTTTGCGGCAGACCAGTTGACACGCTGCGCCCAAAATCTTGAAATAGCAATAAGTACCTCAAGACCGTAGTCTGCCAGATAGGCTTTATCACCAGAAAAGTTTATATAGTCATAGATACCGTATGCTATTGCTCCGTTCCTATGAATCTCCTCAAAAGTTATCTCCCATTCATTGTGGCATTCTTCGCCATTCATTGTAACCATAGGATACAGGGCTGCGCCACTATTGAAGCCTAATTTAGAAGCATTTTCGATGGCTTTGTCCAAGTGATTGTAGCGATAAACCAACAACTGCCTTCCAACATCTGAACCAGCTGTAGCCATGTAAAATGGCAGGCAATAAGCTTCCGTATCCCAATAAGTAGATCCTCCATACTTTTCACCGGTAAATCCTTTTGGTCCAATATTGAAGCGCTCATCCTCTCCTGTGTAGGTTTGAGTAAGGTGGAAAATATTGAATCGAATCCCTTGCTGTGCAGATACATCCCCTTCAATTTGAATATCCGCAAGTTCCCATCGACTGGCCCATGCTTCTATCTGTGCCGATAGCAGGGCTTCATAACCTTCTGCTACAGCATTATCGAGTGCTTCGTGAACGGAATCTTCAAGATTTTCTACAGCTGCATTTAAGGAAGATACTATTGACGCATATTTGTAGACTTGAATAGTATCCCCTTCCTCCAATTCCAAATCGATGGAAGAAGATGCAAACTTATCTTTTAATTCTATTTGGTGGTCACCATCGAAGAGTTCTCCATTGTGCTCTACAAAAAATTGCATCGCTGAACCTACCTGAAAGGCCGTCTTTTGGGTTTCCGCAATCACTACAACTTCATTTCCAACAGCCTCTTCTTTAACCGGAACCCAGAATTTTTCTTCGTAATTACTATCCTCATTTTCAACATCAGAATCCAAATATGCTGAAATACGGAGGGTACCGCTGAAGTTTAATGCGGTCAAGGAATACTTTAAGGCACCGATTCTAGAATCTGCAATACTACAAAAGCGCTGAGCAGAAACACTGATCTTTTTACCTGATGGCAGCTCAAGTTTAAAGGAACGTTCGAGCAGACCTTCCTTCATATTCAATACCCTTTTGAAGTCAGACACTACACCTTTGGCAAGGTCTATCTGTTCTCCATCAATCCAAAGATCCAAACCGATCCAATTGACTGCATTCAATACTTTCGCAAAGTATTCCGGATATCCATTTTTCCACCAACCAACTTTAGTCTTATCTGGATAATATACTCCAGCAACGTATGAACCTTGATGTGAATCTCCTGAATAATACTCTTCAAAGTTGGCGCGCTGACCGAACTGACCATTGCCAATACTGAAGATACTTTCACTTATCCTGTTATATTCTGTATGAAATCCATGCTCCTCAATAGTCCACTCCGACTGCTCTAAATATTGTTTCATTATTTATCTATCCTTTAAAGTGTTTGCAAAAATTCTAACTCAAGGCCTTCAAAACCTGGAATTACACGGTCTGCCGCTCCTAGCACATCAGATTTCCCAATACCGACAGTCTTCATCCCTGCAGCCTGAGCCGCTTGAACACCTTTTGGTGCATCTTCAAAAACTACACAATGCTTATTGGGGATTGAGACAGCCTCAGCACCCATTATAAAAACTTGGGGATCGGGCTTTGATCGGCTTGTTTTTGTGCCGTCGATAATTACATCAAAGATATCTATAAGATTGATTTGCTTTAGAATGCGTTCAGCATTTTTACTTGCGGAACCAAGAACTACCTTCATTCCAGATGCTCTAACTTGCTTAAGAAAGGGGACTACACCTGGAAGGATTTCCTTCTCATCCATTTGATTGACAAATGTCAAATAGTCTTCGTTCTTTTTAGCAGCTAATGTTTCTATCTCCGCTTCGGACATAGAAACACCTCCCAGCTCAAGAATCAGTTTCAAGGATTCAATTCGACTAACTCCTTTGAGCATTTCGTTTTGCTCTTCAGAAAAATCAAATCCAAGTTCATTGGCAAGTTTCCTCCAGGCAAGAAAGTGGTATTTTGCGGTGTCTACAATGACACCGTCCAAGTCAAAAATGCAGGCTTTAATTTCACTCATTTCTCAAAAATATTGAAAGATTAGTTTGTCTACGAAATAAAGTCAGCAAATTTTATTCTAAACACTCAGGATAAGAACAAATTAAATTACAAGTTCTTAGTGCAAAGCTATTTTAAGCTAACTCCACACCAAAAAACATAAAAAATGTCAGTATTTAATTGTTTAGAGATTATTCATCAATTTCAAGCAAATTTATGCTTGTAAATAGTTAAAAAACTATAGGTCATGTCAAAAAATGAATGCTGTTTTTGAATTTTACAGTTCTTAAAATCAGGAGCAAAAATTGCTCCTACCTACTCATAGAATAGAAACCGAACCTTTGTATTTAATAATTTGACCATCTTTAAATTCAATCTCGCAGAAATAGACATACTGCCCTGACTTGAAGAACTTATACCCGTCTTTACCATCCCATTGCACCTCATTAGCACTATCGAATATGCCCCTCCTGTTATGGACAATCTTACCCCATCTATCTGCAATAACAAATCGTTTTATACTTTGCACCTGATTACTAAGGCTTGGACAGAAGTAATCGTTAACACCGTCATTATTCGGGGAAAATATAGTAGGAAAATAAACATAACGCTTATTATCAACCTCAATGAACACTTCCACATAGCTTTTACAAACACTTTTATAAACAAGCTCCGCTCGATAAATTTGATCTTTTTCAGGACTCACGATTGGTTGAAGAATATTTCGATCACTTATTGCGGGAGCAAGGAACCAAGTGATTCCATCAATCGCTGTAAAAACTTCAAGATCTATCTTGTAGGAATCTCCTTTTTGTATCTTTACTTCATCTGTGATGAAGTATTCTGGCTCTTCTTTAAAACCAACTTTAATATCAATCTCAGCATATTGGCCTGAAGAATCAAAAACAGAGACTGTGTAGATTCCTGTAAAAAGATCTAAAATGATTGCTGAATCTACACCAACAAGTACAGCGTTGAGATATATTTCATAAGTTGCCTGTCCCCCTTTGATTTCAGATATATTTATTGAGCCATCAGGGGATAATACACAACTACTATTCGAAACTTCAAAAACAATCTCTAATTCAGCTTTTGCTATAAAAATGTTGAATAAACACAAAATTAGGGTTGATAAATAGAGCTTAGCTTGTTTCATGTTTTATTTATTGGGAGTTCTAAAAATGTAGATTAATATATTAAAAAAAAATAAATAAGTACACCTTAGCTTTAAAGGAGAAGCTATATTTCATTGATAGGTAGAAAAAATCAAGTATATGACATTAGTAGAACGCATGGAATTGTCCAAGACTTCCATATTCAAGGCAGTATTCCCAAACACTACCAACCATTATGATACCTTGTTTGGAGGTACCGCCTTAAAATTCATGGATGAGGTTGCATTTATTTCAGCCACACGCTTTTCAAGAAAAAGAGTTGTGACCATATCCTCTGACAAGGTAAATTTCAGCAAGCCGATTCCTTCGGGCACGATCATTGAGCTTATAGCGAAAGTCACCAAAGTAGGAACTACATCTTTAGAAGTACAGGTGGATATCTTTTTGGAAGAAATGTATGCAAATATCCGTGAGAAAGCGATCAGCGGAATATTTACATTCGTTGCAATCGACGATAACAGAAATGCTGTATCGGTACTCTAAAAACTTGCTTGTATATTAACGTAAAAAATCACAATAACGATGTACTATAAATCAATTCAGTTAACATTTTTCCTCCTTAGTATAATTCAAATTTCCTTTGCACAGACCAAGCAGAAACCGTTCCAGGAGCTGGATGTATTTGAACTAGAATATGCTGCAGATCCTAATATTTCACCTGATGGATCGCAGGTTGCCTACATTAGATACAGCATGGACATTATGAATGACCGAAAAGTAGGACAGCTTTGGACCGTTAATACAAATGGGGAAAACCATCAAAAGCTTCTTGCCAATGACCAGTCTTCTTACAGTCCGCGCTGGTCTCCCAGTGGAGATCGAATAGCTTACATCACGAGCAGCAAACAAGGTTCTGAAATCCATATGTACTGGGTAAACTCAGGAAAAACAGCGAGAATATCCAGTCTTGACAGAAGTCCTTCTGGCTTGAGTTGGTCTCCTGATGGAAGTCAACTGGCCTTTTCAATGCTTGTTGCTCAATCAAATCCTGTATTAGTGCGTGCGCCCAAAAAACCAAAAGGTGCAAAATGGGCTTCTAAACCAAGAGTAACTACTCGAGTTAAGCACGAAGCGGATGGCAGAGGTTATATCGAACCTGGGTTTAGTCAATATTTTATCATTCCGGCTGAAGGTGGCACAGCTAGACAGGTAAGCCACGGAGATTTTATGCACAGAGGCACTCCTCAATGGACCAATGACGGCAAAGGATTAGTATTCTCATCCAACAGAAATGAAAACTGGGAATACGACTTTATGAATTCTGAAATCTACCACTTAGACATCAAGGAACAAAGCTACAGCGTTTTGACCAGTAGAAAAGGACCTGATTATAATCCTGTCATCTCACCTAATGGGAATAGGATTGCATATCTCGGATATTCAGATAAGGTACAGACCTACCAGATCAATGAACTCAACTTAATGAACCTCGATGGGTCCAACAAGCAGCAGATTAAATTAAAGCTTGATCGCAAAATCCAAAATCTATCCTGGGCCGCAGATGGCAAAGCCCTATTCTGTACTTATGACAATCACGGAGATAGCAAAATCGCTAAAATAGATCTGAAAGGAAAGGTTAAAGTAGTTGCTGAAAACCTTGGAGGCACAGCATTTGGTAGACCATACGGAGGTGGCTCCTACACGCTATCTGACTCGGATGCAATAGTGTACACAACAACGAGCACCGAACATCCTGCTGAGGTGAAATTGGTAGCTGAAAATTCAGCACGTATGCTCACAGATTTAAATGCGGACTTGCTTCCTTTTAGGAATCTCGCATCTATTGAAGATATCTGGTACGAGAGCACTGTTGATGGAGAAAAGATACAAGGATGGATAGCCTATCCACCAAATTACGATGCTACTAAGGAATATCCTTTGATAGTTGAAAATCATGGAGGCCCAATCTCTAATTATGGATTTAGATTCTCCCCAGAAATACAACTCTATGCAGCTGCTGGATATGTAGTATTCTATCCAAATCCAAGAGGAAGTACAGGATATGGTGAAAAGTTTGGGAACTTACTTTATCACAATTATCCGGGAGATGATTATCAAGACGTAATGGACGGTGTTGATGTCTTAATCCAAAAAGGGGTTGCACACGAAGACAAATTATATGTAACAGGAGGTAGCGCAGGTGGAATAATGACAGCTTGGATGATAGGAAAAAACAATCGATTTGAGGCTGCGGTAGTCGCAAAACCTGTGATCAATTGGATTTCTAAAACTTTAGTTGCCGATAACTACTATGGATATGCGTATTATCGTTATCCGGGACAACCTTGGGAAAATCCAATGGAATACTGGAAATTCTCACCAATATCATTGGTAGAAAACGTAAAGACACCAACCATGGTAATGGTAGGTATGAACGATCTAAGAACGCCA
Organism: Sphingobacteriales bacterium; assembly: GCA_042091035.1. Taxonomy (GTDB): domain Bacteria; phylum Bacteroidota; class Bacteroidia; order Chitinophagales; family Saprospiraceae; genus AM-2324. The sequence goes on along the minus strand of JBELIG010000009.1, from coordinate 8,645 downwards.
CCATCGGAGTCCAAGCAATACTATCATGCACTTAAACTCTTAAAAGTAGAAACAGCACTTGTAGAAATACCTGGTGCTTCACATGGCATTACAGGACGGCCTTCTCAGCTTATAACAAAAGTGGCCCATGTCTTGGCATGGTTTGAAAACTATAAATAAAAAAAGAGGCGTCTTTCGACGCCTCTTTTTTTTATTCTATAATGAGTTTTGATTTTCCTTTTTTATCTTTTTTATAAAGCTCTACCATATAAACCCCAGGCGCCAATCCTGAGCATTCAATACGATTACTTGTTACGGGTCCTGAACCAACAACACGGCCTAAAAGATCCTTTATAGCATAAGATTTCCAATCAATATCTCCTTGGATGTAGATGGCTTCACTTGCAGGATTCGGATAAATATTAACTGATTCAAATAAGCTGTTATTAACTTGAGTGGCATCAATCAATGAGAAGTCTGTAACCAAAGGCAGGTGATCGGATGCGAAGTAAGAATCTGACTGCAATAAACCATTTTCCGCTAATAGCTCATCTGAAAGGTCTCTTGTATCCAATACGAATCCATTCCTAGGCTGAAGTGCAGAAGGACCATAAAATACAAAATCTAATCTTCCTGTAGGATAATCTCCCGGATCAGGGTATCTAGAATTCCATGTTGATGCTTTTGGAGTTGCAATGTGGTTGGGTCTAAAATCTGCAAAATCGCCATTGCCCCAATCTGGCTTAGTATCGGGACCGTAAAGATTATTGTTCGCAATATTGCCATCTATAACCGTATTGACCTGATCGTCATTTCCTACAAAATTCATATCTCCGGAAAAGAGCATAGGTGTACCCTCCTCCAATTCAAGTAAACCTCCAGGATCTTTAGCATCAGCTAAAAACTCAATAAAGGCATCAACTTGATCCTGTCTATTATCATCATTTCCACAACAAGAAAGGTGTCCAACAACTGCCAATAAATCTTTATCGAAATCTGAGTCTGGCAGGTCAATCAATGCAGCCCCCAGTCTTCCATAATAAATTTCATAGGTAGAAAGTAATGGAAATTTACTTGCTACGATGTTCTCACCGTTGTATTTATGTGCATACCAAGTACCTCCAAGAATGGTTTCCAGTTGATTCTTCACATAACTTGCATTTGTATTATATACTTCATTCAGGTGGACAATATCAGGATCGGCCGCTTGGATCAATCTTAAAATCTGATACCGCTGATCATCATCAAGAAGACCATCTTGCAAAGTATTAAAAGTGAATAATCTAAAATGATTCAGATTAGGTTTTGCCATTGAGATTTCTTCAAAGGCAGGCATATTGTCTTTCATTTTGTATGAAAAAACTTCTGTATCGTCATCGTGAATAGTTTCCCGAAGATAAACTTTGATATCCTCTCCAATACTTGCAGAACTATTTTGATTGCGTTTTATCAAAAACTCAAATTCATCCGAAGTGACCGTTGGAAGGTGCGCATAGCCAATATCGTAGAAAGATAACTGCGTATAGGATCCATTACTGTCATAGCTTAGAACTCTTCTATCATAAAAATCGATCATATACTCCGCTCCAATCCCATTGACAGATACACCCGTATTACTATCATTATCTGAATCAATGAACAGATCAAACCTTGTGGCAGGAGAAAAATTATCCACTAAGTCAATCTCTGCTGAAAGTATAAGATGCAAAAACAAATACTCCTCATCGTTTGCAAGCTCTAGTTTTTCAATATCAACAACTGAAGCATCACCAATAGGATCTAAAAAGGTTTGCACGAGATCACTATTTACAGTCCAATCCTCAAAATTACCATCTATCAATATTCTGTCAGCATTTTGCGCAAAGGAAAGATTGCAAATAAACAAAGACAGAAAACACGTAATCGTTCTTATTCTCATTAATTCGATTTTGTAAATTTTCATAAAACTGCTATAAAACTAATCTAAGAAATTTTTAATATTCATACTTTAGTCTCGCATTTGATGCATCTTGCTGAATATTTACTTAAGTATGATGAAAAATTCTATTCATTTGAATAAAATCTGGCTTTGGAAAGCACCAAGAAGCTTTCTACTCGTTTTTCTTATAATCCTAATTGTCGCTGCATTCCTTTACCCTGGAGGCACAATTTACGATAAAGAAATCACCTCTTATTCCATAAAATACAACTTCCTAAGTGATATGGGAAGAACTGTAGCAATCAATGGAGAAAACAACTTTTTTTCCAGCAGTCTATTTTTACTTGGGCTTACCGGTGCCGGTGCAGTAATTTTATTATTTTTTGTGCAGGTTTGGCGTTTATTTAGTGATACAAAAACAAGTAAGACACTCGCAATTATTGGAACAAGTTCGGGAGTTTTGGGTTGTCTCTGCATGGTTGGGGTTGCCTTCACTCCTGTTGATCTATTCACTGCCCCGCATATTGCTTTTGCAAATTGGCTATTTAGATTCTTTTTCCTTGCGGCGCTTTTGTATACTTTTGCGATACTTCTCAATAAAGAATTACCCAACCGCTTGGCCATTGGATATCTCATATTCAGCATTTCTATTATTAGCTATATTTTGATCAATGAACTTGGTCCATCTCCATCGGAGTCTCGATCAATTTTGGCTGTAAAGGTCATCGCACAAAAAGCTATACTCGTAATTTTTGTACTAGCCATCTATTTTCAATCTACTGGATTAAAAAAGGTATTTGACAAATAAATATGGAATTCCAACCGCTAGATATTATTTATGAGGATAATGACTTCATAGCAATCAATAAACCTTGCGCTATAATGGTCCATCCTACGAAGATCACTGAGGACAAAGTTTTTCTAATGCAACTACTTAGAGATCAGATTGGGCAACGCGTATATCCTGTACATAGATTAGATAGACCTACTTCAGGTGTTCTACTGTTTGGCAAACATTCAGATGCAGCAGCTGAAATCTCTACTTTGTTTAGAAATCAATTGGTAAAAAAAGAATACCGAGCAATTGTGCGAGGTTTCATAGATGAAAAAGGAATAATAAACCACCCTATCGCCAATAAAAAATTTGCAGAAGCACAAAGGGCGGTTACCTTATATAAAAAGCTGTCAGAAATCAATTATCCCGCGGCAATAGGTCCTTACCCGAGTGCTCGCTATACCTACCTGGCTCTATTCCCACAGACCGGCAGAAGACATCAATTGAGAAGGCATCTATCACATTTAAGGCATCCAATCATTGGAGACAAACGGTATGGAGATCTTAAACACAATAAATATTTTGCCGAAAATCTCGGTAGTCCTTATCTTTTGCTGCATGCCCTTCAAATGAACTTTGAAATAAAACCTGGCAAAACAATAAGCCTAAAAGCACCAATACAGGCTCATTTTTCAAGTACTCTGGAACAACTTGGTCTGAATATTTTATAGAAAACTATAGTTTTTCATATAATAAATTCACACACTTATCTGCTTAGGCAGAATGATATTGACCATTCATCGAATGATAAACACCAAAAACAGAAAACAATCACTTGCTAAGGGTATAAAGTTGCAATTTATAAGTGAGATAGAGATAAACTAGCAAAGACTTGAACAAATTAATTACAATGAGTTTTCTAAAAAGCTAATCTAAGGGGGATTAGCTTTTTTTTTATTTTAAATAGATTATTCTTCAGAAGTAGCATCTGTTTCCTCAGCTACACCCATGTTAGTTACGTAGTCATACGAATCAAAAATAAATCCAACTTCAGCGACTTTATCATCCTTCCATAGAAAATATCCATGAACAGGTGAATCAACTAATTTGCCCGTAGATTTACTTACACCCTCCCACCTGAACCAGGTATTGGTATAAATTCTACCATCATCATAATGCATTGTTACTGTTCCTCTGTCAAGATTTTTGACGTCATTGTAGAAGGTGCGGCCATCAAGAAACGATTGCATCATTTCCGCTGGACTTACTTGCACACCATTTGCATAAGCTATAGCGCTGTCAGCAAATATCTCATTTTGACCTGTGTAATCATTAGCAAGATAAGCATCATTAAACGCATCCATTGCAGCTGATTTAGAATCATTCATTTCTACATGACCAACTTGATTTTCAGATTTTTCAACAGCTTGATCACAAGAGAGAATGGAAAAGGCTAGAGCTAATAAAAAAAAGATCTTTTTCATAATTGATATAGTTAGTTTACAATAGAACTAATCTACTGAAAAACTCTCATACTCAACCACAAAACGCTGATTAACAAATTGTTAAGCAATAAAACTAAATCAATATGACCAGATATACAAATCCCGATAGACGAATCAATTCCGTTAGCCTGATCAACCAATTATCCTTTGCCTCTAGGATTAGACCGAGCATCAGGCAAGTTGAAATTATCCAGCCAATTGAAACTCCTGCAATAAAACTATCCATAGACTTGAATGTAAATAATACGAGGGTTGTCATAACTAACAAAAGCATAAAATTCACAGTTATATAGGTCTGAGCCTTCCAGTTCTTCGCTCCCTTATTGAATTTTTGATATGCTGGATCTACATCCTTAGGAACGATATGCCCACCCAAATAATCAGGTTGCCAACCTGGCTTGTAGAACAAAACCTTAAGCCCATCAGAGATCGAACGTACATTTAATAAGGTTTTGAAAATATAAATGTAATGTTTGAAATTGGCATAGACTGGATTCCAGGTAGCTGCTGGTACGGTAACCCCATAATTCACTTTTTCTTCCTCGGCTTGAAATGTTCCAAACATCTTATCCCATATAATAAACATGCCAGCATGATTCTTATCGATATATTTTGGATCCTTTGCGTGATGTACTCTATGATGTGACGGTGTATTAAATATAGCCTCAAACCACTTTGGCATTCTTTTGATATGCTCGGTATGAATCCAAAATTGGTAGATGAGATTAATTCCTGCGACAAAGGCAAGTTGCATTGGATCAAACCCAATAAGGGCGAGAGGCAGGTAAAACGGAAAAGACCATAAAAAAGAGGTTGAACTCTGACGCAGTGCGACTGATAAATTAAAATCTTCACTCTGGTGGTGCACGACATGAGCACCCCAAAACAAACTCACTTCATGCGCCATTCGATGTCTCCAATAGTAACAAAAGTCGTACAGTAAAACAACTAAAATCCCAGTCATCCAATTAACGGGAATTTCAATAAAATGAAAAAGATTAAACACGAAAGTATAAGCTCCAATTTTTAATACCAGTTTGAGTATCTGCTGCAAAACTCCAGCAAGGATATTGGAGATGGCATCCTTGAACCTGTAAGTATGTTTACCAGAGTACCATTCATAGGATAATTCTATGATGATCAATATTATAAAAATAGGTATGGACAGCGTTACTGGACTTAGTTGCATAACTCTAAAATCATATGTAGAATCCAAAATACGAATTGCTTTGTTAAAAATCGGTAAAAAAGAGGCTCTTGCTTACTGTTCAGCAAAATGAACGATTTACCATATTCTATTGGGTGTTTGCCATAAAGACAGATAAAATTTATGTAAAAGAATAAGTCAAATTCAGAAAACTTTCTTAGGATCTGTAGGGAAACTAGCCGATATAATTAACAGAATCTATCCCAGTATAAGGTACATGGTATGAGTACAGAAATTAGATACGGCCATTCAAAGCATCTAGATTTTAAATTTGGACTTAGTTTGAACAGGATCTATAACGCATTGGAAAGCACCTTTGAAGGAGCAGATCGCTTCTCTAATCTTTGGGAAACGCAAAATCAGTTAAACCTTTCATTGCCTAAGCAAAAACTATCCCTTACCATAAACCACAGGCTGATAGGTCAACAAATTGTCTATTTTATAAATGATATAGACGAGCTAAGCCAAGGTTTTACAGGTCAATATCAACTTATGGATTGTAATATGAATAAGCGATTCTTTGATGGTAAGATTGATCTGGGAATAGGCGTAAAAAATATAATGGACGTAAGATCGATTCCAATAGGAGGCCAGCGGTCTGGGAATCATAGCTCCGGGGGAGGCGCTCAACTGGTGAACTGGGGCCGAAATATCTTTGTGAGAGCTAAACTAAATTTAGGCTAGTCAATTGATAATTTATATGCTTTTCGCTTTATGTAAAACAAACAGCCGCTACAAAATATTTGTGCGGCTGTTTGTTTTTTGAACACTCAAATTCTCTTTATTCAGCTGCTGGAATACCTGCTGACTCAGCCTTAGGCGACCAGTGCGAATGCATTAATTTCCATCCACTTGCTGTTTCAACCCATACCTGAGACGCTCGTGTAGAGTAAGGAACATTTTTATCTCCCTCGTCAAATGAAAGACTTCCATCAGCGTCAAAAGTCACAACCATAGTTGTATTGTCTGCCGAACGCACCACCCGATGGTTAGACATCACAAACTCATCAAAATTCCAGCCATTGTTAGACCCTGAAGTGATTTGATCTTCTGTCTGATCCATCAATGCAGTTCCATTAGAATTGTAAACCGTCGTGGTGAAATCATCAGACATGAAAGACATTGCCTCATCAAAATTATTATTGATGTAGGCCATTTGAAAGGCCATGGACATTTCAACTACTGCAGCATCCGTAACAGCTTCTGTATCAGAAACCATCTGAGCCGTAGGCATATCCGAATCATTGTTCATCATGGTACCTTCTGATGATTGATCAGATTCCATGTTACAGGCAAAGGCTAAAGCCACACAAAAGATTGCTATTAAATTTCTCATAGTTAGTTATTATTCAATTACTTAAGTATAAAATACTTTTATAATTTAATATATTTTAGGGAGAAACTAACTGCCTATTGCCATGTTTATTAGCAACAGTTCCTATGTGCATAAGAACATGTCCAATAATTATATGATGGATGATCTTTAGCTGCTGTATTATTCAATAAATCCTACCCCTGCAGTTGTATTGGTCTGTTTATCAATAAGGATAAAGCAACCCGTAGATTTATTCTTTTCATAGGAATCAAAAAACAAGGTCTTATTTAACTGCATGCTTACTGTTCCAATATCATTAAGTACTAAGTTATCAACACTGTGGCTTTGCTGGTTGCTTTGAACTTCTAATACACTATTAATAGCCTTTATTTTTGCCATGATTTTATTTGTCCCATGCTGAAGTTCATATCTTGAAGCTAGTCGCATAGGATTTCGATCCATCCAACAGATAGTAGCATTGAGCTCCTTACCACTTCTCGGAATAGATTCAGATCGAACAATTGTATCACCTCTGGAGACATTGACATCGTCTTCAAGGCTCAAGCTTATTGAGGATCCTCTTTTTGCAGTGTCATAGGTACTTCCAAAAAATTGGATCTCTTTTATCTTGGTGCTGGTCATAGAAGGAAGGATAGTCACTTCATCACCCACGGAAAGATCATTGCCATATAGTTTACCAGCATAGGCTCTATAATCATGATAATCTGCTTGCTTAGGTCTAATTACAGCTTGAACGGGAAAACGTGCATCTGCTGTTTCATAAACATCTTGGTTCTCTATAGATTCAAAATGTTCCATCAGTGTTTTTCCAGTATACCAAGGTGTATTTTCAGAACGATAGACTACGTTGTCACCTTTCAGTGCAGAGACTGGGATAAACGTAATAGACTGATTTTTATAATTTGCTTGCGCTGCTAACTTTTCAATATCTGATCGGATACGATCAAATTTAGACTCATCAAAATCAACTAAGTCCATCTTATTTACAGCTACAATAATATCCTTAACTCTCAACAGGTTGTTGATGAAAAAGTGCCTTTTAGTTTGTTCAATAACACCATTACGAGCATCAACTAGGATGACAGATGCTTGAGATGTAGATGCCCCAGTCACCATATTCCTTGTATACTCCACATGGCCAGGAGTGTCAGCAATAATATAAGAGCGGTTTTCTGTAGAAAAATAGATATGTGCTACATCTATTGTAATACCCTGTTCACGCTCAGCAACTAAGCCATCCGTTGCCAATGAAAAGTCTAAGTAATCATAACCTCTGGACTGACTCTTTTTTTCGATTGCCTCCAGCTTATCGTCGGTCAAAGATTTGGTATCATAAAGAATCCTCCCAATCAAGGTTGACTTTCCATCATCTACACTTCCAGCTGTTGCTATTTTTAATACTTCCATAATTTATAGACTACAGGCTCTAAGGAGTCCTGCTAGGTTCGTAATATTTTTTTTGCGCTACAAGTCAATTCTTGTTTTTAGAAATACCCCTGCTGTTTACGCTTTTCCATGGCAGCCTCCGATCGCTTATCATCTATCCTTGCTCCTCGCTCAGATATTCTTGATGATCGGATTTCCCGCACTACATCACTTATAGTAAAAGCATTGGATTCAACTGCGGCAGTACAGGACATATCCCCTACTGTTCTGAATCGAACGATCTTCTCGTATACCTGCTCATCATCCTCTCTGTAAACATAGTCATCAAAGGCAGACCAAATCAATCCATCTCTTTCAAAGACAGGTCTCTTGTGTGCAAAGTAAATTGACGGTATCTCTATATCCTCTTTCTCGATATAAGACCAAACATCCAATTCCGTCCAATTGGAAATTGGAAAAACACGTACATTTTGCCCATGGTCAATATTTCCATTAAGCATATCAAAAACCTCAGGTCTCTGATTCTTCTCATCCCATTG
>JBELIG010000172.1:0-6967 GCA_042091035.1 Sphingobacteriales bacterium | reverse complement strand
GATGGTTCTAAAAAGACAGCATGGAAATATCTGCAATTGATACGTTTATTCAGGAAAAATTTCCCGAAGAGTCATTATCTAATTCCCTAAGTAAGTATTGGATTAGTTTCCATAGGGGAAAGGGTTTTTTCGTAGGTAGGTTCAAATCTAAGGGCTTAAAAACTTATGTCCAAGTCTGGGATGTTGAGCGAAAAGCATTTTACTGTAATTGCTCGAATTCTCAAAATCCTTGCGTCCATGGACTTGATTTATATTTTCGATTCAAACAGCAATACAGTGAGTTTAAGGTAATAGAATCAGAAGACTATTCTGAGTGGTTAACTAAGGCCATTCCTATTCATAAAAAGCGCTCTGATTTTTATACAGCAGAAGATCTTACGCGACTCAAAGAGAGCAGAACAAAACAAAGAGAGGATCGCGTTCGGCTCATGAAGAGTGGGGCTAAAGTTCTAGCGCGTTGGATTGAAGATGCTTTTAGTATGGGGCTTGCAGATCTATTATTGAAACCAGTAAGCTACTGGAAAGATATTGCCAGTGTTATGGTCAATTATAAAATGAATGCCTTATCAGATAGGATATTAGAATTTGTGCACAGAGAATCAAAGGAATCAGCGACCTGGTATTCAGATTGTATCCACTTCTTATCTGATCTTTATCTTTTTGCAAATGCTTTTTCTAAGATCGATCAAATATCGGAGGCACAGGAATCATTGCTTCGGGGTGGTGGAGTCAAAGTCATGTCCAAGGAGTTGGAGCAGCTACATGTAAAACGAACAAAAGCTGTATTGATTTCTGTAAAACAGTGGCATCAGAATAACTTATATTATGAGCGTTATCTTTGGCTTGATATAGAAACAGCTCGTGTGTTCTATGTGCAACAGTCTACATGGGAAGGAGTTTATGACCTCAAGAACCCATTACCCTTTAAAGCCAATGATATTATAGAGGGAGAATTTATACCATATGGTTATAATCAGCGACATTATTTAAAGGATAATTATGAAAAGGTAAATCTGACAGATGTTATTCTTGAAAATGGATTCGAAGATTTTGATGCTGTGTTTTTAAATTACCGGTCTTTGCTAAGCAGGCAGTTTGTATTGAAGGATTATTATTTTGTTATGAATTTTCAGGGAGCTCTTGTTAAGGATGGTTGTTTCTATTTAAAGGATCTAGAAGAGCGGTGTTTGAAGGTAGATATGTCTAAATCAGATTTTTACAAATTGGCATATAATAATAATCCAGCTACAAAATTAGTATTGAAGCTGGAAAATGGCAATATAAAATTAGTATCGTTTTTTGATAACTTGCACAGTTTTAGAAAGGGTAGTTCCGAAACTATTAAGGCATAATGTTAGTGAAAAGAGTCTCTACTACTTCTTTACTCTCTGTAAAAGAAATAAGACAACAAGAAATAAAGATAGCTAGAGCAATTATAATATCTACACCTTTACTCCTATTTGGAGCCAATGACCCCAGTATTCCGGGAGATTCTAATTGATTTTTGATCGAGGATTTCATTTAATTTTAGTTTTGTGGTGCAAATGTATTAAATAACTACCGAATAAACGCTACGGAGCTATTAAATAATTCCTTTTGGTTCCTCAAATCTAATGGTTTTTCGTTACTAATGCTACCTAATCGGGAATATTTGCCACATAAATGGGTGGTTTTGGCAGTTTTTTGGCAAAAAAACAAAGGAGGGAAGCTCCCCCCCCTTGTTTTTTACATATTTAAGCCACCACAAACAGACAATGTTTGTCCAGTTGTATAGGATGAAAGGTCTGATGCTAGGTAAATACAAGCATCTGCAACTTCTTTCCCTTCTCCAAATCTTTTTAGTGCTACGCCTGAAAGGTAAGCGTCTTTTGTTTTATCGTCTAGCTGTTCGGTCATATCTGTTTTTATGAAACCTGGTGCGATAGCATTACAGCGTATATTTCTCGAACCAACTTCTTTAGCAATTGACTTTGTAAAGCCAAATACACCTGCTTTAGATGCAGCATAGTTTGCTTGGCCAGGATTCCCAAAGTCACCAACAACAGATGAAATATTTATAATAGAGCCGCTACGATTTTTCATCATAGGACGAAGCACCTGCTTGGTAAGATTGAATAGGGACTTAAGATTAATGTTGATTACTGTATCCCATTGTTCCTCTGTCATTCTCAGCATAAGATTGTCACGAGTGACACCTGCATTATTGATTAGAACGTCAACCTTTTCAAAGTCTGCAAGCACATTTTTCATTAGTTCTTCAGATTGTTCGTATGAACTAGCATCTGATTTATATGCTTTTGCCTTAACACCCATTCCGATTAATTCTTCCTGGATTTCTAGTGCAGGCTTTTCAGAACTTAAGTATGTGAAAGCAACATTTGCTCCCTGTGCTGCAAATGCTCTTACAATTGCAGAACCAATACCTCTTGAGCCACCTGTTACTAGGGCTACTTTGTCTTTAAGTAGATTCATTTTTTTCGATTTTGCGAATAATTGCCGTAAAAATAAGAAACTGAATGATAAACTCAACAGATTAGAACTCAATCTTTAGTCCGTCATAAGCTTGAAAAACGTTAGGAGGTAGCATTTTTTTTATAGACTCGTAGGTGCCAAACCTATGACTAATATGTGTTAGATAGGTTTTTTTAGGTTGTATTTCTGCTATAAAGTCAAGTGCCTCGGCTAGATTTAAGTGTGAAAAATGGGGTTCTAGTCTTAGACAATTAATTATAAGCGTTTCCGTACCCTTTAATTTTTTTAATTCACCCTCTTGTAGGGTTTTCATATCGGTAAGGTAGGCAAGGGAGTCAAACTTGTAGCCAAAACTGCTCGTGATTCCATGATTCAAAGCAATAGGAGTAATTGTTTGACCATTCAATGTTAATAGATCTTCCGAATTAATTGTGTTTAAATTGATCTTAGGAGCACCTGGGTATGGATTTTGTTGAAATATGTATGCAAATCTTTTGATTAGATTTTCGGAGACATTTTTATTCGCATAAACAGGCATTTCTCCACCTTGACTAAAGTTAAAAGGTCGAATATCATCGATTCCTATAATATGGTCATTATGTTCGTGTGTGATTAGGAGCGCATCTAGTTTAGTGATTCCAGCTCGGAGCATTTGGTATCGAAAGTCTGGGCCAGAATCAATGACAATGCTCATTCCATTCCAAGAAAGATGAACAGAGGTGCGTAATCTTTTGTCCTTAGGATCTTTGGATGTGCAGGTTTTACATGTGCAAGCAATAACAGGTATACCTTGTGATGTTCCTGTACCCAGGAATGTTAATTCGTTGTTCATGCTTCTTCTTCAGCTTCTTTGGACGCAGTAAATATTGTTTTAAAGGTCTTAAGATTAATTGGACTCAGTTTTTCAGTATCGATAGTCCTGCTATTTAAGATATCAATGATAGTTAATATCCTTGCCTTAGTATCAAAGAATTTATTAATTACTATAACCTTACTATTCTCAACTACACAAAACCCTGAATTAAAATTGCCCTTTTCATATCTTACAGAGAATTCTAACTCTTCAAGTACTGTTTCTAACTTTTTTAGATTGTGCTTAGTGAAATTTATCATAAAGGTATTGAATGTATAGTAATCTTAAGGTTAAAATAATTCATGACTAAAATAATATAATTTAAAGTAAAGTATAGAGAAGTTCAGGCAGGCACAATTATATTTATTGAAATTTTCAAGTATGAAATTAAAATTTTTACTTTTCAGTACACTAATTCTGATGTTTATTTATTCAGAATCACAGGCACAAACTTTTAAGGCAGGACTTATTTTAGGTCTTAATGCAAGTCAAATCAACGGAGATGATGTTGGTGGGTACAGTAATCCTGGTCTTCGGACAGGGATACGAGCTTCCATCATGTTAAGGGATAGGGTTCAAATTGATACGGATATGCTATTTAGCCAGCGTGGATCAAGGCCATCAGCTTCTGAATTTGATGCTAGTAATGGTTTGCTAAATTGGAAATTTGGAATGGATTACATTGAAGTCCCTGTGACAATTAGATTTAGTGATTGGTATGTGGATGATTATTATAAAGTCTATGCAAAGGCGGGCTTAGTTTATGGGCGATTTTTCCGCAGTAAAAACAGCCTCGATTCACCATTTAGGACTTTGGATGAGTATATTAGGGTTAATGATGTGGCATTTACATTGGGAATAGGGCTTTACCCAAGAAAAAATATACAAACCGAATTAAATTTCACTAGGTCACTGTTTCCTTTTTATCTTCCAGAAGTCGGGTACCCTTGGTCAAGAGCATTAGTAGGGTATTACTTTTCTATTCAAATCATGTATGAAATATAAATTTATGTTAAAGCGAATAGCACCAATTGTAGTTATTGTAGCCTTACTTTTTTCTTGTAATGAGGAAAAGCAATCTAATGAGACTGAAGGGCAGAGTGATGTTCCTGTGCAGGCTGCAGAGCAAGCTGCATTGCCACTTCCTCCGCTAGAAAAATTAGAGTATTTATATGAAAATTGTTCGCATATAGATTATGTGTTCTTCGAACTTCCTTTTTCAATGAGTTTAGATGATAAGGGTTCGATACAGCGAACACTTTCTCATATTTCTACATCTGTAGCTCCAGAAGCAGCAGGATGTAAAGCAATGGGAAGAATTTTCTTCGACGTAGGAATAGAAACCATATTGGAAGCAGATTTTTACTTCTCTCAGGGTTGTGTTTATTTCATCTTTTATGAGGATGGAAAAAAGAAATATTCATCATTTATGACGCCAGATGCTGTAAAGTATATGAATAATTATATTTCACAAGCAAATGCTCAACGTCAACGTATAATGCAAAATAAATAGCAATCATGAATAGGTTCGCTGTCATAGATTTAGGGACAAATACATTTCACCTTTTAATTGTAGAAATGCAAAAAGGTGCTCCGACAAGTATTTTGTTCAAAAAGAGAATATATGTGAGCCTTGCCTCTGAAGGAATTTCAAATATTGGTGAAGCTCCATACATTCGGGGCCTCGATTGTCTGAATCAGTTTGCATCGATTATGGATGAATACCAAGTGGATGCCCTAAAGGCTTTTGGGACAGCAGCTCTTAGGAATGCAAGAAATGCTAAGGATTTTATAATTGATGTAAAAAAGCAAACAGGGATTGATGTGGAGATTATTGCCGGTGGTCGCGAAGCCTTGCTTATACATAGAGGTGTAAGTGAAGTTGTTCCATTTGATATGAATCCTAGTTTGATTATGGATATAGGGGGAGGTAGCGTTGAATTTGTTTTATGTAATAGGGAAGAAGTTTTCTGGTCCAAAAGTTTCAAAATTGGAGTTGCAGTGTTGTTCAATAAGTTTCATAAAGCAGATCCTATCAATGCGGACGGCTTGATTGATTTGGAGGACTTTTTGGAGGAGCATACGCAAGCCCTTCTTGAAATACTAAAAAAATATTCAGTTAAACAACTTATCGGTGCATCTGGTACCTTTGATGTACTTGTTGATATGTTGGGTGAGGATAAGATTTCTGATCATCATTTTCTGCTCGACCTTGAGCGGTTTGAGCATTGGCGTAAAATGGTTCTCCCTATGAACATTGAGCAGAGGCTTGATATTCCTAAATTACCAAAACAGCGTGCGGAGTATATTGTAGTAGCTGTTCAATTGCTAAAATTCGTCCTAGATCGTTCAGGAATAGAAACTATGAAGGTTTCCTCCTACGCCATGAAAGAGGGAATACTGGCGGAGATGTTGCAAAATCAGGATTAATTTTTAGATTAGCCAAAAAAAATAATTTTGTTTTCCTAACTTTGTTTCAAAGTATCAAACGATGTTAGAAATTCTTCAATATGACTGGGCGATAAGAGCGCTTCTGGCTTCAATGGCAGTAGGCGTGAGCTGTGGTATTTTGGGCTGCTTTATAGTACTTCGAAATATGTCTATGGTTGGAGATGCATTGTCCCATGCAATATTGCCAGGAATAGTATTTGCATTCTTTGTTTTTGGCACGGACAATTCATGGGGTTTTTTCCTTGGTGCTGTTCTTGCAGGGTGGTTGTCTTCTTTTCTGATCACCTGGATACAAACTAAATTATCTACGAAGAATGATGCTGCTATTGGGATTGTTTTTACCTGTATGTTTTCTTTGGGCGTAATAGGTATTTCTTATCTAAGTAATAATCAGAATATCCATATAGACCTCAAAGATTATTTGTTTGGTAATGTACTCGGTGTGTCTAATGATGATTTGTATATTTCTTTCTCTGTGACATTGATTGTTATTACTGGGGTTATCGTCTTTTACAGGCCATTGTTTCTTACCACTTTTCAGACTGTTGTTGCAAGAACTATGGGTGTTAAGGTGGAACAAGTGCATTATTTTCTAATGCTGATGCTTTCCTTTGCAGTGGTATCTGCATTGCGGTCAGTGGGTGTGATTCTTGTTGTTGCTATGTTGATAACTCCTGCATCTACGGCGCTTCTTTTGTTTAAAAGGCTCCAAAATGTAATTATCTGCTCAGCTATCCTTGGCGTACTAATTGCCGTAGGCGGTTTTTTTGTTTCTTATGAGCTCAATTTTCCACCAGGGCCATCTATGGCTGTACTTGCAACAGTCCTTTATATACTAGCAGTTATATTTTCGCCCAATTCAGGCTTAGTAATTCGTTTTATTCAGAATAGAAAAGAAAGAGATAAGATTAGGCAAGAAGATGTGCTTAAGTGCATTCAATTGTATCGTGCAAAAGGTATATCTGTAAATGAATCTTCTATTCTGGAACGTTTGGATTTTAAGAAAAGGCAGTTGCTTAGAACGCTTAATAATCTTGAAAAGAAACAGCTTATTCACAAGGCAAGTCTTGAACTAAGTGCAAAGGGTAAAAAGAGGGCTGAGAAATTGATACGAGCCCATAGGCTTTGGGAGACGTATATGGTTAATAAGATGGGTATGGATTCAGATCAAATACATGAAGAAGCTGAGCG
>JBELIG010000171.1:0-6974 GCA_042091035.1 Sphingobacteriales bacterium | reverse complement strand
ATAGTATTTACGATGTCATCGTAGTTAAAGCGCCTCTGATCTATGCTTTTTTCGACATTCTGATGAAAATAGTCCAGATAAGGATCACTATCTTGCGCCACTATTTGAAAAAAAAACAGGAAGGAGAGGATGTTGAGGAGTAGTGCTTTCATTTTTTTGGCTTTTAGCATGATAAAATACACTTCAAAATAACCTAATTTTACCAATTCATTAAAATTTAACTAAGCTTTATGGCTTTAGAATTGATCTCGACAAATCCAGCTAATAACAAGATCATCGGAAGATACAAAAAGCATTCTGATGGTCAACTTAATACGTTTGTCGATTCAGCAGATAAGACCTTTTCCAAATGGAAAAAGACAACACTTAATGAACGCTCAAGACTTCTATTCAAACTTGCTGAGGTTCTTGAAGACAATACAGAGGATGCAAAATTGATCACTGAGGAGATGGGCAAACCATTAGAGTCCGCAAAAGCTGAGATACTAAAGTGTGCAAGCTTATGTAGATTTTATGCCAGCAATCTTGAAGAATACTTAAGGGAAGATAAAATACTTGAAGGAGATAAAAATAGCAGCATCGTTTACTGTCCTCTTGGAACCCTACTAGGCATTATGCCTTGGAATTTCCCCTATTGGCAGGTTATTCGCTTTGCTGTCCCTGCTATAGCGGCAGGAAATACAATCCTACTAAAACATGCCTCAAATGTGAGTGCCTCAGCACTCCAATTGGAAAAGTATTTTAAGCTGGCAGGTTTTCCAGACCATGTATATACTGCCATTCTTGCCACTTCAGAACAAATGGAATCAATTATACGGAATCCAAAGATACATGGAGTAAGTCTTACTGGTTCATTTAATGCTGGCTCTAGCGTTGCAAAGATTGCTGGAGAAGAAGTAAAACCAAGTTTGCTAGAACTGGGTGGCAATGATGCCTATATAATCCTTGATGATGCAGACCTTGATCTTGCTGTCCGAGAAGGACTCGCTTCTAGAATGAAAAACGCAGGACAAAGCTGCATTGGGGCTAAGCGCTTTGTAGTTACAGAGCAGGTATATGATGCTTTCAAAGAAAAGCTTCACCAAGCCATGAAAACTATTCAATTTGGTGATCCAATGGATAGTAAAACCACACTAGGGCCTTTAGTATCAGTCGATGAAAGAGATAGATTGCATACCTTAGTCAAGCAAAGTATTGAGGAAGGAGCTTCTATCTTATTAGGTGCTTCTATTCCTGAATCTAAGGGTGCATACTACCCTCCTACTCTACTTGAAAAAATAGATGCTTCTAATATTGCTTACCGAGAAGAATTATTCGGTCCTATTTGTGTGCTCATCAAAGTCAAAGATGAAGAGGAAGCAATACTAGTTGCCAATGATAGTGCCTTTGGTTTAGGCGCTGCCCTATTTACTCAAGACATAAAAAAGGGTAAAAGATTAATTATTGAATCCCTGGATGCCGGAGCTGTATTTCTAAATGAGTTTGTCAAATCAGATCCTAGAATAGCTTTTGGAGGCATAAAAAAAAGTGGCTATGGCAGAGAAATGGGTGAAGAAGGGCTAAAATCCTTCGTTAATAAAAAATATATCCGATACTAAAAAAGGAGGTCTTTCGACCTCCTTTTTATTTATAAACTTATCTCTTTAATCAGCTGCTCTGTGAGCCTTTTGGCTGTTTCTATATCGCTGTCTTTTTTCCTGTTAATTTCTAAAGTAAGACCTATCATATCTTCTCCTTTGTAGACTGTTCGCACAAAATAAAACAATCGACCTACTCGAATTACTGCAAATGCATTTTTATCCGATCGCTCTTCTTCCAATCTAAATATAGCCTTCCCCTCATGATCCATGCGGACCATATCAATATAATTATCTAATTCTGTCGAGGCATCATTATTGAGCACATTATGGTAACCATACACTCGTAACCTTAGATCATCGCCCGCTGAGCGCAGAACAAGACCATCCTCATTGGTACTGATATTCTTTTGCAAAAAAACATCCGATGGATATTTAAGGCAAAAATCAAATCGATCGTTACAGTATTCGTCATAAACATTGCCGATCTGTGCTTGAATCCCCTGAGAAAACATAAGGAACACAGGAACTAATATGAGTTTAAAAATCCTTTGTAGATGCATGTTAGTATTTGAGTTTTCTGAAAGTATCATATAGAAACTAATTAAATTGCTATAATCTAAATGTAAGTAATGCTTTCTTTATTGTTTAAGGAAAACTTAAATTTCCAGTATAGAAATTTTAAACCTGAAATACATGCGAAAGATAGAATTCACTAATCCTCATAGAAAAAAGCATTTTGAATACTTCAAAGGCATGAATCACCCCCATTACAGCATTACAGCAAATGTGGATATCAGTAAGTTCTTAGAGCATATCAAAGACAATAATTTAAAATTCACCCCGAGCATTGTTTTTCAAATTTGTGCCACCGCCCACAAAATCAAACCTTTCCTCCAACGCATTCGTGGTAATGAAGTGGTAGAACATGAGTATGCCCATCCCTCTTTTTCTGTATCAACAAAGGCGAGTGATGTGTTCAGCTTCTGCGAAGTAAAATACTACGGTGAATTTCAGGACTTTTATAGCAGAGCACTTCAACGAATTAAACTCATGCAGGAAGAACCCGTATTTGAGGATGAAGGCGAACGCGATGATTACTTATTTCTTTCAGCTATTCCTTGGGTAAGTTTTACATCAATAAGCCATGCTATGCATTACCATCCGCACGATTGCATACCTAGGATTAGCTGGGGCAAACATTTTGAAGATGGTAATAAAACAATTATGCCACTATCTCTAACAGGACATCATGCATTGATTGATGGAAAAAACATGGGTGACTTTTTCAATACCTTCCAAGAACAAATTGAGCTGTAATCAAAATGTGCTCTTAATCACTACAGTATCTTGTGCCATTCGGATTTTCATGAAGCCACCTATCTGGTCTTCCATCCGAATACGCTGATACTTGTTCGTGTTTTCCCAACTTACGTTGAGAGTTGGAAGAACAACTATTGAATCTCCGACTGAATATTGCATATCAGCATAAGAGCAGGACATTAGTTTAGGATATAAAGTCTTCAACTCCTGGGCTACAAGCATAAATCTATTGCCAGGATTCAAGAGACTATCTATCTGTGTTTCTAAGAACGCAATCTGTCGACTCTTTTCATCTGCATATTTCTTGTCTGCTTGCAATAATTCAAGCAACTCACTGCGCATATTTATCTTCATTTGCTCGAGCTCCGAATCATCTAAAGGCACATTGGACTGAATCAAATGAAAACGACCTCTAACATTCAAGTCTGCAAATAGATTTTCATAATAGGCAATTGAGTCTTCTGTCAGCTCCCTAAATACAATTACTTGTGCATCCAAGGTGTCTGACTTTGGTTTTTCTTGTATCTGCCAGATGTCCTCTACAAAATGTCGATTCATAAATTCTTCAACACTGCTTCGATCATTAAGCTTGCTTAGAATATTTGAAAGGATAATAAAGCTTGGCACCAACAATAATAAACCCAGCAAAACGCCCCAAGTCTTTGCTTTGCGCTTTTCCCGCTCATTGGCATGTTGCATGGATGGGAAATTGAGTATCCGAACTATAAGGTAGGTTGCAAAGGCAACAATCACCGCATTCAAGAAAAACAAGTAAAAGGAGTTGATCATCACCATCCAATCTCCTTTTGCCAATCCAAATCCAGTAACACACAACGGTGGCATCAAGGCTGTTGCAATGGCTACACCTGGTATTGCATTGCTCTTATCCTTACGAGTATTCGATATAATACCAGCAAGCCCTCCAAAAAATGCAATTAAAGCATCTAAAAAAGTAGGTGCTGTCCGATTGAGAATTTCGGGGGTAAGCTGCCCGATAGGTGTCAATTTGAAATACAGAAAACTGGTCACCAAAGATATACCGATAGAAATAGAAAAATGGCGAAGTGATATCATCAACATATTCCTATCATTGATCCCTATAGCAAGTCCTACTCCGAGAATTGGAGACATCAATGGAGAGATCAACATGGCACCGATTATAACTGCTGGAGAGTTAAGGTCTAAGCCTAGAGAAGCTACCATAATAGAACACATAAGAAGCCATGCATTAGCTCCTTGCATCTTCTTATTATTTCGAATTTCAAGAATAGCGCCCTCTCTATCCATTCCATTCTTTAGGTCGAAGGTCCCGACCAAAAAATCCCAAATTTTTCGGACGAGTGAAAAGAAAAAATAGGAAATGCTATCGTTATCTTTTGGATCTTGATTATTACCGGTAGTCATTAGCGATTCTGTTAATTCGAAATAAAAATAATATATCAGCTAAATAAATGATATAATAATCGACTAAATCCCAATAAAAAAGCCTGTACGCTTGATTTAGCAGACAGGCTTCTTTAAGATCTTAAGATGCTATTATAGCATTGACTTTGCTTTGTCAACAGCATTTTGTAATCCTTTGCTGTCTTTACCTCCGGCAGTTGCATAGAAGGCTTGGCCACCGCCACCACCTTTGATTTCTTTAGCAACTTCACGAATCATAGACCCTGCATTTAACCCTTTATCAGCAACTAACTCTTTTGATATCATAATCGACAACTGAGGTTTTCCTTTAATCTCTGCACCGAATACAATTACAGCATTACCGACTTCTTTTTCGAGTTGAAACTGCAAGTTCTTTATTGCATTGCCATCAGATAAAGGAAGTACACGACCCAAATAGTTAATTCCATTTAGATCAACAAATGCTCCCTTCAATTCTGATTTAAGCGCATTTGCCTGTGCTTGCATCAACTGCTCAATCTCCTTTTTGAGGTTTTTATTCTCTTCAATTAAAGCAGCAACTTGCTTTGGCGCATCTTTTGCCTGCTTGAAATTAGAACGGATTACATTTAGTGTATCAATTTCTTTATTGATATAAGCTTCCGCCGCTTCGGCAGTAACTGCCTCTACTCTTCGCACACCAGCAGCAACAGCTGTTTCGGTAGTAATCTTAAACAGACCGATTTTACCTGTAGCAGGCACGTGACATCCTCCACAAAGTTCAGAGGAATACCCTGAACCGAAGGTTATCATGCGCACTACATCTCCATACTTTTCTCCAAAAAGCATCATTGCTCCTGCCTCCTTTGCTTCCTCTATACCAATAGATCTTGCTTCAAGTAGTGCTATATTTTCTCTAACCTTTTTATTGACTAATTCTTCGATAGCTCGAATCTCTTCCTCACTTACTTTTTGAAAGTGAGAAAAATCAAATCGAAGATACTTTTCATTGACCAAGGATCCCTTCTGCTGTACATGATCCCCAAGTACCTCGCGAAGTGCCGCATGCATAAGGTGCGTTGCGGAGTGATTGTTCTCTGTAAGTCTTCGCCTATTTATATTAATCTCCCCACTTATGCTAGCCTCTATATTAGCAGGAAGGTTTTTTACGAAATGAATAATCAGGTCATTCTCTTTTTTAGTATCCATCACAACCACACGCTCAGAATCAAAATACAAACAACCTGTATCACCGATCTGTCCTCCACCTTCTGCATAGAACGGTGTTTTGTTCAAAACGATTTGATACTGATCTTTGTCTTTAATCTTAACCGTTCTATATTTTACAACCTTAGCTCCTTCGACACTTGTATGATCATAACCAATGAACTCTACTGAATCACTATTGAGTTCTACCCAATCACCAACTTCACGCTTCGCATCTGCTCTAGAGCGCTCTTTTTGCTTAAGAAGTGCAGACTCAAATCCTTTTTGATCAACAGTAAACCCTTTTTCTGCTGCAATCATTTCAGTCAGATCTATAGGAAAACCATAGGTATCGTATAATTCAAAAGCATCGTTACCCGAGATCGTATTAGCCTCTACCTGAAGGTTATCAAATCGCTTGAGTCCGTTTTCTAGCGTATTTAAAAAAGCTTTTTCTTCTGCAAGTACAATCTTGGAAACCTGATCTTTTTGAGCTTTAAGTTCAGGGAATGTTTCCTGAAAATAATCTGATAGCTGATCTACAAGTTTGTACATCAGTGGCTCTTTCAAATCAAGGAAGGAATAATAATAGCGTACGGCCCTTCTCAAAATTCTTCGAACTACATATCCAGCCCCATTAGAAGACGGCAACTGACCATCAGCAATAGTAAAACAGACTGCACGGATATGATCAACAATAACACGCATAGCAATATCTGACATTGCTTCAGGCGCATAACTAAAACCATACTTTTTACCTGATTCCTTTTCTATAATTGATATAAAAGGAGTGAAGACATCCGTATCGTAGTTCGATTGCTTTTGTTGTAAAGCCATGCACAAACGCTCGAAACCCATCCCTGTATCAATATGTTTTTCAGGCAAAGCCTCTAAGCTTCCGTCTGCCTTTCTATTAAATTGGATAAATACGAGATTCCAAATTTCTACAACTAATGGATCATCCATATTTACCAAAGATGCTCCATCCACTTTTTTTCTATCTTCATCAGACCGAAGATCAATATGTATTTCTGAACAAGGCCCGCAAGGCCCCGTTTCACCCATTTCCCAAAAGTTATCTGTTCTGTCAAACTCCAGTATTCTATCCTTTGGAATATGAGCTGACCAATAAGAACGAGCTTCCTCATCTACTTCTAGATTATCAGACTTATCACCCTCAAAAATAGATACATATAATCGATCCTTATCTAGACCATATACCTCTACAAGTAATTCCCAAGCCCAGTCAATAGCTTCCTTCTTGAAGTAATCTCCAACAGACCAGTTTCCCAACATCTCAAACATGGTGTGGTGATAGGAATCCCTTCCCACCTCATCAAGATCATTGTGCTTCCCTGATACACGCAAACATTTCTGTGTATCAGTTATTCTTCTGTTATCTGGAATTTGGTTGCCTAAGAAAAAATCCTTGAACTGATTCATACCGGCATTGGTAAACATCAGAGTTGGATCATCCTTGTTTAC
>JBELIG010000170.1:0-6988 GCA_042091035.1 Sphingobacteriales bacterium | reverse complement strand
GCGTGGACCTCTGTCAAAAAACAGCAGAAAACTTCGGAGGTATTGATATTATTATTACTAACGCAGCTATTGCTACTCGAGGAAATATGGAAAACCTAAGCCCCGAGATCTATCAAAAGTTGATCAATGTAAATATCCTAGGATCTGTTTATCCTGCCAAAGCAGCAATACCTTACCTAAAGCAAAGCAAAGGATCTATCCAATTTATTTCATCCATCGCTTCATATTATGGTATTCCATTCAATGGAATATACTGTGCTACCAAGAATGCAATCAATTCCATAGCAGAGGCCACTCATAATGAACTTAAACCACATGATATATTTGTAGGTGTCACATATGTAGGCTTTACAGAGAATGAAGACAGCAAACAGATACTTGATACGGATGGAAAAGTTATCGTCTTGCCTCAAAGAAATAATGTACAAAAACAAAATAGAAACACAGTAGCCCAACGAATTATCGCTCAAATAGAGCAAAAGAAATTCAAGAAAACTTTAACCCTATCCGGTAAAGTATTAAGAGTTTTAACTAGATTTGTTCCTGGATTAATACGATTCATTTACAAGCTCAATCTCAAAAAAATCGAACTGAGTTCTAAATAGTCCTTTTTTTACAAAACTATCACAACTCAAGTATAAACCATTTGATTACGAATTCGTTCTTTTACTGCCTACAAAAGTTACTTAACTACTAGCTAACTGTTTCTTTCTGCTAGAAAAAAAATTTACAATGGATTTCAAACATGTAAAATTCTCCCGAGATGCAAATGCGGATTTCATAAATACGCTGAGAAAAAGGGTAAATGAATATTTCAAAGAAAACAAGATATCTAAGTTTGCAAACACAGAAATGATCATTAAGACTATCTGTATGCTTGCTACATACTTCATACCATACGCTCTATTGATGTTGAATGTTTTCTCAAGTCCTTGGGTAATGTTGGCATTATGGTTCATAATGGGCATTGGAATGACTGGAGTTGGAACCTCAGTTATGCATGATGCAGTGCATGGAGCCTATTCCAAAAACAAGTTTGTAAACAAACTAATTGGACAATCAATTGTGCTTCTAGGTGGTTATTACTACAATTGGGAGTTGCAGCATAATGTTCTTCACCACTCCTACACGAACATCAACGAAATGGATGAGGACATTCATTCCGATCCAATTTTCAGGTTCTCACCTGATCAGGAACATAAGAAACACCACAAATTACAATATTTGTATTGCTGGCCATTGTATTCACTGATGACAATCCAATGGAGTACGACAAAAGATTTTAATCAGCTTATTAGATATAATAAAAAAGGGCTCCTAAAGACAATCAACAAGTCTTTTTCAAATTTAATGAGTCAGCTGATTCTTTTGAAGACAGCCTACTATGCTGTATTTGTTATTCTACCTATTATAGTTATTGATGCTCCTTGGTATATTAGTGCTATTGGTGTGGTATTAATGCACTTAGTTTGTGGATTCGCCCTAGCTGTTATCTTTCAACCAGCTCATGTAGTACCAGAAACACAATATTTGGCAAAACCAAGCTCTGGTACAGTTGAAAACAACTGGGCAGTACATCAAATTCTAACAACCACTAACTTTGCTCCTAAGAATAGAATTCTTAACTGGTTTATTGGTGGTCTGAATTATCAGATAGAACATCACCTCTTCCCGAATATTTGTCATGTGCATTATAGAAAGATTTCAAAAATCGTAAAGAAAACAGCTAACGAATTTGATCTTCCTTACCATTCTGCTAAGACGTTCAGAAGAGCAGTTCTTAATCACGGAAAAATGCTATACAGGTTAGGTAAAAAAGATTATTACCATACAGCATAAAAAAGAAAAGGTAAGCAACAATTTGCTTACCTTTTTTTTATTCTATGTGTGATTGGAGATTAACCCATATAGTCTCTAACTCCATCAAAAGAAGCAGTCATAGCCTTCTCTCCTTCTGACCAGTTTGCAGGACATACTTCACCATTTTCTTGCACATGTGAATACGCATCGATCAAACGAATAAAATCATTCACATTTCTACCCAATGGCATATCATTTACATTCTGATGAAATACTTTACCTGTTTCATCGATAAGGAATGTAGCACGGAAAGTAACATTTGATCCTTTGATGATCATATGCTCATCTGAATCCTCTGTGTAATCAATAGATTCAATATCAAGAATATCAAGTACTGTAGACAGGTTTCTTGCAGTATCTGCAAGGATTGGGTAAGTAACCCCTTCAATACCACCATTGTTTTTAGGTGTATTCAACCATGCAAAGTGAACCTCATTTGTATCACAAGAAGCACCGATTACCATCGTATTTCTTTTCTCAAATTCCCCCATTGCCGATTGAAAAGCATGAAGTTCCGTAGGACAAACAAAAGTAAAGTCCTTAGGGTACCAAAAAAGTAACACCTTCTTGTTTTTAGAAGTAGCTTCTTCTAAAATATTGATAGAACGTTCCTGACCAGTACTATCTATTGCCGGAACAGCGATATTAGGAAATTTTTTACCAACAAAACTCATTCTCAAAGAATTTTTACTCAATTAAAAAAATAGCCATAAGCCTAAGTATAGCAAGGCTTTATGACTTCGAACTGCAAAGAAAATTATTTTTTTCCGAAAACAATAAGATATAAATCAACTTTTGGTCAGATTATCAAAACCAAGTGTATTGAGCAATTCGATTTGCGAACTTAATCTGTCAAAAATCATAGCTGAAGAAAAAACTATGATAATAATTACATATATTATTATATAAAATAAAACAACTATGGCTGTTCTACATCAAGTAAAAGACCTGACACTAAATAATGAAGTGCAGGCTAAACCAGGACTCTCCGGAAAAAAACCAACCCCGATTGGCATTGGCAAGCCATTGAGCATAGAGATACTTTCATTTTATACAGGCAAGTTTGAAAAAAAACGTTTAAGCAAAAAAGAGGATAGGCAACTATTGATTGTAAGTGCAATCAAAAACATTGAAGACGTGCACAAACCCGTTAAAGCGATCAATCAAATCATAAACAATGCTAATCCAAACACATTACTAAAGCCAACAGTGGACTCCGAAGGTTCTCCTCTCCTATTTTATACTCGATCATTGGATCAATTCAATCTTAAGATAAATATTAAGATTGCCGCGAATAAGATCAACAATAAGCTTCTTAAGCATGTAAGCACTTTAATAGAACAATCTGGCACTATACCAGCTTTTATTGGGGCTAGTCCATATTTAGCCACAGCTAATAAAGCGGTTAAACTTGGCAGTAAACTTGTAGAATTCTTTCATGAGAGTAATGCCACCTTTGATGAAGACCTAGACCTAAGCATTAACAGTGACTTTATGAAAGACTCCACCTCAGGCGTTCAAGTTCAGATCCCTGCAGGCAAGCACGATGCATTCACAAACTATAAATTAGCTTATAGAGAACATGAGTTTACTACTGCTCATTATGAACTTGTGCACAAGGACACTGATAAACCTTACAGTGGTGAAACCCCATATATAATCGTTGGAATAACAGGTAAAGAAAGACCTAACCTAGACAACTTTATGCCATTAATAGCCTCTCAGGCTATTTTAAATGATTTCTTCGGCGGAAAAAACAATCCTGATGAATCTGCGATCAATGAAATTACTCAGGCAATAAGTCTGCTGAATGACATGAAGTACCTTAAAAAAGCAAAAGACCAGGCTAAAAAACTATCGCTGCTAAGTCCGTCCGACGAGGATTATCAAAAAGGGCAAGATTTACTTGAAGCCTATGTGGAAAACATAACTGAAGATGTTATTCGATCCGGGTTTGAATCCAGTATAAAAGTTACTACATCTTAGACCTAAAAGCCTGTTAATTAGTAATTGACAGGCTTTTTTTATAAATATACATAGTCAAGTACGGAAAATCTTATTTCATAATTGACTAAAAATCAAAACTATACTAATCTTTAAAAAGATTACACAGAACAAAGTAACTAAGCTTTGCCAGTTTTAAGATTATAAGTAAGTCTATCCATTCTTTGCAGAAATCAATGGTCTTTGATTTTTGTCAATAAGAATCTTATTTTCGCAGCAAAATAAGAATGGAATGGTAGAATTTTTCAAAAAACAAACCGCTAACGCGAAGGATGACATCCTATCTGGGCTTACTGTTGCCCTTGCATTAGTACCGGAAGCAGTAGCTTTTGCTTTTGTAGCAGGAGTAGACCCAATAGTTGGTCTTTATGGCGCTTTTATGGTTGGTCTAATCACTTCTATATTCGGAGGAAGACCAGGTATGATATCAGGAGCTACAGGAGCACTGGCAGTAGTGATGGTATCTCTTGTGAAAGAAGGAAACGACATTGCTACTGGAGCAGGACTTCAGTATCTATTTGCAACACTCTTGCTGATGGGGGTAATTCAGATGCTTTTTGGAGTACTCAAACTTGGAAAATTCGTCCGCCTAATTCCACATCCAGTTATGCTGGGCTTTGTAAATGGCCTTGCGATTGTAATATTTCTGGCTCAATTGGAGATGTTCCAGGTTGATGGCGAATGGCTAGAACCAGGAAAACTTGTGATGATGCTGGGACTTGTTGGCCTGACCATGGGACTTATGCACTTCTTGCCTAAATTACACAAATCAATTCCTGCTGGGTTAGCCGCTATACTTATCATCACTGGTATCGTAGTCTTTGGAAATGTCCAAACAGAGAGTGTATTGTCATTTGTTCAGGCAAAAGGAGGAACTGGCATAAAAGGTGGTCTACCGAGTTTCGCACTTCCAGATGTTCCATTAAACATGGAAACCTTCCTATTTATACTTCCATACGCTGTTATACTTGCTGCTATTGGTCTTATTGAGTCACTGATGACACTTACACTTGTAGATGAGATCACAGAGACTAAGGGAAGCTCTAATAAAGAAAGTTTTGCTCAAGGACTAGCAAATGTTGTAAATGGCTTTTTTGGTGGTATGGGTGGTTGTGCAATGATTGGCCAATCCATGATCAATGTGAATTCAGGAGGTAGAGGACGATTATCCGGTATTGTAGCTGCATTAGCTCTACTGGCATTTATATTATTCCTTTCTCCAGCAATCGAAATGATTCCTATCGCAGCACTTGTGGGCGTAATGTTTATTGTTGTAATAAAAACGTTTGCTTGGTCTAGTCTTAGAATGATGTCAAAGATCCCGAAGGCAGATGCCTTTGTGGTAGTTCTTGTAACCGTAATAACTGTATTTTTTGACCTTGCTATAGCAGTCATTTCAGGTATCATTGTTTCTGCGCTTGTTTTCTCTTGGGAAAATGCAACTAGGATTCGTGCTAGAAAACGCGTTAAGGAAGATGGCACTAAAGTATATGATATATTTGGCCCTCTATTCTTTGGATCAATAACAGCCTTCAATTCAAAATTTGATATAAAGAACGATCCTAAACAAATCGAAATTGATTTTATAGAATCAAGGGTTTCAGATCACTCTGGAGTAGAAGCTATTCAGAACTTGATTTTAAAATATCAAAAGGAAGGTAAACAGGTTCGCCTAAGCCACCTAAGTCCAGATTGTAAAGCGATTCTTACAAAAGCAAATCCGAAATTTCATAATGTAATCCTGACAGACGTTAATGATCCTAGGTATTACGTAATGACTGATAATTCGAATTTCATCTAGATTAAAAAAGGGTAACAGCAGGCTGTTACCCTTTTTTAATCCAAAAATTACCCGTAGAGAATTCCATAAGATCAACTAAGCCTAATTCTCTAAGCTGATTTAATTCTTGTTCTGCCCTAGTCCAACTTTTCTGAGATAACACAGTTACTTCTTTAGTTGAAAGACTCTTATATTTTGCGATTAAACTAATAACTGAAGTATCGTAGTGTTGCTTACTAACCTCCGGCATCAATTTATAAACCATTGACTCCAAACAGGCATAATCCAAATTAGCTTCTATCTTAAATCGCTCCTTTTGCTTATTACTTAATATTACCGTAGGGAGCAACTTAACACCCAAATCCTTTGATTTTTGGACATCGTCCTCTAATATAAAAGATGCATAGTTGTTATAATCATTCATGAATTTTGCAATATCGAGTCCTATAGAGTTCGCTTTCTCAATCAATATATCCATCTTAGAAATATTCTGATCAAAAATAAAAACGGCCTCTCTCAATACACGAAGTAATTTAAAGCCAAAATCATTCCCCTGTAAGAAAGCACATATAACAGCTTTACTAGACGGAAAGGAGGAACTTAGAGGATCCTTTTTCCAAACTTCTGCACTCAGAGGAACCGAAAAATGATCTCCTACATCTTTCCAATGGCAAAACACGTCTGATGCCTTGTTTATACCTCCACGATCAAAATCTACCCAAGATCGAAGTAAGCCTCCCATAAGCACACGAAAATCAATCACGTGCCCATATTCTAACATTAAACGACGAAGCTCTCCCTCAAAGCTCCATGCTGTAGAACAAATTGGGTCCGTAATTAATAGTAATTGCAACTTATTTTCGGAAGAAGAATGTACATCAGAATCAAATACACACTGAAAATGATCAGTCTTATTATACTTCTGAACTGGAGTAATTTCTAAACAGTTCTCTGCCATACTTAATTAGTAAGTGTAATGATATTAAACAAATAGATTTATTTAATATACAAAACAAGTGTTAGTACAGAAAGACACTTTCATTACACTTTTGTTGATTTATGGAATACCCGTTCAACTAAACTGGTCAAGAAGGCTATTTACCAAGTAAATACATCAAGAAAAACACAAGGCAATCTACCCGACAATTGCGGTCTTTAAATCTTAAAGTTCAGCCCTACAATTAAAAAAAACAGCAGTTTGTATTTTATCCAAATCCATTAAAAATGAAAACATCCAATCCAATTCTCCGAATCGGTCAAATCACCTTATTGATCTTTTCAAGCTTTGTTGTTCATGGCCAAATAAGCTGGCAAGCTTCAGGTCCTTCCAATAACGAATACAAT
>JBELIG010000169.1:0-7023 GCA_042091035.1 Sphingobacteriales bacterium | reverse complement strand
CAACCTCAACTTCTACGTTCTCCTCTTTGCCTATAACGTGTATCGGTTGGTCAATTAGATTTGTTCTTGATGCGTCAAGGAAGTTTACATATTCTGCTAGTCCACCTTCTGAATAGAAAGTTTCTGCTTTGAATGCCCCATCTTCATCTTGCTCTCGTTCATCTTCTATAGTAAGGGTGAGACCTTGGTTTAGATAAGATAGTTCACGCATTCTTGTCGCCAAAATATCGAAGTTATAAACTATTGCTTCGAAAATTTCAGGATCTGGATAGAATGTTACGTTCGTACCTGTAATATCAGAAGTTCCTGTTTCTCTTACATCGTATTGTGGCTTACCTTGCTTATATTCTTGGTCATATACCTTTCCATCTCTATGAACTTCAACTATTAATTTTGAAGATAGAGCGTTTACACAAGAAACCCCTACACCATGCAGACCACCAGAAACCTTATAGGTGTCTTTATCAAATTTACCACCTGCGTGTAATACAGTCATTACAACTTCTAGTGCGGATTTTTTTAATTTTGGATGCATTCCTACAGGGATTCCACGACCGTCATCTTTTACAGTTATGGAATTGTCCTTGTGGACGATCATTTGGATCTTGGAACAATGTCCAGCAAGGTGCTCATCTATCGAGTTGTCTATAACCTCCCATACTAGGTGGTGTAGACCTTTTGAATCGGTAGAACCAATGTACATCCCAGGACGTTTTCTCACTGCTTCTAAGCCTTCCAGTGCGGTTATATTACCCGCATCGTAATTATTCTTTTCCGACATATTCTTTTCTGCGTTATCCATTAAGTAAAATTACAAAATTTTACTGACTTTATATCAATTTTAAGCGTTCAGAATGCTTGATTTTAAAAGAATCTTATCTGAATAAAGTCGAGCGTTCTGACAAATGCTTAAAATGTATTTTTATACTAAAAAACTCATATAGATAAATAGAAAAAGAGGTGGGTTTAGTTCCACTTAAAATTCTTCGTTGAAATAGACTTTGTAAAAGCTCATGCCCTTTTCTGCGTCAAAGCCTCTTTCAATGAAATTTTCTTTCTCTTCGGGATTCTTTAGACCTATCTTGATCTCTATTTCCGTATCTAATTGGATAAGGCCCTTAAATGCTTTTTTGGCTTCTCTGAAGCCTGGTTTTGAGATGCTGAACTGTTCGACTTCCTCTAGGCCAAAATCTTCTCTCCAATCGTTGAATTGATCTTTTGCCTGTTGGCTAGGCATCATCTCAGTCGCGAATTCATCAACATCAAAATAATCATGGTTGTTGAAGTATTCAGAGGATCTGGAAAGGAAGTCAACTTTCTTAGATTGATCTTGCAAAGGTGCAATTACAGATTCTGAGAAGGCAGAACATAGGTCAACATACTGTTTGGTATGGAAGTGATCATCTGCGATCTGGACTACATTTAGAAATCTGTTGGTCCAGTATTGCGTATCATAGTTATTGTTGTCGTAGGTATAGATTTTAAAACCTTCTTGTTCTTCAGTGTTTAGGATGATACAGCCTTTGTCCATTTTTTCAGCAAGGATCCCTTCGTAAGCCTCAATTCCAAGTGCATTATTCTGTTCATGAATCTTTAGGAATTTAGAGCGCTTTTCTGTCTTGAAGATCCCTATACCAGTGAGCATTTCATCTTCTGCTTGAATATCTCGGAAGAATGCCACATATAATTCGCCGGTCTTGATATTGGGATGGTCAGACTGTTCATAAAGGTGGTTGAGGATATGTGCAGATTGTTCAAGGAGATTGGTCTGATCTTGAAAGATCTTTTTGCAGTATTGATAGAGTTCATTATGTTCTATCTCCGCATGATGGGTGAATTGATACTTGTCGTAAGATTTTTTTAAGGGCTTTACAAAAAATCTGAACATCACGTCTTCAAGGACTTCATTCATTTGGATTAATTCCTGTGAAATAAAGTTTGCTTCTTTTTTACTTTTATTACCAACTCTGTGAGCTGCCAGGAGTGCTATTCTTGCATCAGCGAAATTGAGCATCTTTAGTTTTTTGTTTTAAAATTACCTAGGCTTGATATTACAAGGATACAAAAAACAACGTAGATTGCAGTCAATAAAGTAGGGAAAGAATTATGCAATATTTTGGATTACTTGGTTTTAGGATCGTTGTTTTCTTGTTTAGGATTATGCCCTTTGCAATTTTGTTTTTTATAGCTGATGGGGTCTCTTTTATTTTATATCGTTTGGTTGGATACCGGAAAAAGGTCGTTCATGAAAATCTAAAAAAATCCTTTCCCGATCTTAGTCAAAAAGAGTATTTGAGTTTGACTAAGAACTTTTACAAACATCTTGCTGATATTCTACTAGAAGGCTTAAAAGGATACTCTATGTCTGAGTATAGCCTAAAGAAACGATTTGTCTATAAGAATCCTGAGATATTAGATTCGCACTACAATAGAGGAGAGCATATCATGCTTATGCCAGCACATTATGGGAATTGGGAATGGGCAGTTTTGAGTTTGCCTCTTCCACTTAAGCATCAAATAATAGGTGTTTACAAACCACTTAGAGCTGCTTTGATTGAGGGGTTTGTTGGGAAACGAAGATCTCGGTTTGGATTGATTTTGAACCCTATAAGTAAAACTAGGGAGGCTATGAATAATCCTCCAAAAACTCCAACTGCATACATCATGATGTCTGACCAACATCCTTCAAGTAGGAAAAAAGCACAGTGGGTCAAGTTTTTAGGCCGAGATACAGCTTGTTTGCACGGCGCTGATCATTATGCACGTAAGTTCGATTATCCAGTGTACTATATGCACATAGAACGTGTTAGACGTGGTTTTTACGAGGTGGTTTTTAGTCCATTAGAATTAAATGCAGCGGCTACTTCCCCTTCATCAATCACCCAAAAATATATGTCAGTCTTAGAAGAGAAAATACAGGAGCAACCATCAGACTGGTTATGGTCTCATAGGCGATGGAAATATTCTAAGGAATAAAAAATGCCAGACTTGAAGCCTGGCTTTTTTTTATTTTTGATTGATAAGCCTTTCCCAAAGTGTATCACCTGATTTGTTTTTAATTATAAGCTTAAGGACACGAGCTGTTCGGGTTCCGCTAACTTCAATTAATCCATAATTGCGTTCTGCTACATGTGTACCTTCAACACGATGGGAGTTTGGTTCATCTAAGGCATCATGAGCACCTGAGGTAAGAGGAGATACTGTGAAATCATAAATGATCGGAGCTTTATCATCTTGCAATGCAGATAATTCAGTATGGTGTCTGTCTCCATTTAGGAAAATTACATTCTTGATTCCTTCTTTTTGTATGCTTTTTAAAAGGTAGTCTCTTTCTTTGGCATGTGTATTAGCATAGTTTTCATAGACAGCTGCATCGTTTACAACTTGTCCCCCGATTACTACGAATTTAAAGCTAGCTCTTGAAAAACTAAGGGCGTCGAGTAGCCACTCTAATTGGGCTTTACCCAGAATCGTATGCTCTGTGTTTTTTCGTCGATTAGGGGATCTAAAGTATCTATTATCAAGTAAGAAGAATTCACAATCATTCCATTTAAAACTAGAACAGATCCCATCTTTATCTCCCGTAAGTCCGTAAGAAGGATTGGCCCAAAACATCTTAAATGCATCTAAGGCATCATTTTTTAAGAGGTAGGAGCGATCAGAATCATTGGGTCCGAAATCGTGGTCATCCCATATTGCATAATGGTGTGTAGATCTCCAGAGTTTTTGGAGATCCGGTAGTTGCTTTACATGGTTATATCTCTTTATAATTCCACTTCTAGAATCATAATCTACCTCTCTTAAGTAAATATTATCACCCATCCACAAGAAAAAATCTGGATTCTCCTCGGCAATCACATCAAAAATACCATAATCTCCACCATAAGGCCTGCTTGGTCTATCGTATTCAGCTTCGTTGATAAAAGCACAAGATCCTAGGCCAAAGGTGAAGCTTGGTGGTTCCATTCTATATTGCCACAAGGTCTGGCTTTGGAAATGGAGTGTTTCCAAGTCTTCATAAACTTTATTGTCAAGGATTACTTTATAATCATATGTTATTCCAGGCTCTGTATCAAGTTCAAAAAGTGCAGTAAATGCAGTTTCTTTGTTGGTGCTACTTACTGCTGATGTCCATTTTTTTGCTGGTTCACTTTGGTTCCAGTATTGTATTTGCACCTCAGCTGCTGCATCTGTTTGAAGCCAAACTTTTACCGTTCGCATAGTCGAATGGCCTGGCATTGGTCCAGAAACTATTTTAGTTGCTTGACCGACTAGAGTCAATTGAATAAGTAAAGTAGAAAGGAATATTAACAGTGATCTTTTCATCGGAAAAGTATAAGTTGGTTATTGAATGATAAGCTTCTTAGATGTAATATCTTTTTGATTAATTGCTTGAATACTTACAAAATAGATTCCCTTTCTTAAGCCAAAATCAATTGCAGGATAATACTTCTGCTTCAATTGATTATTTGCTTTGAGTGCGATTACTCTATTCCCTAATATGTCAGTAATGTAAATTAAAAACTCTAGACCTTCCTTGGATTCAATATCTAAAGCTGGATTAGACTGACCATTATTTTCGATTTTAAATGAAACTACCGGACTGGTTTTTTGAACGTTTTGTGTGGATACCGCAGTATTATCGCAAGGCTCACTGTTAGATTCACAGAATAGTCGTTCTGCCAATGTACAGTCCAAAACGAAAGGATTCGCTTTTCCTTCTTGATAATAAGCAACTCTATTGCTTCTTTGAAACTCCCTTTCGTCCACAGGGTCTGCATGATGCCAATCACATAATGTGGCTTTTTGTTCTTCGAAAAAGGCTTGATCGATTAAATTATTATACATCGTATACACATAAAACACAGCTCTAGCGATATCTCCTTTTCTATTTTCTCTTGGCTCAAAGACCGTATTTGATCTCCACTCGCTATATCCGTCAATATTACTTGAGGGTGTTGAAGAACTGGTGGAGCTGTTTATATACCAGCGGTTTGTTAAATTGTCTTGAGACTCTCCAAAGATTAGGGACCCTCGGTCTTGGTTTACATCAACTCGACTAGGGTATAAATGATGCATGTCATATTCTGCCTGTGTATTATCTACACCTTGACTCCTTGGAAATACATGTTCTTGGTTGATGTTTTTTGCAAAAGCATCTTGTGAAGGATCTTCTCCAGGGCTTAATGTGATGCTGTAGCCAGTATAAACACATTCTACCTGTCCATTGAAGTTTTCAACTACGGCATAAAGACTATCTTTTGATCCTGAACTGCTTAAGATTGTTGAAGTTTTGTAGGAGTCAACAAGTGCATTCATCAGCTCATTTCCCTCAAGGTCTGGAAAAATTTGTGCAGTTGATTGTTGAAATGTAAACAGCAGCATAATTGCAGCTAATAAAAATCGGATCATACTTTTTTTGCAAAGTTATTGAAGATGTCTAATAAAGTAGCATTAATTATAGGAATATTTTGTGTCTAAAAGTATTGGCATCAGTTGTATCATGAATAGTAGTTACATCTATTTTATAAAATATTTGTTAATTTGATAACTACAAAACTCAGGAATGGTAAATAGTACAAATATTAGCACCCTAAAATCCACCTTCGAAGAGCAAGGTGAAAATATGCTCAATCTTGGTCAAACAAGTGCTAAAGAGCGTATTCGAAAGTTGAGAAAACTTGAATCTTCCATTCTAAACCATCAAGTATTGATATGCGAGGCATTGTATAAAGATTTGGGTAAGTCAGAGGCAGAGTCTAAAGTCTCCGAAATCTTTATTTTACTTTCAGAGCTAAGGCATGTACGACGAAATTTGAAAACATGGATGTGTGATAAGCAGATTCCATCTCCTATTTTTATGTTGGGCTCTAAAGCTTACATTAGATATGAATCTAAAGGTCGAGCCCTAATAATTGCACCTTGGAATTATCCTTTTTTATTGAGTTTGTCTCCTCTCATAGGAGCAATAGCGGCGGGTTGTCCCGCAATCATCAAACCCTCAGAATATTCTGGGCATACAAGCACATTGATCGCAAAAATTATCAAGGAAGTCTTTGACAGTAGCGAAGTCGATGTAATCTTAGGAGGGGTAGAGTCTTCTCAGGCTTTATTAGAGCTTCCATTCGATCATATTTATTTCACTGGATCTACAGCTGTAGGAAAGATTGTCATGCGAGCAGCTGCAGAACACCTAAGCAGTATTACATTAGAACTTGGAGGTAAATCCCCTGTGGTGGTTGCTTCTAAGGCTTATCTCCCGAAAGCAGCGAAGCGAATTGCCTTTACAAAGTTTTTTAATAATGGGCAAATCTGTGTAGCGCCTGATTATGTGCTTGTAGATAGTAATAGAAAGGAGGAATTTCTGACTATGTTAAAAGATGAGGTAGTACAATTGTTCGGAGAATCGGGTAAGTCGGAGGATTATACAAGGATAATAAACAAAAAACATTTTGACCGACTTAAAACTCTATTTCAAAGGAGTATTGAGGAAGGTGCAGAGCTTATAATTGGTGGCGATTTTAATGAAGAAGAGCTTCATATAAGTCCAACTATATTATTCGTTAAAAAGGACGATAATCCAATTATGGAACAGGAAATATTTGGACCAATACTACCTGTTTTTACTTATCAGGATTTAGATGAAGCAGTTACCTTTATTAATAAAAGAGATCGCTCACTTGCCGCATACATTTATACTTCAAGTAAGTCTGAAGAGCAATATTTTTTGACTAATACCCGCTCTGGAGGAGGAGCAATAAACAACGGACTTGTTCAACTTGCTAACTACAACCTTCCTTTTGGAGGTAGTGGAAAAAGCGGTTTTGGGCAGGGGCGAGGTTCTGAGAGTTTCCTAGCATTTTCTAATCAACGTAGTATTGTTAAAAACTCACCCTTCTTTTCTGTTGTTGATCTTTTAGGGTATCCATTCAATTCGTTTAAAAAGAAGGTTATCAATTTTTTAATCCGATGGTTCTAAAAAGACAGCATGGAAATATCTGCAATTGATACGTTTATTCAGGA
>JBELIG010000168.1:0-7126 GCA_042091035.1 Sphingobacteriales bacterium | reverse complement strand
GAAGAAAGCTCAAAATCCATAACCTTAGAAAATAGGAGTGCATCCTTATCAACCTTCAATTGACCAAGATCAAGGAATTGTTGACCCACTGGTTTACAATAGCCTACATCATGCCCTTGGTTTGAAAGAGCAGCTACTAGTCCTAGTGTGGAGGTTGTCTTTCCGACATGCTGACTGGTTGCAGCAACATATACACTTTTCAACATGGTCTGAATTTTATTTGTAGAAAGATAAAAAAAAGGAAGCAAACACTTGGTGTTCCTTCCTTTTTCATCATTTAAATAATACTCTTTTAGAATAATCCAGTGATATTCCCGTCATTATCAATGTCAATTTTTTCAGATGCAGGTGTTGCCGGCAATCCAGGCATACGCATGATAGCTCCCGTAATAGGAACGACAAAGCCAGCACCAGCTGCAATTTCTATATCTCTCACCGTAAGGGTGAAGCCTGTTGGACGGCCAAGAAGTTTGTCATTATCGGAGAGTGACTTCTGAGTTTTTGCAATACAAACAGGCAATTTACTCAAGCCCAGTTTCTCAATACGTTTAAGTGCTTTTTTAGCCTTAGGCATAAACTCTACTCCATCTGCTCCATAGATTTTAGTAGCGATAGTGCGTACTTTCTCTTCCACAGACCAATCCCATTGGTAAAGTGGCTTGAAGTCAGATTTACCACTTTCTACAGCTTCTACTACAGCCTTTGCAAGGTCAATAGCTCCTTCTCCACCTTTAGCCCAAACTTCTGAATGAACTACTTTGATGCCCATGGATTCACATTTTTTATAAATGATATCCATTTCCTCGTCGGTGTCAGTTGTGAATCTGTTGATTGCAACAACTGGCTCTACATTAAAGTGTCTTGTATTTTCAAGGTGCTTTTCGAGATTGGCTAAACCAATAGATACTGCATCTGGATTTGGTTCAGTGATTGTCTTAAGGTCAGCACCTCCATGATATTTGATAGCACGCACTGTAGCAACGACAACTACTGCATCTGGTTTAAGTCCAGCTGCTTGACATTTAATATCAAAGAACTTCTCTGCACCTAGATCAAATCCAAAGCCAGCTTCAGTAACAACGTAGTCAGAAACCGACATGCCTAGTTTTGTGGCAATAACAGAGTTTGTACCCTGAGCGATGTTAGCGAAAGGGCC
Organism: Sphingobacteriales bacterium; assembly: GCA_042091035.1. Lineage (GTDB taxonomy): Bacteria > Bacteroidota > Bacteroidia > Chitinophagales > Saprospiraceae > AM-2324. Next base: position 5,970 of record JBELIG010000168.1, on the reverse strand, counting down.
TCCATGTATGATAGCAGGATTTCCTTCTATCGTCTGTACAAGGTTTGGTTTTATAGCGTCTTTTAGCAATGCTGCCATTGCACCTTGTGCATTAAGATCCCTTGCATAGACAGCTTGTCTATCTATTGTAAAGCCTATGAATATATTTCCTAGTCTAATCTTTAGATCTTCTCTATCTTTTGCAAGGCAAAGGATAGCCATAATTTCAGATGCTGCTGTAATGTCAAATCCAGTTTCCCTAGGAATTCCATTTCCAGTACCACCCAAACCTACTATAGTTGTCCTCAAAGCACGATCGTTCATATCGATCACTCGCTTCCAAAGAACCGTTCTTGGATCAATACCTATTGATTTCGTCTTGGACTGGATGTTATTATCTATCAATGCAGAGAGAAGATTGTGTGCTTTTTCGATTGCAGAAAAATCTCCTGTAAAATGAAGATTGATATCTTCCATAGGCAATACTTGTGAGTGTCCTCCACCTGTAGCTCCACCCTTGATGCCAAATACAGGGCCAAGTGATGGTTCTCTAAGTACAACAGTCGTTTGTTTTCCTATTCGATTTAGTCCCTGTGTAAGGCCTATTGATGTTGTTGTTTTTCCTTCACCAGCTGGTGTTGGAGATATAGCAGACACAAGGATAAGTTTGGCGTTTTTAACCTTATCCTCATCGATAAGTGCCAGCGGTAATTTTGCCTTATACTTTCCGTATAATTCTAGATCTTCTTCGGTAATATTAACCTGTTGAGCAATTTCCTGAATAGGTCTTAGTTCAACTTCTTTGGCGATGTCTAAATCCGTCATGGTTTTACTTAATTTGAGACTTAAAGTAATAGATACCTGAACCCTTAGTTTCAGATCATGCCAAAGATAGAAAACAATTGCTAAATTGGTTCCTCTCTATATTTTCTTTTCTTTCGCTTAAGATTAATTATTCGTAAATTAGACGTTTATTTTAATCCAATTCAAATAGAATACTCATTCGACTGAACAAATTAGCCTCTTAAAGGGTATAAAAGGGAGAATAATAACAACTTATGTCTACAGCAAAAACTAAATCAGAGGTTGCGGAAAAGGTAAGAGCTAAAGAATTTATTCAGATTAAAGGTGCAAGAGCTAATAATCTAAAGAATATAAGCTTGGATATTCCAAAGAATAAGCTGATCGTCTTTACAGGTCTTTCTGGTTCAGGAAAGTCTTCTATTACAATGGATACTTTGTTCGCAGAAGGTCAGAGGAGGTATGTAGAATCTTTGTCTTCCTACGCTAGGCAATTTTTGATGCGTATGAAAAAGCCAGAGGTTGATGTTATCAAGGGGATTTGTCCTGCAATCGCCATTGAACAAAAGGTAAGTACTCGTAATGCAAGATCTACTGTTGGTACTTTGACAGAAGTCTATGATTTTTTCCGCTTGCTTTTCGCTCGAGTTGGCAAGACTTATTCACCTATTTCAGGAAAGATCGTTAAAAGGCATCAGGTAAGTGATGTAGTTGATTTTCTGATGGAACAAGAGGAGGATGCCAAGGCCCAGCTTTTTATTCCCTTGAATAAAAAATACAAGGAGCGAACTGTCCGCAAGGAGCTCGATCTCTATTTGCAAAAAGGCTATTCAAGAATGCTTTTGGATGGTGATTTGTTATGGATTGAAGAGTTTTTGGAAGCAGGTGATGGATTTGATTTAGAGACTGTAGAGGAGGATATTAAATCCAAGTTTTTAATCTTGGTAGATCGCTTTGCTGTCCGAAAGGATGATGAAGAAAATACAAAACGAATTTCTGATTCAGTTCGAACTTGTTTTGTGGAATCCGAGGGAGAATGTGTTGTGGATATAATAGGTGCAGGCCGTAAGTCATTCAATAATCGTTTTGAGTTGGATGGGATGGAGTTTTTAGAAAACACACCACAATTATTCAATTATAATAACCCCTACGGAGCTTGTCCCAAATGTGAAGGATTTGGTAAAGTAATGGGTATTGATGAAAATAAGGTAATAGCGGACCCAAGTAAATCTATTTACGAAGGAGCTGTAGGCTGTTGGAGAGGAGAGAAGAATGGTCGAATGTTACAGCGTTTTTTAGAGAACGCACATAAGTTCGATTTTCCAGTACATGAGCCATTTGAAAATCTTACTAAAGAGCAGAAAAAACTGATCTGGACCGGTAATGAACATTTTAGAGGGGTAAATGCCTTTTTTAAAGAATTGGAGTCTAAGTCTTACAAGATTCAGAATCGGGTGATGTTGGCAAGATATAGAGGTAGGACAACCTGTCATGTTTGTGATGGTGGTCGCCTTAGAAAGGAAGCTTCTTATGTTAAAATCAATGGTAAGACTATTCCTGATTTGGTGGATATTCCTGTTAATGAATTAGTAAAGTTTTTTGATAATATAGAGCTGAATAAGACCGAGGAACAAATTGGAAAAAGATTACTCTTAGAAATAAAGAATCGACTTGATTTTATGATCAATGTTGGTTTAGGTTACTTGACGATAGGGAGAGTGTCTTCAACCCTTTCTGGAGGAGAAACGCAGCGTCTGAATCTTACTAGAACTCTGGGCTCAAATTTAACCTCAAGTATGTATATTCTTGATGAGCCTTCTATTGGTTTGCATCCGAGGGATACATCAAGGTTAGTTAAGGTACTTTATGCACTTAGAGATTTAGGAAATACGGTTATAGTAGTTGAGCATGAAGAGGATATAATGCGAGCTTCGGATTATTTAGTTGATGTAGGCCCTAAAGCTGGAATCGAAGGTGGCGAAATTGTCTTTGCTGGAGATTTTGAATCAATTTATGAAGAAGCTTCGGAGAGTTTGACAACGAAGTACCTTACCGGTAAGATGAAGATTCCTGTTCCAAAGCATAGGAGAGAGGGGCTTAGTCAAATTTTTATAAAGGGTGCAAAGGAAAATAACCTCAGAAATATAGATGCTACAATTCCTCTCAATGTATTTACCGTTGTTACAGGGGTCTCAGGTTCTGGAAAAACTACACTGATAAAGCAAATCCTTTATCCGGCAATGCTTCAAAAGCTTGGCGAGCCTTACACAAAAGGAATAGGAAGATTTAATAGCCTAGAAGGAGATTTTTCAAAGATTACACAGGTGGAAATGGTCAATCAGAATCCCATCGGTAAGTCTTCAAGGTCTAATCCTGTAACTTATGTTAAAGCTTATGATGCGATACGTGGCTTGATGGCAAATCAGCAACTAGCTAAATTAAGAGCATTTAAGCCTAAGCATTTTTCATTCAATGTAGACGGTGGTCGATGCGAAACCTGCAAGGGAGAAGGAGAGCAGGTGGTTGAAATGCAGTTCCTTGCCGATATCCGCTTGGAGTGTGAAGCTTGTAAAGGTAAACGATTCCAGAAGGAGGTCTTGGATGTGCAATACAAAGGAAAAGATATCAGTGATATACTCGGTTTAAGTATAGATGAAGCACTTGTCTTTTTTGAAGGGAACAGAGAGATTGTTCAAAAAATAAAGCCTTTACAGGATGTTGGTTTGGGTTATATAAAGTTGGGTCAATCTTCAAGTACACTCTCAGGAGGAGAAGCACAACGTGTGAAACTTGCGTCTTTCTTAGTACGAGAAAGTAAAAATGAGCGCATATTGTTCATCTTTGATGAACCTACTACAGGCCTTCATTTTCATGATATTCAAAAATTACTTGACGCCATGAATGCGCTTATCGATAGAGGTCATACAATAGTAGTGATCGAGCATAATATGGAAGTTATCAAATCGGCCGATTGGGTCATTGATCTTGGCCCAGATGGTGGCAAGGACGGTGGAGCACTTGTTTATCAGGGCAAACCCGAAGAACTCATTCATGTAAAGGGTTCTTATACCGGAAAATATTTGGCAAAAAGCCTTTAGTGAAAAAGCCCTTCGTGAAAACGAAGGGCTTTTTTTAGAGGAACTGATTTAAATTTTTATATTTGTTAATATAATATACTATTCTATTAGTTCTGAATTGATTATTACACATTTATCCTCCTTAAATGCCTGTAACTTTATCCAATATCCCTGAAATCTCTAACATTAGTATAGAGGAAGCCCTTAGGGCATTGTTGGATTATGCGAATGCAAAAGGCTTGAGTGATTATGTGATCAGGCTCAACCTACTTCTTGGAGAGTATATTCGTACAACAGATGCACTTACCTTGACTTCAGAGCAAAAGAGTGCTAAGATTGCCAGTGTTCACAAGGCTGTTCTAAATATCGTTGTAGAACTTGAAACGAATGGTTCTAATGCTTCAGATGATTCTATTCTTGTTTCACAAAGTCAAGATAGCCTAGATCCAGAAATACACAAAAATACATGTAACAGAGATGAGCAATTAAATTCATTTAAAAAGATCAACGACTCATTGGATTCAGATCGAGGGCTTCAGTTTTATTATGTCATAGGATCAGAGTCAGATGTTGTACCAGGTTTCATAAAACGAGTCGCTTTTGATCTCAGTGGTAATGTATTAGGAAGATTGGATTCTAGTAATGATTCCATAGTAAAGGTCGAAACAGATGAACTTGATTTTCGACTGGTTTCATCCGATGAGCGATCAAGCCTGATCGAACTAAAAAAAGCAGTGTTTGATCGTTTCGGTGTAGATACAACGAATCCTAGCATAGCACCTCTAGAAGGAAAGACTTTTCAGTATTTGTTGGATCATTCTCCCTTGTTAAAGGAAAAAGGTAGACGTAGAATATTTATAACACATATTCTTGTGCATGAATTAGAATGGGACGAGGATCTTGTCCCTCAAATTTTTGATACTTTCTTTCAGCAATTCTTTGAATCATTTTCAGCTGAGTCTTCATTTGAGTTTTTATTTTTTGTCGGTTTCGAATACGACGAAGAAGATGGAGAGGATATAAGACAGATCATCCGTGATCAAAGTTTAGAGATCGATGGATTAGAAAAGATTCCAGCACTTCAGAAAATAAGTTATAAAGATGTTAGAAGGTGGTTTAATAGCTACAGATTTATGTTCGAAGATAGCGGTGATCGGAAGGATAAACTCATTGAATTATTTGGAGAAGATAAAGATGTTCTTTTTGATATGGAAGGTGTACAGCGCAAGTTGAAACAGCTAATTAAAGAATACAATAATGCCCAATTATATGGATAAGATAACTAAACTTGAGAATCTACCTTTGGTAAATAAACCATTTGTTGCTTCTTCTTATGTACTGGATAAGGAATTGAAAAACGCAGTTGAACTAGCACTTCAACTCAATCAACCTCTGCTCTTAACAGGAGAACCAGGAACGGGTAAGACAAGGCTTGCAGCCTATGCAGCTCATCTGCTCAGTGAAAGTTCTAATTTCAGTGAGGAGGTATTAGTCTTCAATACTAAAACATCCTCAAGAGCTTCTGATTTGTTTTATTCATATGACGCTCTTGGCCATTTTCAAGCATCAAACATTAAGGGTCTTGATGCTAATGAACAGAAGAGCACAGGCGATTTTGTTGAACTGCAGGCACTTGGAAAGGCAATAGCATATACAAATTTAGATCAGCTGAAAGGCTTGTCAGAAAAATTGAATGTAGAGCATTCTGGTGAAGCTAAGAGTTATGTGGTTCTGATCGATGAGATTGATAAAGCACCTAGAGATTTTACAAATGACATTCTGCATGAAATAGAGAAATTGCAATTTCAAATTAAAGAATTAGATAATCTATCGATTCAGTCTTCTGCACATCCTGAAAATAGAATATTGATCATAATGACATCTAATTCGGAGAAGAATTTGCCAGATGCATTTTTACGACGCTGTCTTTTCTATCACATCGAATTTCCAGATCAAGCAAAGTTGAAAGAAATACTTAAAGCTCAAGTTGGAGATTTCTTGAATAGCAAAGATGATGTTTTGGATATGATCATCAAGTCATTTATCAACCTTCGCTCAAAGACTCCAAGGAAAAAGCCGGCAACTGCTGAATTGGTTGCCTGGGCTCGAATGC
>JBELIG010000167.1:0-7169 GCA_042091035.1 Sphingobacteriales bacterium | reverse complement strand
ACATTATTTTTCATGGGTAATAAAAAAGACATATAAAAAAAATATTTAATGTCTTGAAAAAGACCTATTCGAAGGCAAAGTCAGAATTCGAGTATACATTTTAAATCAAAGTTCAAGAGATTTCCGTACTGATGGAGCTTAGAAATTGAATAGTCACAACTAAGCCCTAACATGTAATGCTTGTTTACTTTCCATTCCATACCTAAATCAAAAGTTAGTACACGACCGTTAAACTCATCTGTAAACCCTTCTTTATAATTAAAAACATTCAGCACCAAGCCAATCTTTTTATTAATCTTATTCCGAATAAGTAATCCATATTTATACTTGAAGTTAATAGCTGACAGGCTATTATCAATATTTATAAAATCCTTGTATGCATACAATGCAGAAAAATACCATGCCTCATTTAATTGAATAGCACCTTTTACAGATATTCCGAGCATCGTATAAAAAGGCATCATCTTTGGATCAATTTCAGTCATGTCCGAATTTGCATCCGACAGTAAATTTTTTGAAGTCTTTACAAAGTGTCCAAACTCCAAAAACAACTTATTCCTAATAACTACTTTATAGTTGACGTTCAACTCATTGCTTACATAAGGAGCAATTTTCAATGAATCTGTTGATAAGGCAGTAACTATGAAAGAATATTCCTTGTAAGATTCAAGATCATTACTAAACATACTATACTCCGTAATTAAGTTTCGACCATAATTAACCTCAAGAATATTGGAATGATCCAGATTAGGCCTATACTTAAATATAAACCTAGGTTCGAGTGTATTAAAGCCTTTCAAATTACTCAAGTCTGTCAAACGAAGACCCAACGAGAATGATAGTTTATCGAGGGATCTGTTTAATTCAACAAAACCAGACAGACTATTAACGATCTCCCCATCCAAGCTTTTAAAAAGTTCTGTATAATCATATATCACAGAGTCCTGAAAAATAGATGAAACCTTATCAGCTGAATAAGAATAAAAGACTAAATTATTGCTAAACCCTGCGATTAATGCTAAATTATTCTTTACTCCAAGCTCTACAGCGCCCTTAAAACTAATTTCGTCCTGAAGTCCCTTGGGAGCAAAATTTCTTAAAGCATTATTTTGTTCCCTTAAGGCGATACTTTTATTAAAATGCTTATAGGAACCGGATAAATTTAGTTTGACATTTGTAAAGCTTCTGTTATCCCATTTAGCAATTACGTTTAACTCGTTATTTTCAATACCAACAAGATTTAAATCACTAATACAAAGAAGAGGATCAAGGTGATCTTTAATGACCTCACCACTGTATGCTGTCGTGAAACTAAATATATTGTCCCTATTCACATAAGCCGAGAGCTTACCAATGACTTCAGTAAACTCAGTTGGAATAAAAAAAGGTGAATTTAAAAAGCTAGGCATCTGGAAGTCCCGATTAAAGTCTGTCAACCTAAGACTAGATCTAAAATTCAAAAAATAAGAAGAGGTATTGTTTTCTATAGGTCCGGTAAGTGTTACTGAAAAATATTGGTCAGAAAAGTTTATTGTTCTTTTCGGCTCTGACACATTACCATCCTCGGAAAGCACATCTACAACTAAAGAACTCCCCTCATAGCGTGCTGGCGAAACTCCCTCATAAATTTTAAGTCCTTTTGTAACTTCATCTTCAAAAATAGAGATACTCCCCTTTAATTTAAAGGGGTCCATCAGTCGCTCCCCATCAAGAAGAAATTGATTCGTGGTTGATGGTGAGCCTTTATATGAAATGCCCCCCTCCATGCGAAAAAACTGATCCACCCCAGATAAAAATAAAAACCGAGTAGGATCTAAAGACACTCCAAAGAACACCTTTTCTAGAGAATTATTTGAAAAGAACGGCAATGCAGGTAGATCTTTAGCTTCCTTATGTATAATATAAGTATCAATTTCTACCGTCGCAAAACGCAGGAATTTATTATACACAATCTTATCTTTACGAAATGCATTTGAAATAAGAACCCAGCCACTTGCATTTACAAATTGGATATGGGAAAAAGATAACATTAGGGAATCTATTGTTTTGGGAACACGAATCGAATAAAAACCAGTTTCGTCAGTTACGGCTTGATACTTATTGTCCGATGAGGTTACATGAACATCCACAATTCCTCCTCCTGAGTCGGAAGATTGAACCCTCCCAGTAATTGTAATTTCATCAACAATTCTTTGATCTATAAGACTAACGGTCTGATCCTTAGTACTGTATTCCAGTCTATATCTAGTACCATCTAATAAATAATCAAGAATCTCTTGAACAGAAGTATTTATAAAGGTATGCTGCCTTATTTCCTTTCGCTTCGGTAAATTTACCGCACCAATTATATACGTAAGATTCAGTTCCTCAAGTACTTGAGGAACAATATTACTTAATTTGCCCGAAGAAACTTCAAACTCAGGAATTAGCTTTTGGTCTGTTTGGGCAAATGAAATTAGTGGGAATAGGATGAATACAAGTAATGCTAATTTCATTATCGCTCATTTGTCGTGTGCATTACAATATACGATAAGATAGTAAATATATCAATATTTATCATATACAAAAAAAAGCCACTTTGTAAGTGGCTTTTTTTTAGAGCGAAAATTTTTAATTTTTACACTTACCTCCTGAAAAGATCCATGAATTATTATTTGGCAGCAAGTCTACATTTAAACCAAAGCTTTGCTTAAGAATCTGAATAACTGCTTCCGGATTGTCATTATAGTTAAATGAAAGTTTACAATTCTTAAATTTCTCACTCACATTTCCGTCCTGTATGACAATATCGAAATCATCCTCAAGCTGATCAACAAATATGGAATAATTATGAAACACATCTGCTGGAACATCATCTAAAAGCCAATCAAAATCTTTAAGTGAACGTCGTTTCTTCTTGATCAACTTCTTAGATCTTTTGTTAAATACTCCCTTTTCCTTTGCCGTGAGAAAGGCTCTTGACATGTTTGCCACAAAGGAAACTTTACCTTCTCTTACAGTTACAGAAACTTCATCTGAATCCTCAAGGTCAATTACAAATTCAGTACCTAAAACCTCAACCTCACCATCTTCAAAAGCTACACGAAAAGGTTTTGACTCATCTCTTGCGATATCAAACATACCCTTACCTCTTATTAGCTTTGCTGACCTATCGGTAAACAAACCTTCCGAATACACTAATTCAGAATTAGTGTTTAAGATGATTTCTGAACCATCTGGCAAACTGAAACTCTGCTTCTCAGCAGTAGTTGAATAAGTAATACTCGTTCCTTGAATGGATCTTGTACCATACCAAGCAAAAACCAGTAGCAATAAAGTAGCAGCTACTTTTAACAAGCCATTTAATTGAATAAACTTGTTGCGACTTACTGGTGCTTCTTCGTGTTCTATTTGGGTTAAAAACCTCTTGAATGCAGCTTTTTTCGCCTCATCATCAAAATCACTTTTGACTGAAGTGAGGAACAGAATCTTTGACAATTGTTCTTCAGTGTGGTCGGAATCAACTTTCTTCCATTCACCCAAAGTACGTTTATCATCACTATTCAAGCTATTTGAATATGATAGTTTTTGCATAGACTATTTTATTATCCTTTTCCATTTTGGATTATGTTCAATTATAAGACAGAATTATTCACTATATCCCCTAGTCCCAAAAAGACAAAAGTAACAAGAGCGACATTTGACTTTATTAGATTTAAGTGAGGATAAGCTTTAGAAAATTTTTCTTTCAATTCCTTTAGCGCTCTACTCATTTGATTTTCAACCGTTTTCACTGACTTACCCAATTGGCTTGCTATCTCCGCATTACTTAAATGATCAAATCTGGACATTTCGAAAACTATTCGACATTGTTCTGGTAAATAAGCTATATAGTCTAATAAGCGATCAGACATTTCTGAAGCTTCTAATAAACTGTGGGAATCAGAATATGCGCTTTTCTTAAACTCAAGAGCACTAATATCTTCTTTAATAATCTTAGAATTACTCTTCAAGTAGTTTAGGCATTTATTCTTGACCATCGTGCTCAAATATCCAGCTAAAGAACTGGAAATCCGAATTTCACCTCTCTTCTTCCAAATGCTATAATATACCTCCTGACAAATATCTTCAGCTAATTCTTTATCTCTTAAATAGGCTAATGCTCTTCGCATCATATTGGCACCATAAAGCTCAATAACATGCTGAATAGCCTTCGGATCATCTCGCTTTAATGCAGCTAAAATATCTTTATCTGACACTTCCTTCATCTAGTACAAAAGAATTTAAAAATGGTTATAAATCATTAATTGAAACTAATTCACAATTGTCTAAATATATATATTTATTACATAAAATATATCAACATGTAATTTTACTTACGTTTTTTATTATTTACCCTTGTAATTTCATATTTTCGATACTTTATGCTTATAAAGACATTCATGAAATAACCTATTTATCTAAATATTAACAATGAAAAGATTTCTTACTCTTTTTTCAATGTTCTTTGCAGTTCCCTTAGGTCTTCTTGCTCAAAATGCAGAAGAATCGAAAAGTATTTCTCAAAGAATAAACGAAGCTGTTCAGCCTGCTACAGACGCAGTATCCTCCATTGTATTTTTTCCCTTGCCAGGCACATCCGGAGAGAATGCCTTTCCTTTTGTTATTATTTTTCTTTTGCTGGCTGCAACATTCTTTACTGTCTATTTCCGATTCATTAATATTAGAGGATTCAAACTAGCGATTAATACAGTTAGAGGGAAATACACTAAAAAAGGAGAAGAAGGTGAGGTTTCTCACTTCCAAGCATTGACAGCTGCATTAAGTGGTACAGTAGGTCTAGGAAATATTGCGGGAGTTGCAATTGCTATATCTTTAGGTGGCCCTGGAGCTACATTTTGGATGATCATCGCAGGTCTTTTAGGTATGTCTTCGAAGTTTGTAGAATGTACTTTAGGTGTAAAATATAGAGATATAGGCCCAGATGGCACCGTTTACGGTGGTCCGATGTATTACCTAAAAAAGGGACTGGGCGAAATGAAATTAGAATCACTGGGTAAAGGACTTGCAATATTCTTTGCTATTATGTGTGTAGGAGGATCGTTTGGAGGTGGAAACATGTTCCAAGCGAATCAAGCAGCTGCCCAATTCATTCAAATGATTGGCACAACAAATCCTAATGCAAGCTTATTCTTCGGCTTCGCTGTTGCAGCTATAGTAGCTGTCGTGATCATTGGTGGAATCAAAAGAATTGGTTCTGTAACCGAAAGAATTGTTCCATTCATGGTAGGTATATACCTGCTTGCTGCATTCATTGTTATCGGCTTTAACATCAGTAACGTTCCTAGTGCATTTGGACAAATCATCTCAGGAGCTTTCACACCTATGGGTATTGCTGGTGGTTTTATAGGAGTCTTGATTCAAGGATTCCGTAGAGCTGCTTTTTCCAATGAAGCAGGTGTTGGTTCTGCAGCTATTGCACATGCAGCAGTTAAAACAAAGCAACCGGCATCTGAAGGTATAGTTGCGCTTCTTGAGCCATTTATTGATACAGTTGTAGTTTGTACGATCACTGCATTAGTGATTATCATAGCAAATGGAGATCAATCTATTATGGTTTATGGCCAAAAAGCAGGTGGTGTTACTGAAACTTCAGCAGCATTTGCTACAGTACTTCCATGGTTCCCTTATATCCTTACTATAGCAGTTGTATTATTTGCCTTCTCTACTATGATTTCTTGGTCTTATTATGGCCTACAATCTTGGATGTACCTATTCGGTCGTTCAAAGAAGGCAGAATATAGCTATAAAGTACTATTCTGTATAATGGTAGTAATTGGATCATCAGCATCGCTTTCTGCAGTTACTGACTTCTCTGATGCCATGATATTTGCTATGTCTGTGCCAAACCTTATTGGTTTGATAATCATGCGTAAAAAAGTAAAAGAAGAGCTTTCAAAGTATTTCGAATACGTAAAGAACTTCGGTAAATAATTTGAAAACTGTTTCAACTTAAAAAGGCTTGACTTATATTGAAGTCAAGCCTTTTTTAATATAATTAATATGCATCGTCTTACTCTTTTAATACTATTTACTGTTCTCGGTCTCTGCAGCGATGCTCAGAATAATTCTGAAAACAGTTTTGTTTCAAATCCTAATACGGAACATGTAGTACTATTTATTCCGGATGAATCTTTTGGTATCAGTCAAGAATTGGCGGTAGAAGTGGCTAAATATAATGCCAAAAACCATATAGATCTTAAATTAGACCTAAAACAATACCGAATACCTTTTCTCTCAAGAAAGGCTACCATCCTAGTAAGAACCTTTAAGTCATATTCTGTTGCAAATGATTACATCAAAACCATTCAGAAAGAAAACCCTGATTTCATAAGAGGGCAGATATTAGAAAACACCTGGGTCATTTCAATAGATAACTTTAATACCTTGATTCAATCCAAAGACAAAGACGCCTACCTAGCCTTTCTTGAAACTTTGAAGTAGCTATTATCTAGCCAGCTCAAGAACCTTATCCATTACTACCGGATTTTTCACCAATCTAAAGTGTCCATAGCCCTTTGTAGTATACAAATGAGAACCTTTGATGTGATCTACAATATAAGTAGCTCTATCCATTGGTATAAGTGCATCCTCTTCATCATGAATGACAAATACTTCATTAATATTTAGTTGACCAAGTTTACCAGATAAGGAAAAATCCGCGGCACTTTCAATTTTAAAGTGTTCAAAAACCGCTTTTAAAAATTTTGAACGCAGCCCTCCAGTCAAACCAAACATTTTAATTGCATTACCTACAATATTATCGAATGAGTCCGGTGCTGCAAGCATAATCAAGCGATCTACTGCCTGCTCTGGCTTAATAAAACTATTATAGTACATCCATGTAACCGAACCTATACTATGTGATATTACAGTGCTTATTTCAGGGTTTAAATGTACGATAGCATCCACGGCTTCAGCATATAGGCGCACAGAACAAGCAGTACCAGTAGACTCTCCATGTCCTGGTGCATCCAAAGCATATACCTCAAAGCCCTTTTTCAAAAGTCCAGGAACAAAACCTCTCAGGGCTGTTCCGCGACTTTGCCAACCATGTAGCAGTAATACTTTTTTGGTTCCACTACCCCACTTATACGTTCTAATCTTGTTATCCCCAACTTGAATAAAAC
>JBELIG010000166.1:0-7178 GCA_042091035.1 Sphingobacteriales bacterium | reverse complement strand
TTGAGTACAGCTCCCTAGAAGAGATTTGTCGTTATTTTTATGAAGACGGGACGCGCGTAACTGCTTTTTCTGATAAGGAGAAATTAATAAAAGAATTAGAGGAAAAGGTAAATGCTGACCCTGCCAAAGTACAGCAATACTTAGATAAAAGTGCATATATCCATAAACATACGGGTGAATTGTTTCTTGAAAAATCTCTGCATAAGATTTCTTCTTACTTGAACTGGTCTACCTTCGTTTCCATACTGAATCTGCCATTTTTGAATATTTTTACAAATATGGATAAGGTTAATAAGCGTACGCTCGGTAATGAGAAGCTTAGGCAGATGTTTAATCGCTATGCGACCTATAATGGTTCTAATCCTTACAAAGCTCCAGGGATTTTAAATATTATTCCACACCTTGAATATAATATGGGTGCTTATTTTCCAAAAGATGGGATGCATTCAATTACTAAATCTTTAGTAAAACTTGCTGAGAAAAACGGTGTTGTTTTTCATTGCTCTAGTCCGGTAAGAAAAATCTTAGTGTATTCAGGTAAAGCTATTGGAATAGAATCTAATGGCACAAAGATTCTTGCGGACAAGGTCGTATGTAATATGGATGTGGTGCCTGCTTACAAACATCTCATGCCTGAACAAGATCAACCGGAAAAGATACTCAAGCAGGAGCGGTCAAGTTCGGCCTTGATTTTTTACTGGGGAATAAAACAGGAATTTCCTGAACTGGATTTGCACAATATCTTTTTCAGTAATGATTATGCAGGAGAGTTCAAGGCTATCTTTGAAGAAAAATCCTTAATGGATGATCCGACAGTTTATGTAAATATCACCAGTAAATTTTCTAAGGCAGATGCGCCTGCTGGTTGTGAGAATTGGTTTGTTATGATCAATGTGCCTTGCAACGATGGACAGGATTGGGATGATTTAATTGCAAAAGCCAGGGTTCATATCATAAGTAAGCTGAATCGATTATTGGATTGTGATATAGAATCATTAATTGAAGAAGAAGCTATCTTAGAGCCTAGGACAATTGAATCAAAGACAAGCTCCTACAAAGGTGCCCTATATGGTACATCTTCAAATTCTAGGATGGCTGCATTTTTTAGACATCCCAATTTTAGTAGAAAAATTAAAGATCTATATTTTTGTGGCGGTTCAGTCCACCCAGGAGGGGGCATACCGCTAGCACTTTCGTCTGCGAAGATCGTAGGAGACTTAATAGCTGAGGAACATGAATAAATGGAACAGGACACAACGGACAATATTTTTCTTGACCTGTGTGTATATAGTTGGAATATTGGGGATATGTGCTGAAGTATCTAGAGATCAGATTCTATTGTTAACGCCACTAAATCTGCTCTTTACAACAGGAATGTACCTTTGGTCCAATGAAGGATTTGAAAGGCAACTATTTAAAGCTTCAGCCATAGTTGCGCTGATTGGATACTTTATAGAAGTGGCGGGCGTGAAAACGGGCGTTTTATTTGGATCGTATTATTACGGAGCAACTTTAGGGCCTCAGGTTCTTGAGGTGCCTCCAACTATGGGTGTGAATTGGGTTTTGTTAAGCCTCTCCAGTTTTGGTATTTTCTTCAGCTTGGATATCAATAAGTATTTGAAAATGGCCTTGGCTGCTGGACTAATGGTTGGGCTTGATTATTTTATTGAGCCTGTTGCAATGGGCTTGGACTTTTGGCAATGGGCGGGGGATGTTGTACCTTTTAAGAATTATGTGATGTGGTTTTTTACAGCTTACATCATTCAATTTATTTTATATAAGATGCTTCCATCAATAAACCAGAAGACCTCTCTGTTCGTTTTCAGTTTACAATTCGTGTTCTTTTTGATCATAAAGTTTTTTATTTAATTACTAACTAGCGCAGAAGAATGGATTTTTTAGAAACAAAATACTTGTACTTAGGGCTTATGATTTTTACAATCATGTTCCCTTTAGTAAGGAGCTTTGAACATCGATTAGTCTATTACAAGCGCCTTAAATATATTCTTCCTGCCACCTTGGCTATGATGGCAATTTTCATTCCCTGGGATGTTTGGTTTACAGAAATAGGTGTATGGTGGTTTAGGGATGATTATATTACAGGTGCTCGTCTCTTTGGTCTTCCTTTAGAAGAATGGTCCTTTTTTGTCTGTGTGCCTTTTGCCTGCGTATTTATTTACGAGGCAATCCGATATTATGTGAGAAAGGATATACTTGGCAGTATTGCCCACTATATATTCTATGCTTTTGCAGCAATTCTTTTAGTGTTTGCAATTATTTATAATGACAGAATATATCCCTTAGTAACCTTTTCACTGACGGGTATAGCTTGCTTCTTGCTTGCCTACTTCAGACCTGTGTGGATTGGTCGTTTTTTGCTTATGTATCTGCTCAGTTGGTTGCCCTTTTTACTCGTAAATGGTGTGTTAACCGGGAATTTTACCGAAACTCCAGTGGTGAATTACAACCCTATCCATCACATTGGAACGCGCATCACTACTATACCTGTAGAGGATAGTGTGTACAGTATGTTGATGCTCTTGATGGTTGTTGCGATCTATGAGTGGAATTTAAAACGCTTAAAAGTTAGCTTCTAATTTTGTTCAATCTTTATGGTACTGACTCCGTTCTGTCTTTTGACAACTTGAATTTGCGTACTGATTCGGTCCTTTAGGCCTTGTACATGTGAAATAACACCAATCGTCTTACCTTGCGCCTGAAGTGTTTCTAGACTGGATAAGACAGTTTCGAGCGTCTTTGTATCTAGTGTTCCAAAACCTTCATCAATAAACAAGGAGGAAATCTGTACGTGCTTGCTGGAAAGATCAGATAAGCCTAATGCCAGTGCTAGACTAATCAGGAATTTTTCACCACCTGAGGCTGTCGATATCTTCCGTGTTTCACCAGCCTGATATTCATCGATCAACATAAAGTTTAGAGTTGGTCGTCCTTTTACATCATGTTTCATCTGAAGGGAGTACCTATGGTTTAGTTTGGACAGATGCAGATTTGCTAAATGGATCAGATGTTGCAGCGTTAAGGATTGTGCATATTGGCTAAAGCCTTCCTTGCTTCCTCCAAGGATCTCTTTCAAATAATTCCAGTCAGATACCTTAGTTTCCTGCTGCTGTATGTTTTTGTAAAGTGCTGCATTCTTTTCTTGGATGGCTTTATCCTGTTCAAATCGACTTCGGATCTCACCAAGTCTTTGGTTATATTGTTCCAATTGCTTATTGGATACATTCAGTGCTTCTGCGGCCGCTTCGCGACTGATATCAAAACCCTTGCTTTTGGAATGGTTTTCTAAAGCTAAGTCATTGGCTTTGAGTTGGGCTTTCCAGCTGTTGGCCTTTTTTTGCAGGCTTTCTAATTGTGCTTGTATGTCTTGTAATTCAGTAGTGTTTATCAATGCTTTCTTAGCTTCCTCACTTGAACCGAAGGGACTGTTTTGCAGTTCTGCTTCAAGTGTACTATTCGTAGACGAAAGCATTTCTTCGTCTTTTAGGATGTTCACTGCTAGCTCTTTTAAAAGTCCTTTCAGCTGACCGATCTGAGTGATTTGGTCTTTTGTTTTTTCAGCAAAACGCTCCTGCTTTTCTTTGAGCACATTTTGCTTGTTTCTCAAGGCTTGTGTTTTTTGTTCAAGAGACTCAAAGCCTCCCAGCAGATGGTTCTTTTCCTGTTTGTTTGAATGCAGTAGAGCTGCAGTTTTAGATTTTTGATCAAACACTGATTGAAGCTTTTCCGAAGTCTTCTTGATTTGAATATCCTTGGCTGCGATTTGCTTTTCGACCGCTTCAATATTACTGGAAAGGTGTTTTATTTTTAAACGGTATTCTTCGTATTTATTGACTATGTCTTCCAATTCGTCCATATAGGAATCCTTGGACAAGACATCTGAAAGAAGAATACCGAATGGACTTAATTCTTCTTCAAGTTGCTTGTTAAACGTCTTTAATTCTGTTTGGCCTTTTTCAATTTTCTGCTTCAGTTCTTTTAGACTTATCTCGGTTTGTTCCTGCTCCGTTTTGTAGCGTATTTCTAATGCACGCTCTGTTTGCAGTTTATGATTAAGTTTTTCTTCTTCTTGTGTGAATGTTTTTAATTCCTGTTCGAATTGTTCCGCTTTTTTGATTAGGGCGTTTGTGTTGTTCTGTTCGAATTCAATTTCATCCAGGCGTTTAGCCACTGAAGCTAAGGTATAGTATTCATCACTAAGCGCTTTTTGTTTTAAACTGACTTGAAGCGTAGTTATATCTTTTTCAAGCTTTTGGATTGCTTCATTTGAAGTGTTTAAGCTGTGGTCAAGTTTATAGTGCTCTTGCTGCCTTACTTTCAGTTTTGCCTCACAATCTGATTTATGCAGTGCTCGTTTTTTTAGTTCTAATTTCTCTTTTGCTAGTTCTTCATCGGAAATAGCATGTCCTTTTGCTTCGTGGGAAGTACTTCCACAAACTGGGCAAGGTTTTCCATCTTCCAGCCTTGCTCTGGCCTCCTGTATGATATGCTCATTTGACAAGGCCATAAGGTCAACGATTTTTTGCTGGTCGTCTAAGGTAAGAGAAGCTTGTTCCAGTGCATTTTTACTGGAGTCCAATTCAAGATTTGCTTGGTTTAGCTGAACTTGTAGATCCTTTGCCTCATTGCCTTTATTCTTTGAGTCTAGCCTTTTAGATTCAAGGCTTTGAAGGAGTGAATTGATTTCTTTTAAGCCGCTTTCTTCTTTGTTTAGTCCGCTTAGCTTATTGAAAAGCTCCACTAGATCTTGCGTCTTATTATCCTCAGTTATGCTTTGTTTTTTCTTTTCAAGTACAAGTAGATCACCTGTTATTTTTCCTATTTCAGCGACTTGCTTAGTCAGGCTTTCTTGTCGTTGGAGAAAGATGTCTTCCTTGGATGCTGCTGCGTTTTGATCTTGGTCAAGACTCGACTGGGCGAATTTATACTTATTGAGTAGTTCATTCCATGAGGAGAGTTTTTCTCTAGCTGCATTCAGTCTTGTATGCTTTTGTAAAAAGGCATTTGCCTCTTCCAATTGAGCAGATTGAGCGGTCTTATTTAGTTTAAAACCCTTGAGTTCTTCTTCTTGCTGCTCTTTATCCTTTGATAAAGTAAATTCCTCTTTAGCAGACTCCTTATGTTGTTCCTGAAGTAAGTTGATTTGTTTTGAAATTCCTTCAATCTTACCGGATTCGTTCGCCCATTGTTCAATTTCCTCCTCCAGCTTTTGTAGTTGAACCTTAAACTCCGCCTGCTTTTCCTGAAGCAGATTCAATTGAGATTCATCTCTTTCTAGCTCTGCTGCTTTTTGCGTCTTTTTTTGTTTTTGCTCTTTGAGTTCTGGCTCTAATCTTGATAGATCTGTAAGGAGACCTTGGAAGGGTGCAGCCAGCTGATGACGCTCTATGTTTTGTTTAAGACCTTGACTACTTAATTCAATGGATTTTATTTGCTCCTGTTCTAGAAGGAATCTTTGTTTTAGTCCTTCCAGTTCATCTTGCTTTGTGTACCATTGCTGAATCGTCTGCACGCTCTTAAGCTTGTCAGCAAGGCTTGATTTTTCTAGTTCTATACTGGCTTTTTCTGTTAGTAGAGCTTCTTTTTGCTCTTCGGAGAGTATGTCCTCCTCATTCAGCTTTAAGCCAAAGGTTTTGAGTTTTTCTTTTTCCTCGGTCAATCGATTATGAACAATATCACCGATTTTTTTATAGATCTCCTTACCTGTGATTTGCTGTAGCAATTGGCCGCGTTCACCGGAATCTGCATCCAAAAATGCCGAGAATTGACCTTGAGCAAGCATGACTGATCTTAGAAATTGTTCGTAATTCAATTTCAAAATTTCAGTTATGGCAGCAAGGTGTGCTCGTTTTTCAGCAGCTATGGGATTTTCAGGTTGACTGATGTCGAGGAGTTCAATATGTTCTTTAGGGTTTTTGAGGACCTTGTTGTTTTGCCCTTTGAGTCGAACCTCCCAGCGCGATTTGTATATGATACCATTGTTTTCAAAGAGTACTTCTGAGAAGGCAAAATCAGCATCATGGCTTACGATATCTAAGTGTTTTCCGTCATCACTATTGTTGTCGAATCGGGGTGCTTTACGATATAATGCAAGCGTTATCGCATCGAGGATACTTGTTTTACCTGATCCGGTAGGTCCGGTAATTGCGAAGATACCAGCATCCTCCAATGGTGCTTCATTGAAAGGGATCGTTATCGGTTGTTCGCTGCGCAGAGAACTTATGTTTTGCAGTGTAAGGCTTAGTATCTTCATGTCTATTGTTCGTTGGCAAGGTTTAGGGCTTCGTAGAATAGGTCATTGACCTTTTGCCGGTCGCTATTTGAGATTTTAAAATCAGTACACAGTTTATCAAATACTTCTGCTGGTTTTAGATCTGTAATCTGAACAGCTTGCTCTGCAAGGGCTCGGAGACTTTCTGTTGATTCTCTTTTGGGTAAGCTGATTTTTAGAACATCCAGATGCTCTAATTTTGATGCGACTCTTCGGAGAGGGAGTAAGTTAGGTTTTACTTCTTCTAAAACGATTTCTACCCAGGCATTTAATGCATCAACATTTTCAGTGTTCAGTCGCTCCAGTTCCTGAATACAAGTTTCTGTGTTTCCTTGGATACGGATAAGTTTTCTGAATGCTGGACAAATGATATTCTCTCGCTGTATAGATCCAGATTCAGAGACATGAAGCAATTCTATGCTGTTTTTGTGTCCTAGCTCACTGAAGCTAAGTTTGTAAGGAGAGCCAGAGTAACGCACTTTTTCGTTGCCTCCAATCGTTTGTGGCCTATGCAGGTGCCCTAAGGCGATATAATCAAAAACTTCAGGAAAATCTTCTGCCCCAATATCTCCAAGATTACCCACGTAGATAGTCTGCTCACTATCAGTTGTCTTTCCGCCTACTGCAAATAGATGACCCATAGCAATTATTGGAGTATTAGGTGTTTTGTGTTTTTCGCATACTTCTGCTACCGCCTTATAATGTCTTATTAGGGCTTGTTTGTATCGTCCGCCTATGTCTTCAAATCGTTCGCTCAGCGTGTGTCTGCGTATGTCCTTATCTCGTAGGTAGGGTACTGCAGCTACGACGAGTTTTTGCCCATTTATTTCAAAGCTTAAAACTTCATTTTCAATCTCTTCCGTTGCTTTACCTATAACTTCTACTTTGA
>JBELIG010000165.1:0-7216 GCA_042091035.1 Sphingobacteriales bacterium | reverse complement strand
GGATCAATAGTAGGCAATTCCACCTCCGGTCGTATCAATTTAATCTGCTCGTTAGCATCCAATTCAAGCAGTTGAACAAGTGTAAGCCTAGAAACCTCAAGATTACCCTCAGCAACAAATACATTTTGTCGATTCAAAGCAAGTTGTGCTTCAATATCTAATAAGTCATTTACAGGAATCACTCCAGCCTCTGCCAACTTCTGGGACTGTTCATATTGCTCCTCTATTCCTCTTACTTGTCTTTTTGCATTTTCGAGTTGATCTTCAGCAAGCATTATCTGAAGAAAAACAGAAGCTAAAGTCAAGCCTAGATTATTATAGATATCCTCACCGGCATATCTAGCCGCCTCTAGATCATATCTTCCCTGACGAATACTTGAATTGATTCTGCCCCCATTAAAGACATTCATCCCTCCATTTAATGAGATTGAATTATAGCCTATCTCACTAGTACCAAAATCGTTTGTCGTAGGGTCAATAGTACGCCCGAATTGGAGACCTGCACCTACAGAACCGTTTAATATTGGAAGTCGAGACATTTTAGCTTCCTTGAGCCCAATCTCTGCATTTTCAATTGTGATTTTTGCTTGTTTGAGTGTAAGTGTATTTTCTTCTGCAATCTGCACACAATCTGAAAGACTTAAGAGTCTTTGAGCAGATGCGGACAAGCCGAGAGTCAAGGTAAAGGCTACCAGAGCAATTAATTTCTTCGTCATTATGTTTAAAATTTATAAGTACAATTCTAAAGATTCACTTTCTAAATGACGAAAAATATATATAAAGGATGCTCAAACAGGGATAAATAGGTTATAAAAAGCTATAAATAAAGAATGTGACTAGACATTTAGGATCAAGGCCTACTACTGATTGTCTTTACTCCAATGAGCTGATCAAATCTAGCACCAAATGGTCTGTAATAAATAAGGATAGCATATTCATTCTCTGTTTCATACCAGTTCCCTTCCGTTACCTCGTAATCTATAACCTCCTTACCTTTAGCTTGCTCTACGAAGTAGTAATTATAATACCCTTGCTTCAATCGCATTTTACATACATAGGCTTTCAATGCATCATTATAGACCATGCGGCCAGATTCTTGACAGCTGTAGGATGTAAATTCCCCAAAGACATAATACGATGACTCCATATTTTCGAAAGGTCTATTATAAACAAATAGGACATCTACATACTCTCCCGATAAGATTGGATTCGTTTTATCATCAGCAGCAATGATGTAGGCTCCATTGATATCATTAGATTCGAAATATGCGATATTAGATCGGAGTCTTTGACGCTCGATAGTCACATCAATATCCTCAAAAGACCTAGAAACAGTCTCAATATGGGAAGGAGGAATAGTAAGATTTCTAATATCAAAGTACCTAAATTCTTTACCTGCTTGAAAAACGATCTTATTTTGGTAATCAAAATCAATCATATCAATACGAACAAAGGATGGCTTGATGTCATAAATAGCTGTATCCCACCTTTTATTCTGTATAACCGTAGCCTTAAGCGTAGACCTTGGGTTTTGGATATCAAAAGATTCATGTTTTACATAAAAATCCAACTCCTGGTGTGTCTCGAGTTTTGAGTTCAAGGAAGCCCTTCCTATTCGATGATCGATTCCCACCTTTGCCTGTGCTACCATGAATCTTTTAGACAATAGTACAAGATCGCTCTCTGTATCAAAAACCTCAATCACGTAGTTACCAGTAAGCTTAAAACCCAAAGACTTATTTGGAAGGACGATTCCGTAATTGGCATAATCCACGATCGTATTAAACGAAAATTCGTAATCATCTAAATATTCTTCTTGAAACCCATCGATGAATTCTGAATAAAATAGATCTGAAATGGTCCAATCACTGTTACAGTATCTGATCCTATATCCAAGGTTACGATCTTCATTTAAATCATCAAAAGATAGATATACGTAATTTGAACTGTTTACATAATAAATCGGATAACTTAGTTGATCCTTGCCACCTATAATCTTGACCGATTTAATATTGGGATCAAACACATTATCAGGTGCCTGCTGACCAAAAAGACAAAATGCACCCAATCCGAATAAAAACGTAAGTATTACTTTCAATGTATTAAAGTTTATCGACTCAAATAGTCATTATTTTTTATACAAAACCGCCATGGCCAATCCGCACAATCACCAGCATAATCAATCCCAATCCTTGGCCCTGCTAAAATACCGGAATCAGGAATTGGATCGTTTAAGATAAGTCCAATTGGGCTAGATGGATCCGTCAAATCTATTGCATTCATCTCAATAGATAGTCCAAGAGCTTTAGATAAAACGCCTGGTCCTGCTGTCAATTGTGGCTTTAGATAATTAATTTTTCTGCGCTTCATCATTTCATCTATACCTTCCACCGGTTCTATAGAGCGAATCAGTACTGCATCTGGTTCTCCTTCTTTGGAAGTGACTATGTTGAATAAATGATGAATTCCATAGCAAAGATAAACATAAGTATGTCCTCCTGCCAAGAACATAGTCTCCGTGCGCTTGGTTCGCTTATAGCCAAAAGCATGGCAAGCCTTATCATCACGACCTCTATAAGCTTCAGTTTCTACTATACGTCCAGCAGTTATCGTTCCTCCAAACTTGGTATAAAGAGTACATCCAAGTAATCTCTTTGCAAGACTCACAACATCATTACCTTCAAAAAATGATCTATCAGGACGCATGCTAAACTAATTAAACGAATAATCCTTCATACAAGTCCTCAATCTTAGATATTGATCGGACTCGAATTTTAAACCTGGAAAGATCAAGCCCTTTAGTATTAAAACTGGAGACAAATATCTGCTTAAATCCAAGCCTATCGGCCTCTTGAACACGCTGTTCAATTCTGTTTACGGCCCGGATCTCTCCAGAAAGCCCCACTTCACCAGCAAAACATACATCAGCAGGAATAGCTACATCCTGAAAACTTGAAATAATTGAAGATATAATAGCCAAATCAATTGCTGGATCAACAACTCTAATCCCACCAGCTATATTTAAAAACACATCAAAATTACCAAGCGGAAAACCACATCGTTTTTCTAAGACTGCTAATAGCATGTTCAATCTCCTTAGATCAAAACCAGTAGCAGAACGCTGAGGATTTCCATAAACAGCTTTGGATACTAAACCTTGTGTTTCAATAAGCATGGGACGCAAACCCTCTATAGTTGCTGCTACAGCCGAACCACTTAGATCTTCATCCTTTTGAGAAAGTAATAATTCCGAGGGATTGTGCACTGGCTTCAAACCCTTGGTCTCCATTTGATAAATGCCAAGTTCATCAGTTGATCCAAATCGATTCTTCAAGGTCCTCAATATTCGATATGTATAATTCCTGTCTCCTTCGAATTGCAGCACTGTATCAACTATATGCTCCAATATCTTTGGCCCAGCAATTGATCCTTCCTTATTGATATGCCCAATTATAAAGACAGGAATATTGGACTCTTTAGCAAATCGCTGTAGAGAAGCAGCACATTCTTTGATTTGTGAAATACTGCCAGCAATAGAGTCTATATGCATAGACACTAAGGTTTGTATGGAATCTATTACTAGAAAATCTGGCTTAATACTCTTTGCTTGATTGAGGATCTGCTCTACTTTGGTTTCTGTGAGGATCAGACAATCCCCAGAATGTCCCTCTACCCTATCTGCACGCATTTTAATTTGCTCAGCAGACTCTTCACCAGATACATATAATATGTTCTTAGATTGTCGAACAGCAATTTGGAGCATCAAAGTTGACTTTCCAATACCTGGCTGTCCCCCAATTAGAATAAGGGCTCCGGGAACTATACCTCCCCCAAGAACTCGATCAAATTCCGTATCACCTGTCAGACTGCGCTTAGTACTTGAAGCCTCTATCGAGGCTAAAGGAACGGCTTTGGAAGCACTTCCATTCTGCTCGTTCCAAATTGATTTTTTAGAGGTTCTTTTCTCTTCAGTAGATTGTACAATCTCTTCCGTAAATGTATTCCATTCGCCACAACTATGGCATTGTCCCAACCATTTTGGAGATGATACTCCACAATTCGAACAATAGAATATTTTTTTAATTTTTGCCAATATAAATAGGTTAAATAGACTTCAAATAATGGGTTTCTTTGATCCATTTAAAAAACTCAAATAAATTTATTTAAATTTTTTTTTGGAAAGAAAAAAATACTACCTTTGATTTGTA
Organism: Sphingobacteriales bacterium; assembly: GCA_042091035.1. Lineage (GTDB taxonomy): Bacteria > Bacteroidota > Bacteroidia > Chitinophagales > Saprospiraceae > AM-2324. Next base: position 3,008 of record JBELIG010000165.1, on the reverse strand, counting down.
AGATAGATAATTACCTTAATATAGTGATTTACACATTTATTAAACTAATCTATCTTTAAATAAGAAATACAGTATATTTTATATATGTAGATTGTTTTCATTTGGTTTTTTGGGGTTATTACAGGGTGCTACTTTAGTAGACGCCCTGTTTTTTTATTACGCTTTCCTATAAATACTTATCTAATATCTAGATTTTGTATCTTCGGACATCATAAAAGAATTTTCTAAATGGATAAGAATAAAGTTCTCATTACCTCTGCACTTCCCTATGCAAATGGTGCCTTACACTTAGGGCATTTAGCTGGTGCCTATCTTCCAGGTGACATTTATGCACGTTTTCAAAGAAGTATGGGTAAAGAGGTTTTGTTTGTTTGTGGATCAGACGAGCATGGCGCAGCTATAACTATGCGTGCCAAAAAAGAAGGAAAAACACCGAATGATATAATTGACAAATACCATAATCTTAATAAGCAGACCTTTCTAGATTTGGGCATTTCATTTGACTTCTATCATAGAACAAGTGAGCAGATCCATCATGAAACAGCACAGGAATTTTTCAAAACACTCCTTGCAAAAGGAGATGAATTTATTGAGAAAACTGGAGAACAATACTACGACGAATCGTACAATGCTTTTCTGGCAGATAGATATATAAAAGGTACCTGCCCGAAATGCCAATACGAAGAAGCCTATGGAGATCAATGCGAAAACTGTGGCTCTACACTTTCTCCAACAGAACTTATTGACCCCGTTTCAACATTAAGCGGAGACAAGCCAGTTTTAAGAGAAACTAGTCATTGGTATTTTCGTCTAGACAAACATGAAGACTGGCTGCGAACTTGGATAGACAAAGGTGAGTTAGATGGAGAAAAACATCACAACCCTAAGTTGTGGAGAAACCACGTAACCGGACAATGCATGTCCTGGTTAGATGGTGGACTACAACCAAGAGCAATCACAAGAGATCTAGACTGGGGAATAGCTGTGCCACATGAAAATGGTGCAGGAAAGGTCCTATACGTTTGGTTTGATGCACCTATTGGATATATATCTGCCACTAAGCAGTGGGCCAAGGAAAATAATAAAAACTGGGAAGATTACTGGAAAGCTGATGATGCTGAACTGGTGCACTTTATAGGAAAAGACAATATTGTATTTCACTGTATCGTATTTCCATCAATGTTAAAAGCCCATGGAGGTTACAACCTTCCAGTAAATGTTCCTGCAAATCAGTTCCTCAACTTTGAAGGCAAAAAGTTTTCCAAATCAAGAGGCTGGGGTATAGAACAACACGAATATTTAGAGACATTCAAAGACTTCCCTAACAAAGAAGATGCACTTCGATATGCACTCTTAAGAAACATGCCTGAGAATAAAGATGCAGATTTCAAGTGGGATGACTTTGTAGATTATCACGATAAGGAATTAGCAGATAACTTAGGTAATTTCATGAATCGAGCAATAGTATTGACAAATAAATACTACGGAGGTGAAGTTCCAACACCAAGTTCCACCTCCAACGAGGTACTTGATAAGGCCAATGACTTAGTTAAGAAAATCACCCTTGAACTCGAAAACTATAATTTCAAATTTGCCATTCAGGCTTTCATGGAATTATCCTCTCATGGTAACACCTATCTTCAAGATGTCTCACCGTGGAAATTGTTTAAAGCAGAACCTGACTCACAACTGATCAAGGACTGTATTTATAATTGTCTGCAGATCACAGCCCAGTTAGGAATCATTAGTGAGCTTTTCATTCCTTTTACTTCAAAGAAGATCAGGACTATGCTCAACCTTCAAAAGGAAGGGCCCAATGCATTACAACAATTACTTGAAAAAATAGAGCAAAAAGAGGCAATCCTAGACGCTGGTCATCAGATCGGTGAAGCTGAACTACTTTTTGCAAAGATCCACGATAGAAAGGACCATTCTAGATTGGAAATTATTGAAGCACAGAAAGAAAAACTTGAAGCAATAATGGAAGCTGAAAAAGAGACAGAGTATCCGGAAGCAAAACCAAGCATTTCTTTTGATGACTTCACTAAGCTAGATATCCGAACAGCAAAAATCATTGAAGCTGAAAAAATAAAGAAAGCAAAAAAACTGCTCAAGCTAACTGTAGATTTAGGCTTTGAGAAACGAACAGTTGTTTCAGGCATTGCGGAATACTATGAACCGGAACAAGTTATCGGAAAAGAAGTAGCTCTTTTGATAAATCTTGAACCCAGAAAAATAAGAGGTGTAGAATCTCAAGGAATGATCCTAATGGCAGAAGATGCAAAAGGTACTTTGAGTTTTGTGTCTCCAGATAAAGACTGGCCTTCTGGTTTCAGCATTGCATAAAAAAAAGCCATGGAATTCTTCCATGGCTTTTTTTATTAACGCATTTTTGGTCGGCGGCGTTTACCACCTCCACCAGATTGGCGCATTTGACTTTTATCTGCTCCCATAGCCTGTCCTCTGGACTGACTATACATCTTCATATCACGCTCTACCTGACGTATCTGTTCTGCAAGAGATTCATCTGTGACATTGTATTTTTTAAGGTTTCGCAAGTGATTCTTTACCTGAGTCATATTATTACGCTGCGCAGAAATACTCAACATTTGCATTTCAAGCATAGCACGCTCATTATCTGATGGCATTTTGATTTCTTGAGCACCTTTTAGGTACTTTTCTGCACCTAGCTTATCTCCTCTTTGCTGCGCAATTGTCCCCTTCAACATATAGAAATATGCTCTATTGGCAGAAAACAAAAGCCTTGGAAAAAAAGTTAAATTAAGACGTGTTTCACATCCCTCAATATCTTGAACTTGCATGAATTCAGCTGCTGATTGAACAGTACCAAGTAAAAAATAACTTACAAGAGCAACTAAACCTATTAGGATAAATGGAAATCCATACCAAAACCCCCATATAAAACTCAATGCTGTGCCTCCTAATAGACCGACAACAATAGCAACGAATTTCAAGTAAATATTAATCTTAAACATGTTCTTTTTTTT
>JBELIG010000164.1:0-7225 GCA_042091035.1 Sphingobacteriales bacterium | reverse complement strand
TTCGAATTTGTAACTTTTTCCTGTTTCTGAATTAATTAAGTAGATGAGTAGCATAATGACTCATGTCTTAATCGAAACTATGATACGGGCTAGATTAAATACTAAAAAAGAAAAATCTGTGAGACAATCTGGAATGAAAGTTTCCTATCGCAAAAAAGATAGCCTCTCTGAGGAAGAGATCGTTATGCTAGCCAAAGAAGATCCTGCGTATTTTGATTTCCTGTACAGAAAATACTTCCAGTCTATTTTTCTATTCATCAATAGAAGAACGGATCGAGAGCAATTAACCAAAGATATTGTACAGAATACCTTCATCAAAGCAATGCTAAATATTCACAAATTTGAATATAGGGGTTTCCCATTTTCATCCTGGCTTTACAGGATTGCATTGAATGAACTCAACCAGTATTTCAGAGATAAGAATACGACGCGTATGATTTCTTTTGATTCGAAAGAAATCCCTGAGACGCTTGAGATCGACGATGAACAGATTGATAAAGATGTATTGATCAGTATCCTTATGAATGAGATTGACCAACTAAAGGAGACTGACCTTCTTCTGATCGAGATGCACTTCTTTGAGAAAAGATCTTACAGAGAGATTTCTGAGATACTTGATATCAAAGAGGGAAATGCAAAAGTAAAGGTCCATCGAATAAAAGAACGGATCAGGAAGAGAATCAATTTATAATAAAAAATAAACCACCTTCTGGGTGCTTATATATATGAGAGACCAATACAAATTCAATAAAAATTATAAAGATCCTGGGGATGAACAAATACGTTCCCATATGGACTTTGATTTTATACTTAAAGAAAGTCAGCGACAGGCAATGGAACAAGGTGGGCCAATAAGCACAAGTGCAAGAAAGCGTGGTAGGATATTTTATGCTTCCGCTATTGCTGCCTCAGCCCTACTATTAATCCTTATTAGCACCTCCGTTTTCTCCAGTAGTTATGAAGAGAAGCAAACGGAATATTTTGCACAGAAACACTATGTAAATCCGCCAAATATTGAAGTAGCAAAGCCAATCTTTGCTTCCTACAAAGTACCAGCGTATGACGGTGGTGTTATTGAACACGAAAGCGGATCTAAGATCACAATACCTAAAGAAGCATTTGAATACAAGAATGGCAAAGTAGTAACAGGTCAAGTAGACATTCTGTACCGTGAGTTTCACGACTTCATTGACTTTTTCCTAAGTGGAGTGCCTATGACTTATGATTCTTTAGGCCAAACATATAATCTGGAATCCGCAGGTATGGTGGAGATATTCGCTGAACAAGGTGGACAGCGTATCAACATTCGACCGGGTAAAAGTCTCGAGGTTGAATTAGTCTCCGTTGTAGAGGTACCCAATCTTAATGTTCCCCCTTCATTCAATATATACAAACTGAACGAAACTGAACGAAAGTGGGAATATACCAATATTGACAATATAGAATACCTGGAAGTCAAGCCAGAACAAGTCTCTATAGGGCATATTGCCTACGAGTTTCAAAAAGAATACTTTGATAGGCTTATTGAATTGGAAGTGCTTCACAAAGATCTATTGAGAAAAGTAAACAATAGCATTCCTGTTCCAAAAGAGCCCGTAAGACCAACTCAACAAAGAGAAGATGCCTTGGTATTCAACTTTGACCTAAAAAGTCAGTTAAAGGAAGCTGCACCAGTTTTATACGGTGCATACAAGGATGCTTTATGGCAGCTACATAGCTCGGAGAAGATTCAGCGATCTGAGCTTGATCATCAGTGGGAGACACTTGAGTTAGTTCAGTTGAATGAACTTGATTTCAAGCTAACCCTTATTGCTGCGGATAAAACACAAACTATCCTCATCAACCCACTATTGGTAGGATCAGCTTTTCAGAAAGCAATGGATTCATATGGAAATGCCCTCGATAACTATAGCACTTCCATGAACGATTGGGAGCAGAAAATAGCAAATAAGAAAAAGGAGATTCAAGAAAACATGCAGGCACAAAAATCAATTGCTCAAAAAAATTACAAAGAAAATCTGCTTAGCCTGCAGACTGAAAACAACAAAGAAGATATTCTTCCACTTATCCAACGAACAAAAGTTGTCAATAAATTCAAAGCGGATGAACTTGGTATTTGGAACTGTGATCGTCCAGTCTTGCCAGAGCTTAGTAAATTTACGGCTAAGTTCAAATTACCGAGCGGTAAGGTTCTGCATAATCTGACTGGATACATGGCCTGCAAAGGTCAAAATACAGTACAGAAGTTTCTAGTGGATAGAAAAACACCTATGCACCTAGATCTAAGTAAGGAATATCTAATTTGGCTTGTACTCCCTGACAATAAAATAGCTTTACTTAAACCGAAGGACATCAAGTCAATCGATCCAAAAGAACGTAAACAACAGTTCACATTATCTATGATTGAAGATGTGGATATAGAAGAAAAGAAATTAAGATCAACGCTTAATTTTTAATAGGTACATAAATAACTAATCCATAGTAAAAGGGCTGACGATGAAAATTGTCAGCCTTTTTTAATTACTCAACAGCAAGGTATATAAAGTCTTGACAGCCTCTAAAGTAACTGTTGAATAATTATTTGTATAAATAGCCTCTGGCTTCCTTAAATGCCTAAAAAAAGGTGGCCTTGCATTATCTGCAAAGCCACCTTTTTAATACTTAATATTCTGATGGACATAATGTCCTAAATGAATTTCTTCTTAGAAATTAAGTTTGAAACTTGCGTTCCAAGTACGTCCGAATCCGAACCATACAAAGTTACTTGTATGAATACCATTCCATAGTTCATTTTCAGGTGTTGAATCATCCGCGTGAATGTTCGTATTTGATTCAGCAATGTATTCAGTATCTAGTACGTTGTTTACATTGATACGGAATCTTCCGTCCATGTTTGCAATCGGGAAGTTGAATGTCAAACCTGCGTCCAACAATCCGTAAGAAGGTAACTTAAGTGCTCCCAAGTTGTCCTCAGCTTCGAAAGAACCATCAATAACAGAGAAATCAGCAAATAGGTTATCAACGAAACGGTAACCTAAATCAAAATTAACTCCTTTTGCGATTTTATAATCAGCCTCTAGATAAGCAACAAACTGAGCTGCATCACCAACTTTTACACCAGAAACATAGAACGGTCTATTTTCAATGAAATCCTGATCTTCAGAATTCACATCTGCATCAATAGTTCTTGTGTATTTCCAATCACCGATTGAACCCATACCTTTAAGTCTAAGCTTAGAAGTTGGTGTGTAAGAGAATTCAATTTCTACTCCATTATGCTGTACATCAACATCTCTCATTAAGATAACTACATTCTCGTAAGTTGAGTCAGCAGTTTCATAATCTCTTTGACCTCTAGATAATGTTCTATTATCCCAAGTTGTAGCATAAAGGTTAATGTTTGCTCTAAAGTTCTTAGCGATATAACCATAACCTAGCTCAAATGAAGTAATCTCCTCATTTGCAAGATCTGGGTTGATATCATTAGCAAAGTTCGGGAATACAGCGTCAAAGTTTGGCTGACGAGAAATTCTACCTGCATTAAAGAATACATTAGACTTCTCGTTGATATTGTAGTTTGCGCCACCTTTGATGTATCCACCTGGCTGAACTTGCTCATCTGACTCAGGGTTAGCAGGCTGACTAAAGTAATCGATTCTCTGGAAAGACTGGCTAGATGTACCAGCTTGAAGTACAGCTGTAAGTGGTCCACCGTTGTTATACTCAACCATACCGTTGAATCCTAACCATTTTACTATACCGATATTATAGTAAGCCATTTTTGGTCCGCTAATACCTGTATTATTAAATGGAGAAGCTTCAATTGTAGTATTGATGAATTGACCATTTGTATTGTCGTTACCTGTTGCATAGTATGCATCAAGTCCCATCAAGTTATTAAGTGCACGGTAGTGATATCCTGTATAATTTCTCCAGTCTACCCCTAATGAGAACTTGAATGACTCAGTAGTATATTCCAAATTAGAGATAGCTCCGATCCAGTTGTGTGAATTCATTGAAGCCCTTCTAACCAATACTGCTCTATTCACATTATCATCTCTGAATCCGTTAGAACCAACTAATTGACCTGCAAAGTTACCGTTTGCGCCAATGTAACCTTCAGTTGTTGCTTGGTTAGCAGCGATTACATCATCAAAGTTGATATTTCCGTTTTCATCCCTATTGTTTATCCCATCTTCTGCAAGACCTGCCTGGTGTCCAGTAAGATCTGTTCTGAAAGGATAGAAGTTAATATCAGCATTTCTGAAGTTGTTACCACGAGGACCTGTACCTCCACCTCTACCGGCAGAACCGTAGAATGAAGTAACAAGCTTAAACTTACTTGTGATATCCCAATCCCAGTTGAATGTTGCTAATGGTTTGTTGTAGAAGTTTCTTCTCATTGAGAATTCTTCAACATCTCCATCTGCATTTGTGATATATCCACCATTTGTGTTCCATCTTCTATCAATTTGAGTTGGATCATCTGCATTCTCACCAAAGTTTTGGTAATCACGGATAGAAACCCAAACATCTCTTTGATGGTGCCATTGACCTGCTCCTAAGAAAGATAAATTCAAGGAGTGCTTAGAACCTTCTGGTGCATAACCAACTGCTGCGAAATAAGTCCATCCTTCACCAGCTGTATTATTGATGTAACCGTTACCAGCCCATCTTGAAAGCAAGATTGAAGATGCCCAGCCATTGTCATTCAAACCTGAAGACATAGAAACAGACGTTTTTGTGTATCCATCGTTACCAATTGATTGAGCAGCAGATGCTCCTTTTCTAGCTTCAGCAGCCTTAGTAAAGATAGATACTGTACCACCTACAGATGGAACAGCAAGACGAGAAGCACCAAGACCTCTCTGAATCTGGATTCCAGATGAAACATCTGACAAACCAGCCCAGTTAGACCAGTATACCCAACCGTTTTCCATATCATTAACCGGCTGACCGTTGATAAGGAAAGATGTGTTACGCTGATCGAATCCTCTTAAAGAGATTCTTGAATCACCATAACCACCACCATTTTTAGTTGCGTAAACACCTGGTGTTTTGTTCATAATTTCAGGGAATTCCTGATTACCTACTTTCAAAGAAATCTCTGCTGGAGAGATCGTTGAAACAGCAACCGGAGTTTCTCTTACTTTTGCAAAATCAATAACGCCTGAAGTAATAACTACTTCACCTAGAACGTTCATATCTGCTTCGAGAGAAACCATCATCCCATCTTCAGCAGTAGCATCTAGTGAAGAATAACCTAGGTAAGAAACTTCTAGTGCAGTTCCTGTTTCTACCTCAATGATAAAAGTACCATCAAAACCAGAAACAACTCCATCAGAGGTTCCTTTTACAAGAATTGTAGCTCCAGGTAATGCCTCTTTAGAATCTGCATCGACAATTTTACCTGTTACAGCACCTTGACTGAACGCCATACTAGCGATCATCAAGAACATGAAAGTTTGTAAAAACTTTTTCATAATCAGTGAAAGATTTGTTTAAAAATTATACTCAAATTTAGGAGTAGTCCTTAAAACAGAACTACATCTAGTATTAATTAATTGTAAATTCTTAATGAGGGGATACTGCTTAGAATTCTATTTCGAAATTCCACATTCAACCAAAACATTAACTTTACTTCATAAGAACCCAAACAATATAATTCGCAGAACACCAATAATTTATAATTATCAATGCTCCTTCAAAACAATCAAACACATATCTAACAAAGCACAAAATAAAACTATATCAATCTTTATAAATTCCAATATATCTATCTCCACCCTTTGATGAAGCTCTGTACATACCTTCCGTATTAAAAGGCATTTGTATATTACCCTGCTTATCCACTGCTATCAAACCACCTGAACCACCTTTCTCAACTAACTTTTCATTGACAATAGCCTCACAAGCATCTTTGAGACTCATACCTCCATATTCCATTCTTGCTGCAATATCGTAAGCAACAGCATAGCGAATAAAATATTCTCCATGCCCTGTGCAAGAAACGGCTACTGTATTATTATCTGCATAGGTACCTGCTCCAATGATTGGAGAATCCCCTATACGGTTAAATTTCTTATTGGTCATTCCACCGGTGGAAGTACCTGCTGCAAGATTTCCCTGCTTGTCGAGTACCACACAACCTACGGTACCAAATTTATGGTCTGGATTATAATTCATGGAAGTTGAAGCTTCAGATTCTTTTGCAGCTTGCAAAGACCTAAAACGTCTTTCTGTGTAGAAATAGGATGGATCGATGGTGTCAATCCCTACACTTACAGCAAATGACTCCGCTCCTTGCCCTGTCAACAAAACGTGTTCAGATTTTGTCATTACTGCAAAAGCAGCTTCTATGGGATTTTTAATATTGGAAACACCTCCAACAGCACCTGCTTGTTGGTCGTATCCACGCATAATGGAAGCATCCATCTCATTAGCAGCGTCTGAATTAAAAACAGCACCTTTCCCTGCATTAAATAACGGAGAATCCTCCATATGCTTTATTACTTCAATCACTGCCTCTGTGGCAGCTCCGTCTGCTTGCAAAATTTCCTCTCCTATATCTAATGCTTCAGTCAAGACCTGTTCGTAGGCTTTTTCTTGCTCCTCGGTCATATTGGCTTTTAAAATAGTGCCAGCACCGCCATGGATAACAAGAGAAAAGACCCCAGCTTCATTTGCTGGAGCAGACTCTTCTACTTTAGAATCAGATACAGAATTGCATGCAAGCAAAAATGTCGTAGTTAGTATAAACAGTGTTAGTTCCTTCATTTACTTTATAAATATAAAAAATGAAATGAGAACTAAAGGACAGAATTAGAATAATTTACAAACAAAAATTAATCTTATATCTCTAATAATGTTAGTATCTTTTTTAGCAAAACAGCACCATGCTTAAACTTACTTTCGAAGCTCCAGCCAGCAATATGTGGGCTTAACAATACACTTTCAGATTCTACGAGATACCTGTAAACTTCATTTTCCGTGCGTAGCGCCCCTAGATTTATTAACTTATCAAAGGAGCTATCTTCATACTCTAATACATCTAAGGCAGCTCCAAGGACCTTCCCTTTTTTGATAGCGGAGACCAATGCTGCTGTCTCAACAATTAATCCACGTGCAGTATTTATAAAAAAAACTGATTTGGCGAGCGTCTCAAAAAATGAATCATTTATAAAATATTGATTTTCCTTATCCAAAGGAATATGAACACTAATGA
>JBELIG010000163.1:4047-7237 GCA_042091035.1 Sphingobacteriales bacterium | reverse complement strand
TCCATAGAATTCCAATCCCACTCGCTTCTAAGCCTAAAATCCCCTTCATAGGACAACAGCATCTTTGTTGAATCTTGTTGCGCAAATAGCCCACAACAAAACAACATCAAAATGAAACAAATAGGACCTCTATAAAAACATAAAATCATTGCAAAAACTTTGTAAATACTTGAATTGACCAGCAATTGAATTTAAATACATTCCATCACCACTAAATCAATTCCTTCTATTCAAAGTAAATTAAAGAGAATCAAGCACTTAATATTCTGCCTACGAGACAAATCGACATTTTAATAAATAATCAAATGGTAATAAATCATTAACAAAAATCCTTATTAATTAGAACTTAAAAATCATACCTTTGTGCCTTCAAATGCAGAACAAAGATGATATCAGCAAATAACGTAACCCTGCAATACGGGAAAAGAGTACTATTCGACGAGGTAAACATTACCTTCAAAGGTGACAATTGCTACGGAGTGATAGGAGCTAATGGTGCCGGAAAATCAACCTTCCTAAAAATTCTTTCGGGAGAGATATTCCCTAACCTTGGAGATGTTAGTATTGAATCCGGAAAGCGCATGGCTGTTCTTAAACAGAATCACCATGAATACGATGAGGTTACAGTACTCAACACAGTATTGATGGGCCATGAAAAACTTTGGGACATCATGCAGAAGAAAGATGCCATTTATGCTAAGCCTGAATTTAGCGAAGCAGACGGTATTCTTGCGAGTGAGCTAGAGGGAGAATTTGCTGAGATGGATGGATGGAATGCTGAACCAGACGCAGCAGCGCTGCTTAGTGGTATGCGTATTCATGAAGATTTCCACCATAAACAACTAAAAGAGCTTGATGGAAATCAAAAAGTACGCGTTCTTTTAGCGCAGGCTTTGTTTGGTGCTCCAGATATTCTAATCCTAGATGAGCCTACCAATGATCTTGATATTCAAACAGTATCATGGCTCGAAGACTTTTTACTAGATTTCAAAAACACGGTTATCGTAGTATCACACGATAGACACTTCCTGGATACCGTATGTACGCATATTGTAGATATTGACTTCAGTAAAATACAGATGTACACGGGTAACTATACGTTCTGGTACGAAAGTAGTCAACTTGCTTTGAAGCAAAAATTAGCTCAAAACAAAAAGGCGGAAGATAAACGAAAAGAACTTCAAACATTTATCGATCGATTTAGTGCAAATGCATCCAAATCAAAACAAGCTACATCAAGAAAGAAAATGCTTGAAAAGATAAATGTTGCCGATATTCAGCCATCAAGTAGAAAATACCCTGGTATCATTTTCTCCAAAGAACGCGAGGTCGGTGATGTGATCCTTAGCGTAAGGGATCTGAGCTACTCGGCTAATGGTGAACAATATTTCAAGGGATTAAATTTTGACATCAACAAAGATGAAAAAGTTACATTCCTTTGCGACAATAGCCTAGCTATTCATGCACTATTTGAGATCTTATCTGGCAACCTAACACCAGATTCAGGGAAAGTTGAATTTGGTCAAACAGTTACCACTTCTTACCTGCCTCTTGACAATTCAGATTTCTTTTCAGCAGAGCTAGATTTGATGGATTGGCTAAGACAGTACTCTACAGAAAAGGATGAAAAATACATTCGTGGATTCTTGGGTAAAATGTTATTCTCTGGAGAAGAAGTTTTCAAAAAGTCCAATGTACTTTCTGGAGGAGAAAAAGTTCGCTGTATGCTAAGCCGAATGATGCTTACAGAAGGAAACGTTCTTATGCTGAACGACCCTACAAATCACTTGGATTTGGAGACTATTACTGCACTAAACAATTCTTTGATAAACTTCAAAGGTAACATCCTTTTCGCATCCAATGACCACACATTCACTCAATCTATTGCCAACCGAATCATTGAAATCGGACCTAGTGGATTCGTAGATAGCTTGAAGGAATTTGATGAATATATAAAAGACGAGTCTATTCAAACTCAAAGAGCAGCTATAGTTTAGCTGCTCTTTAGTTCTTGAAAATAGTGTTAGAAAATCATAAAAGATAAGAGATAATTTTCCTTTGGGTTCTTGACTTATCAAAACTAAGGATGAGTCAGATGATTTTTTTTCAACACTTCGCGACCTAAAACCCAGACACTTTAAAGAATCTGGCTAATAGGCCGCATAAAGTGCATACGTGTAAGATAATAGGGAGTAATCTGCACGCATAAACAATTGGAGTTGAAATCTTTATACCAAAAAATGGTTTTTATTTTTCTATATCTTCTATTGTAAATTTAGGACTAGGAATCTGTCCTTATTGCTGCAGAAAATTCAAAAAGTATTGAAAAAGATTCAATTATCTATCTGATATTGTTTAGGCGTTACACCGAACTTCTTTTTGAATGCTTGAACAAAATTCGATAAATTTTCATAACCGGCTTCTTCATAAATATCAACGGGCCTGTTCCTCTTTGTTTTAAGCATAAAAGCAGTGTAGTTTAAGCGCTGTTCGTTAAACCACTTCATTGGAGTCGTTTGATAATGTTTGAAAAAAGATCGCTTAAATGTTGATGCACTCATATTGCACAGGAAAGCAAGTTCATCCAAACTCAATTTATTGTGTTTGTTGTTCTCCACCACACTAATCAATCTACTCATCTTACTATCAATATTTTGAACTAGTGATTTTAAAAAATCGGCAGAATGCCTATGAACAAGGTAAAGCATAATCTCTTCAAACTTACTTTGCAGAATATTAGATTGAACATCCTTAGACATATTCAATATTTGCTCAAGGCTATCCACAAACTTCCGAATGTAATCGTCATAGTCAAAAATGTAAATAGCACGATTTTCGCTTACATCGGATTTAAAATGTTTATACTTTTCTAAGAAACGCAGAATCTCCTCGTCTGTGAAAAAAAGCAGAATGCTCTCATAATTTCTTACAGAACTAGACACAGTCTCAGTCATCAAACAATTCCCAGCTTTCATCATTACAAAGCTCTCTTTGTTTATATTGATATTCTTATCATCTCCAAAGACTGCTTTTACTCCATGCTTCAGAAAGCTAATGGTATTTTTTGAAAGGATAATTTTTGTTTTCTGAATATCTTCAGTGGTTTTGTATCTGTATAATTGAACGTGCTGGGATACATTCAAATTCAACACATCGGGCAGTATTGTAATTTTCATAGATTAGGTGTTTT
>JBELIG010000163.1:0-3947 GCA_042091035.1 Sphingobacteriales bacterium | reverse complement strand
GGATTTCTTTAAAGTCTGTTATTACTTGGTCTGCATGCTCTAAAGTCTGATCCGATGCCATTGGGTTTCTAAAACCTACAACAAAGATGCCAGCCGCATTCGCTGCTGCAACACCGTTATCAGAATCCTCAATAACAATGCAATGCTCTTTTGCTGTTTCACCAAGTATGGCTGCTTTCTCAAAAATCTCTGGAAATGGTTTTGAGCGCTCAAGATCTGCACCACTAATCTTTGCGGAAAAATATTTATCCAAGTCAAAGCGCTTAAAAACTCTATTGATATTAACCATAGCAGATGAAGATGCTAATACAAGTGTTATTCCTTTATCATAGAGATACTGAATCAATTCCTCCACCCCGTGGACCAAATGTAAGCTTGGATCATTTTCGAAAAGCTCTACATAGATTTTTCGTTTTTGCAAAACCAAGTCTTCGGGAACTTCATTAAGCTTAAAATGTGCGACGAGTTTTTGAAATGCATTAATAGTAGATGAACCTGTCAAGGTTTTATACAACTCATCAGAGACATCGAGTCCAAGTGATTTAAAGGTTTCGTAATATGCCTTTTTATGCAAAAACTCAGAATCAATTATAACCCCATCCATATCAAATAAAACACAATCTACTTTTCTCAATTATATAAAGTATTAGTTCAATAAAAAAGCCTTGAACACAAGTATACTGCTTTCAAGGCTTTTCCATTGATTAATTAACAAACTACTAATTAACCTTCAGAATTTTTTTAACCGTATTTCCTAATTTAAAAAAATACAAAGCTGCTGGCAGATCCTCCAAACTGAGCCTAAAATCATCTGATAAAACATTTCCAGATTGTTCCAAGACGCCTTGCCCATTATAAAGGTAGTAGCGTTCGCCCACCTGTCCTGCAGTTCTGACTTGAACATAATCAAAGAATGGATTTGGCTGTATAGACAAATAAGCTTTTGAATGTAATTGATTGCTTGTATTCACCGGGCCACAGTTTTCTGTGAAAAAGTCCCAAAGAATCTGATTGGGTGTAGTTCCATCTATTGGATCACTGAACCAAACATGACCAGCTGGTTCATCCTTTTCCTCAATGACAGTATAGACGGTCAAACAGGTATTTGTACTACCACCAGAATATTCGTCACGCACAACATCTCCGTCATTTAGAGTAGAAGTAACTTGACTAGAAGCCGGTATATCATTGTGGTTTAACCAGAAATCAGCAACCTCAGCAATACTTTGATAGTATTGATTCCCTTCATAAGGAAGGGAATAGTCTGCTATACCATGTAAAATAATAATTGGAACATGATTATCTGAAGTACAGTCACTATCGAGTATGGCCCCTGACACAACCCCAGCCGCAGCAATAAGATCAGGTCTATTACAAGCAACACTATAGCTCAACATTCCTCCGTTCGAATACCCTACAACATATACCATACTGAGATCTAAATTGTAGGATTCTGCAATATCTAGAATTAATTGCTCCAAAAAATACACGTCATTGTTATAGATATTAGCACCTCCTACATTACCAGGCTCCCAATAGACATCCTCTTTTTGAGGTCTCCATGCAGCTTGAGGATATGCTATCAAAAAATTATTATCATCAGCTACTTCATTAAGTTCATAATACCCCCCTATATCTTGCTCGTAATCTGATGCACATCCACTAAATCCATGCAAATTTATTAATAAGGGTGTGGATGTTGTTGCATCATAAGATGCAGGCACATGAAGAATATATTCTCGAAATATGGTGTCAGATCCTACCACTTGGAACATGGAATTAAAGCCAGGATGATTTATATTTTGTAAACAGTTTTGTGTTTGTGCTATCATTGAAAATGTAAAAAACATACTAACAACACCTAGAGTGATTCGCCTTTGCATAGGAATGGTCATTTAAATCGTGAATAACAATTTAATAAATCAAGTTCTAAAACAAAAATAAGCTTGTCGATTACAAGTAAAAATCACGAAGTTATGATCTAGAATAGATCAAATAACCACCTCCAATAATCAGTAATGGTGCCGCAAAGGACAAAAGAATAATTGTCCATCTATACAGGCCCCAGAATGTTTCTACACGCTGTTCTTCACCATCCTTAGAATAGATTATATGCACTTGCTCACCGATTGAATAGGGTGCAGGATTACTGCTTATAGCACTTTCAAAAGTAACTCGATCGCCAGAATAATTCTGATATTCAAAAACGGGTTTATAGGTATACCCATCTTCACTACTTGATTGAATTAGATCAACAACTGTGCCTTTTGTCCTTAATCCCTGATCTATCAAAGCTTTAGTCTCCATATAAAATGAATAGGCAAAGTAGATCATTACACAGGCAAGGATAAACATTCCACCATATAAATATTCAGCCATTGAACAATGATTTGTTTCTAATAAAATACGAAAATTATTTCGCTATAATTAGAATTTCCTAAGGCTTATTCGCTCAACTTCTATTGTATTCATCAAACCTATACTGATAAAGCAAAGAAAGTAATTAGTACGTCTTAGTCATTTTCGTAGCCAGATTTTGCCTAAAGATCCTCTGCCAAGCCTTGATAAGAAGCTATGTCGGTAAGAAAAACTCTTTGGAATAATTCAGATTTAGCTTTAAGTGATATTAACAAGTAATCAGATGTTCAGGATAGAATCTCTTCAATAACTAGCCATATGCTGAGTAAAAACAAATCTAAATACTTCCAAAAATAGTACAACTGTACTAAAAAAAGCATAAATTTAGTACAAGTTTACTAACCATGGATACTAAATATAAAATATTAGACAGCGCAAGAGTTCTATTCAATGAATATGGCTATTGGAATGTCACCTCACGAATGATTGCTATTGAACTTAAAATCAGCCCAGGAAACCTCAATTATCATTTTAGAAAAAAGGAGGAGATACTAGAAGCTCTTTATTTCAATATGGTTACTGAATTCGATGAACGTATCGAAAAACTAAGAAAAACAGAAATCACCTTTGAAAAAATCAAGCGAGACATTTCAATAAGTATGAAATCCATGCTGCGTTATAAATTCATCTGGACCGATCTTTATCGATTAACAAAGCATAACAGCAAAATGCATATCCACTTTTCAAATGCCTATCACAAAAGAATAGAGGGATATCAGTTTTTATTTTACCTATTACAACAGAAAAAGCTAATGAATAGGGATATAGAAAAAAGGGAGCAAACCTTGATTGCTGAACGAATGGTTCAGTGCTCAGACACTTGGATTTATTACACTCAAATCTATAGCAGCAAAAACACAGAATTAGCCATAGCGGACAATTGTAATAATATCCTAATGCTACTCCAACCCTATTTAACGGAATCCGGCAAAGCATTTCTTAAACTTAGCTTACAATACACTTAGCACTAAAAAGAATACAGCTGGATAAGCAATTCCTAAGAACCATAATCCAACTGCATACACTTTTCAAACCAGTAATAATTCTATTAAAAACAGAATTAATTTTTCAATCTATATTGCCACTATTAATCTGCGAAGTATCCATAAAACACATAGACCACTTAACAAACCAACTAGACCATTAATTCAAGCCTAAACCAATACGATTGTCCTTTATCTTGTTCAAATTAACTTCAAGAAATTGTTTGGATACCCGATCATAAATCATAGCGTCAACATTAAGGTTTTGAGCAGGCATCTTCATCATAAGTTCTTTTACTTTACTATCTAAATGAACAGACAGTGCCAATTCATGAATCCGAGCATCCTGAATCCCTTGGGATCTAAACTGTTCCTTATGATTTGTAATCTCATCATACAAGCCTTTCAAACGCCCAAACCCAGAGAAATCTTGATGCAAAAGTGCATCACAGATCACTTTATTCTTATGAGACAATATGAATGTAATAGCCTGTATTCCTTTTAACTCCATCAGATTTCCTATCTCAAAACAAAGGTCTTCATCAA
>JBELIG010000162.1:1889-7296 GCA_042091035.1 Sphingobacteriales bacterium | reverse complement strand
TTAATTGATTGCCATCGAGGCCAATTCTATTGACACCAAGTATATAACACTGATTCTCTATTGCTCTTGCAACCAACAAGGAGCGCCATGCTTTTGCACGTGCTGCTGGCCAATTTGCAACCAATAAAATCAAGTCAACATTTTCGGTATTACGCATCCATACTGGAAATCTCAAATCATAACAAATCTGCAAGTTAATCATTAAGCCTTTATGGGTAAAACATACTCTTTCTGTCCCTGGGTTGATCAAATCTTGCTCTGCACCAAGTCCAAATAAGTGCTTTTTATCATAACTAGCTACAACAGTATCTGGCCCAGCAACAATAAAGCGATTGAACACATTGTTCCCTTCTCTTATCATAATACTCCCTGCAAGGAGAATATCATATTGATTTGATAGCTCCGTCATCCATTGCACTGTTTCACCATGCATAGGTTCTGCAAGGTGAATCGCTTTCATAGAGAATCCTGTACTGAAAGTCTCGGGCAAAACAACTAGGTCTGTATCGGAAAGATCTTGACCATGTAGCTGTGCAGCTATAAAATCTCTGTTGACCTGCGGTGACTCCCACTCTAAAGGGATTTGAAGGAATGCTATTTTCATACCAATATGCTATAAACAAGACTAGGCATAGAGAAAACTCTATGCCTAGCCAATATAGATAAAAATTTATTTCTTAAGCTTCTACCTCTTCATCTTTCTCAGCAGCAGCAGTTGCTGAACGAAGTGCACGAGGTACTTCTACTATTGCAACAGGTGTTGCTCCAGTATTCATTATCTGCACTGAGTCAGGAGCTTCAATATCTCTTACACGTACTGCAAATCCAAGCTCTAGTTCTGAGATATCAACAAATAACTCATCTACTAGATTCTCAGGCAATGTTTTCACAGTTACACGACGTATAGACTGTAATAATTTACCACCTAATTTTACACCAGGAGAGTCGCCTTTAAATCGAATAGGGATATCAACCTTAACTGGTGTCCCATCAACAAGCTCAATAAAGTCAATATGCGTTAGACTATCAGTCACAGGGTGCATATCGTAACTCTTTAGGAATGTTTTATAAACATTACCATCAACAGTTATCTCTGCTACATTGAAATCAGCAGTATAGATTAATGACTTAATATCATTGTGTGTCACAGTAAAGTGTATGTTTTGCTCACCACCATACAATACACATGGAATCTTTCCCTCATTCCTGTCTGCCTTAGCACCTTTTTTTCCTAGGTTGGTTCTTAGTGCACCAGATATCGCTACAGTATTCATGATTTACTTCTTTTAATTCTATTCTTTTCCTTAAATAGGCACGCAAAGATATATATTTTTTGGTAAAAAAAACATCTATGCTAAAAAATTTAACCTAAATAATTATTTATCAGCCTTCAACGAACAAAGCGGATATAGAGCGGTGTTCGTGCATGTTACGAATCGCCCTTGCAAACAACTTTGCTGTCGATAATACTTTTATTTTGCTTGATTGCTGCTTCAAAGAGAGCGTATCACAAACAACTAACTCTTCTAATACTGAATTTTCAATATTATCATAAGCTTTTCCAGACAGAACTGGGTGTGTACACATTGCGCTTACGCTATTAGCTCCAGCATCAATTAATGCTTGTGCAGCTCGACAAAGTGTACCAGCAGTATCTACCATATCATCCACGAGTATTACTTCTGCTCCTTTTACATCACCAATCACAGTCATACCAGCTACTTCATTGGCCTTCTCTCTGTATTTATCACAGATTACTAGAGGCCTTTTAAAGTGCTTACTATAAGTCCTTGCACGTTTAACACCCCCTACATCCGGTGATGCGAAAGTAACATTACTCAGATCTTTACTTTCTAAGAACGGAATATAGATCGCTTCACTTTTCAGGTGATCAACGGGTATATCAAAGAAACCTTGAATCTGGTCAGCATGAAGATCCATTGTCATTATTCTATTGGCTCCTGAAGCCTGAATAAGATTTGCTAATAGTTTAGCTGAAATAGGAACTCTAGGTTTATCTTTTCTATCCTGTCTAGCATATCCAAAGTAGGGAATCACAGCTGTGATATGCCCGGCAGATGCTCGTTTGGCGGCATCAATGGATAATAATAACTCCATTACATTTTCTGATGGCGGAATTGTTGATTGAATAAAAAATACATAGGCACCCCTCACGGATTCCTCGATTACAGGTTGCATCTCTCCGTCGCTGAACCTTTTAATTTCAAGGTTCCCAAGTTGAGAACCATAGAAATCTGCGATCTTATCGGACAGATATTTAGATGATGTTCCTGAAAATAGTTTGACGTCTTTTAGTAGTGGCAGCACGGCAATTAATTTTTGATTATTAATTGCTTATAAAGTTAGGCATTAAGTGCACAAAGTTTAGTCCTAAATCGTTTTTTGGTAAATAAATTTAAAATTGCTGCTTTAAAGATTCGAAAATCTCAAACACTGCAGGGCAGATATTTGTATTTTTCAAACTCAGTTGTAAAATCTGCTGAAATTGTTTTCGATCAGTATGTGGATACTCCCTGCAAGCTCGAGGCCTAGCCTCATAGACACTGCAATAATTATCGGCCCCTAAAAAAGGACATGGGGCTGCTTTAAAAACATAATCATCATCTTCATCAATACGCAGATATTGCTGGACAAAATCACCAGCCTTCATTTTTAAATGTTTTGCGAGTCTCTCTATATCCTTTTCCCTAAACAAGGGAGATGTAGTGCTGCAACAATTTGCGCAATCCAAACAATCAATTCGTTCAAATACCTCCTCATGCAAACCTGAGACAACCTGATCAAGTTGCCTGCCATTTATTTTTTCCAATCGCTTAACAAGCTTCTTGTTCGATTTCTTCGCAGTCTTCGCTTTCTCCTTCAAAAGGTTCCTATCCATCTTAGAAAAATTTACTAAAGATAAGGTTTGCAGGTAATTAATGAAGTAAAAGGGGCACTTGTCTTTTGTATTATTATCTTTGCAGCAAATTAAAATAAAATATGCGGAGTTGGCTGATTTTAGTATTATTAGCGGTGGTTTGGGGAAGTTCATACATTTTAATGAAGCGAGCGTTAATTGCATTTGAACCAATGGAACTTGCTGGATTAAGAATCTTGATATCAAGCACATTTTTCTTGCCGTTTTTCCTAAAAGACCTAAAGAAGATCAAGTGGGAAAACTGGAAATATTATCTTGTTGTAGGCTTATTGGGTTCGGGGTTTCCAGCCGTATTATTTGCCTTCGCACAAACAGAACTCAACAGCTCCTTAACGGGCATACTTTCATCACTTACGCCATTGTTCACTCTTGTAACAGGGGTATTCTTTTTTAGTACCACAGTCAATAGGAACCAAATAGGGGGTGTTGTCCTAGGACTTAGCGGAGCAATACTGCTGATGTTATTAGGTGGTGAAAAAAACAGCTTTGACCTGCAAACACTATTCTTTACAAGTTTAGTGGTCTTTGCTTGTCTCTTTTATGCCCTAAGCTCTAATACGGTAGGAACAAACTTGAGCAATGAAAAAAGCTTCCATATTAGCACAGTTGCATTTACTTTCTTACTTCCTCTAGGAATCATAATCTTATTAAAAGAGCAAATTTGGATTCCTTTGAGCACCCCTGGTGGTCTTAAAGGATTAGGATACGTTACTATTCTTTCTTTGGGCGGAACAGTTGCAGCATCCGTTTTATTTTTTCATCTTGTACAGATCAGAGATGCAATATTTGCATCTATGGTAAGTTATTTAATCCCAATAGTAGCGCTTACCTGGGGTCTACTTGATGGAGAAACGATCTCAGCGATTCACGGCGTAGGTATGTTTTTAATACTAATTGGTGTATTTTTAACACGCAAAAAAAAAATTAAAAAGCTTTGAGCATAAAGAAAGGACTTTTTCTTTTCCTTCCCATTCTAGCAATATGCTGTAATATAGCCTGCACTAAAAAGCAGGAACCATTTTATCTAAGTGAAGATGAAGCTGGCAGAGAAGTCGTGGAAAACTTCACTACCATTTACAGTGACTCGGCAGTTATGAAAGTTAGACTCAAAGGCCCTGTGATGTGGAGAACCAAATCCGACAACAAGAGCAATGATCAAATTTTCCCAGAAGGCATCTTTGTAGAATTCTTTGACAGTAATCAAAACAAGACAGGAATTTTAACTGCCAAATATGCAGTAAGAAATGATAAAGATAAAAAAGTGGTCGTGAGTGATTCTGTAGTTTGGCACATCATGGATAGAGAAACCTTTGAAACGGAGGAATTGGTTTGGGATGAAAAAACAGAAAAACTGTACACCAATCGTTTCGTCACCATACTGCGCAAAAATGAAACTATCTATGCACATGGTTTCGAATCTGATCAAAATTTCACATATTTAAAAGTAAATGCTCCTGAGGCTTTCATTAAAACGGAAGAAGACGAGCCAGCTTCGTCAAATCGAACGCAATAAAAACGTATGGACTACATAGTCATAGCAACATTCCTTTTATTATCAGGTTTATTTTCAGGATCAGAGATAGCCTTTCTCTCTGCAAATAAACTACGGGTAGAACTACTGAAGAACAAAGGCACTAAACAGGGTAGAATCGTTTATGGATTCTTTAATAAACCTTCTGAGTTCCTTGGTATACTATTGGTAGGGAATAATATTGCATTAGTAATGTTCTCTGAACTAATGGCTGATAAACTTGATCCCTTCATCCAATCCTATTTGCCAATTTCAAACCTTGGATTATTACTATCTTCTACTGCTATCATCACAGTTGTTGTACTGATATTTGGAGAATTCCTGCCTAAAAGCATCTTTAGGCTATATTCAGACAAGATACTTCTTGCCCTTGCATTTCCGCTAAAGCTTATTCAGATATTGCTTGTTATACCTGCAAGATTTATCACGAGTTTCTCAAATGTTATTTTAGTCCGTTTCTTCGGTGCTCAGATTGAAAATGATCAAGAAGTTTTCACAAGGCTAGACCTTGAAAATTTCATAAAATCGTCCAATACTACCTCAGAAGAAGAAATAGATACTGAGCTCTTTGAAAAAGCATTGCATTTAAGAGAGGTTCGTGTTAGAGAATGTATGGTACCTCGAAATGAGATAAAAGGAATTGACATCAATTCGTCTATAGAAGAATTGATAGAGATGTTCAAAGAATCTAAACACTCTAGAGTTTTGATCTATGAAGATGATATAGATAATATCCTAGGATATACACACCATCAACAACTTCTGGATACTCCTAAGTCTACTAAAAAAATCTGTATTCCTCTTCCCTATGTTCCTGAGACTATGCACGTCAGGCAGCTGATGAACGAGTTTATAAAAAACAATAATTCAATAGCTTGTGTCGTCGATGAATTTGGAGGTACTTCTGGCATAATCACTCTAGAAGACATCTTAGAAGA
>JBELIG010000162.1:0-1789 GCA_042091035.1 Sphingobacteriales bacterium | reverse complement strand
GATAATTGAACATAAAAGAATCCCTGACAGAAGGTTTCAAAAATACTCGTATAGATATAAACATTCAAGTAGGCAAGGCACAACAAGGAGATGAAGGTAATAAAGTGTTCGCCAAGTCCAGCAAAACTCACAACCAAGGATTGAGAGAGAAAAAACACCAAGCCAATAAACATGCCTATGTTGAGTTGTCGCATAAATTTTTTCACAACTAAGCGCACACTAAGATTGATGGATTGAAAGGGTTTTACGTCGAAGAATAAAATCAAGATTGTACTCCACCAAAAAACGATTATTAGAAAGATTACAAATATTACATCTAGGCTAAGAATTAAAGAAAGGTGTGCTGGTAAACCTTGTAATGCTTCTTCCAGTAAAAAGTCTTCCGAATTTAACTGTTCAAAGATGTTGTAATTCCACATCGTAAACAAAAAAGGTGAAGCCGCAAGGATTAAATTCATATAGTATACAAAATTCATACCCAATAACTCCTTCCAACGTCGTTTCATTAGATCACCAAATGAATACGGCAGCTTAAACTTTCTATTAAAAAGCACGTAATAAACATAAGCCACAACAAATGGATCAATCAAAAGATTGAGAAGCACATTTGTTAGGTAACCAAAGCTTGATAACAATTGTCCCAATCCCAGCAATAGCAAGAATGGCAAAAGCAACCTTCCCTTATCAGATGCCAAATTCCTAAAGGTGTTTTGAATGATATCTAAAGGCATAAGCATATACCCTTTAGTTGCCATTTGCTCTAACCTTTTTAAAGGTAAAAAGTGTGTTGAATTTTTACTCATCTGAGAAGCTTTTGCCAAAAATACAAAAGGTGGGCAGTAAACCTGCCCACCTTTTGAAATATATTGTGAATAAGATTAGTACATCAATGAAAGGTTGGCATCAACCTTTGCATCTACCTTAACCTCATTTATCAATCTTGTTCTAACCTGTCCTTGAAGCTGACTTAAGTTTGTACGCTTAAGACCTGCTGAATCACCTTGACCTCCGCGTACTGACGTAAGAGGCATAATAACAAACACCCCACTCTTACCTACTATTACCGGAGAAACTTGATTAGGAGCAGATGTGAATGCATTCGCAATTACTTTTGGCTCAGATCCAAGTCCACTGATTAAGCTTGTTGAAAAATTCACGTTTCTTGCTGTATCAACTGCAACTCCATAAGTTTTTGCAATTGAAGCAAGATCTGTTCCTTTAATTTCATCCTTCATAAGGTCACCCTTAAGCATATTCATTACATTAAGCTCACTAGAAACCTTCGCATCTTCTACACTTGGAACACCTTCACCAATTACTGATTCAAGAGCAACAACTACAAACTTATCTGTTGCATTGGATACTGGATTTCTGAAGCTATAATATTTGGAAGCAACATCACCAACACGTACATCAGTACCTAGGCTGCGATCATTTCCAAAAGCCCAACGAATAATATTACGAGCATCAGCATCAGTACCAAGGTTCGTTAAAAAGTTATCAAAAGACTTAAATGCATTAGAAGTACGAACAGCAAGATTTTTCTCTGCAGCTAAAACACCTAGTGCTTCAAGATCACCTGCATCAATGAAATTGATTGCCTGAACCTCAGCATCATCTAATGTACTACTAGAAGGGATAATGTTCCTACCAACGTAAGAAACCTTAACCATTTCATCCTTTCCGATATACTTCTTATCTGTTACTTGAATAAGGTGAGCACCAAATTGAGTGTAAACGATATCCATTTCTCCTTCTTCCAGGTTGTAAAGAATAGCATTTTCAAAAG
>JBELIG010000161.1:0-7367 GCA_042091035.1 Sphingobacteriales bacterium | reverse complement strand
CTTACAATGTTGACCAGTGTGGTGAAGGTTCAATCGTTCGTACATGGTCTGCAGAAGATGCTGCTGGTAACACACCTGCATCTTGTACTCAGGTTATCTCTATCTTCCACGTATCTGACTGGACTGTTTCATTCCCTGCAGATTTCGATCAGCCAGTAAATGCTGACTGTGATTATGAGGATATTGATTTCGGTGCTCCATCTATCTCTAATGATGAGTGTGAAATGATTGCTGTTTCTTTCAATGATACTCAGTTTGATGTACCTGGTCAGGATGCTTGTTTCAAGATCTTCCGTGATTGGACTGTAATCAACTGGTGTACTTATGATGCTAATAACTCAGCTGAGCAGGTTGCAACTCTTGCAAACTGGAATTACGACCTTACAGGTGCTGAATTTATTACTTATACTCAAGTTATAAAAGTTAAAGATAACGTTGCTCCAACTGTATCTGTAGAGGATTACACTACTCAGGTTTCTGCAACTAGCTGTTTCGCTACATTTGCTCAAGCTACTGTAGATGTAGTTTCTATTGAAGATGGTTGTTCAACTGATGCTTATGTAATCACTGAGAACTACGGTGAGCTTGCACAATACCTAAACGTATTTACTGCTCAGTTCGAAGATGTACCAGCTGGTTCTTACGATGTAACATTTACTGTATCTGATCCTTGTGGAAACGTAGGTACTGCTATCAAAACAGTAACAGTTGAGGAGAAAGCTCCTACAGCTTACTGTACTGATGAATTAGTTATTGATTTGATGACAACTGGAATGGCAACGGTTAACGCTGCAGATTTCAACTTTGCATCTTCTGATAACTGTACAGCTACTGCTGATCTTTCTTTCGCATTCTCTTCTGATATCAACAATACAGCAATGGTTGTAACTTGTGATGAGCTAGGAGCTAATGCAGTAGAAATGTGGGTATTTGATGCTGACGGTTTGACTGACTTCTGTGCTGTAACACTTACAGTTCAAAATAACAACGGTGCTGACTGTGGAACAGGTTCATTAACTGTTTCTGGTGCTGTTAACACTGAATCTTCTGCTGCAGTAAACGGTGTTACTGTTGAAATCAACGGTGGACTATTCTCTGCAACTACAACTTCTAATGGAACTTACGAGATTACTGGTATCGCACAAGGTACTGATATCACAGTAGCTCCATCTTTAGATGATGCAATTACAAACGGTGTTACTACATTTGATATCGTTAAAATAACACAGCATATCTTAGGTATCCAGACACTTGATTCTGCATACAAAATGATTGCTGCTGATGCTAACAACTCTGCTACTATCACAACACTTGATATCGTAGCTATCCGTAAAGCGATTCTTCAGATTTCTACTGACTTCCCTAACAATACTTCTTGGAGATTTGTTGATGCAGCTCAGACTATGGATTCTGATAACCCATTCGCTTTTGCTGAGGTTGTAAACATCAATAACGTTGCTGCTAATGTTTCTGCTAACTTCATCGCTGTTAAAGTTGGTGATGTTACAGGTGATGCTAACGTATCATTCACATCTGCTGACAATCGTTCAGTTATCAATATCAACGCACAAGACAAAGCTGTTAAAGCTGGTGAAACTGTTGCTGTTGAATTCACAACTGCTGAAGCTCTTGCTGGTTACCAGTTCACTTTGAACTTCGCTGGTCTTGACTTAGTAGATGTTGAGTACGGTGTTGCTAAAGAAGAAAACTTCGGTTTCGCTTCTGTAGACGCTGGTGCACTTACAACTTCTTGGAATGCTGCTGAAGCAGTAAACCTTGATGGTGAGGCTCTATTCACTGCTGTATTCGTTGCAACTGAAGATGTACAGTTAAGCAATGCACTTGTTATCAACTCTAAAGTAACTGCTGCTGAAGCTGTAACTGCTGAGTTCCAAGCTGCAAATGTTGCTCTTGCATTCAACGGTGCTACTGCTAATACATTCGCAGTTTACCAAAACACACCTAACCCATTCTCTGCAGAAACTGTTATCGGTTTCAATGCAATCGAGGCTGGAAACGCTACAGTTACTTTCACTTCAGTAGAAGGAAAAGTACTAGCTGTTAGAACTGTTGAGGCTGCTAAAGGTTACAACGCAATCACTGTAAATGCTGCGAATATCGCTGCTACAGGTGTTGTATACTACACAGTAGAAACTGCTAATAACACAGCTACAAGCAAAATGGTTATCGTTAAGTAATTGACGAGTCATTATAAAAAAAAGGGTTTGAACTTCGGTTCAAACCCTTTTTTTATTTATGGTCAAAAAAAAGAGGTGCTAAGCATCCTCATTCTTTTGTTTGTATTTATTGCCTTTTACTTTTTTAAGTTCTGGTTTTCCTTCCACAACCACTACAATTTCACCCTTAGGTGGTTTATTTGTATAATGTTCAACAAGTTCAGTAGATGTTCCTAATCTGTGCTCTTCAAACATTTTACTAATCTCTCTTGATACACTGATTTTTCGTTCTGATCCACAGAACTGACCCAACTCTCCCAGTAACTTGACCAATCTGTTCGGAGACTCATATAAAACAAAGCTAACATTGAGTTCTGCAAGAAAGAGATGTCTAGTTTGTCTGCCTTTTTTGTGGGGTAGAAATCCTTCAAAATGAAATTTATCGCAGGGGAGCCCCGAACTCACAAGTGCTGGAACAAAAGCGGTCGGTCCTGGAAGTGTGGAGACTTCTATTCCTAGTTTTTTACAAGTTCTTACGATTAAAAATCCTGGATCAGAGATTCCGGGAGTACCTGCATCAGAAATTAATGCAAGGCTTTTCCCTGCTTCAATTAATTCGATTATTTCCTCCTGTACTTTATGTTCATTGTGCGCGTGATATGGCCTAAGAGGTGTGTTAATACCAAAGTGCGTAAACAATTTTCGACTTGTACGGGTATCTTCTGCCAAGACTAAATCTGCTTCTTTAAGGATTCTTAGTGCCCGGAGCGTAATATCTTCAAGATTGCCTATAGGTGTAGGAATAATATATAACATAATTATTTAAGCTTCGTTGGTATTTATCTCAGATTTATCCTTGTGAAAAATGAGGGATAAAAGAATGTATATTAATACGATAAAACTAAGGGATTGAAGTCCTATGCTTATTAAAAGCGCGATAGCTATTAATAGCATTATCAACTTGAGCTCATTCCCTTTTACAGTAAATTGCTTGATTTTTAAACCAAAAAGATTGATTTCAGCATTCATTAGTAGGGGCAATAAAATACAAACTATATAAAGGCTAGTGTCATTTTTTAATACCTCAGACAAGCCAAAGGTATTTTCTTCAATAATGAAATACAGACCTAGAACAAAAATAGTCATGGTTGGTGTATTAAGACCGATAAAATTCTCTGTTTGACGGGTGTCAACATTAAATTTAGCCAAGCGGTAAGCTGCACCCATGGCTATCAGAAAGGCTGGAATGGCGTAGATATTAATTCCTTCCGATATTGGGTGATTCATCACCAGGTATTGATAAATAACAATAGATGGGAAAACTCCAAAGGAGACTAAGTCACATAATGAATCGAGTTGCTTTCCTATTTCTGATGACACTTTTAGCAATCTAGCTACTAAACCATCAAGAAAATCAGCTGCTGCAGCAATGATTATAAAGGTTAATGCCAAACTTTGGTCATTATATAACCATAAAATTGAAGCATTTATACCGCAGAAGAGGTTTATAAGCGTTATCAGATTAGGCAGATGCTTTTTCATAAAGTATTCTTAAAATTTAAGCTAAATTATAAATATTCATTCATCTTTAGGTTGCTAATAGTAAATTCGTATTATAAATAAATTAGGATTCCCTGATCTACTTACCTAATTCGACAAACAATATGAGGAAGATTACACAAAAAATATTGATTTTATTAATTGGATTAAGCCCCATCTTAACTTTACAAAGTCAGAATCTTAATGATATTTGTTTGGGAGCTACAGAATTAACAGATTTGGACAACTGGTGTTCGTCAGTTGGTGCTTACAACAATAATCAAGCAACACCATCGCTTGATGAAATTGATGTTCTTTGTTGGCCTGATATAGGGAATGATATCTGGCTATCTTTTACCGCGGAAGCTAATTCTCTGAGTGTAAGTGTAGAAGGAAAAACATCACCTAACCCGGGAGGTTCATTGGTACAGCCCCAAATGGTTATTTATTCAGGATTTTGTGGAAGTCTAACTGAATTAAGCTGTATCTCTGATGCATTTACAACAAATGTAGTAGAGACGCAGATTCAAAACTTGGTGCCCGGCCAAAAGTATTTTATTCGAATTTCAGCACGAAATGATAATACAGGTTCTTTTAAGCTATGCATTAATAATTTTAATGCTGTGCCAGATCCAAATGGAGATTGCAGTGGTGGTGTGATTCTTTGCGATAAATCTTCATTCACTGTTCCTTCTGTTTTTGGAGAAGGGAGTAATCCTAATGAACTACAGGGTCTATGTCTAGGAAATGAGTTTAGTTCTTCTTGGTATAAATGGACCTGTGAAGAATCGGGTTCACTCACATTTACCTTAAACCCACTTGTAAGTACGGATGACCTAGATTTTGCAGTGTTCGAGATGCCTAATGGTATAGATGATTGTAGCAATCTAGAATTGCTACGCTGTATGGCTTCAGGTGAAAATGTCGGAGCACCTCTTTCTGATTGGATAGCTTGTATTGGTTCAACTGGCTTAAGTGCAGGTTCCGATGATATAGTTGAAACTCCAGGATGCAGTAATAATGACGATAATTTTTTAGAACCACTGGCTATGGAGGCCGGTAAGAGCTACGCTTTGGTAATCAATAACTTCACAAATAATGGTAATGGCTACTCTATCGAGTTCGGCGGGTCAGGATCTTTTCTAGGGCCCAAGTTGGACTTTGAGATTGATCCTGAAGGAGAGGTTTCTTGCGATGTTGATATAGTTACTTTTACTCAAAATGCTGAAATTCCAGATGGTACCACTGCTACCTTCAATTGGTATTTTGGTGAAGGTGCTAATCCAGCTACTGCTACAGGCCCAGGACCGCATGAGGTTGTGTATGAAAGCTTCGGTGATAAGTCTGTTCTATTGCAAGCAGAAACAGATGCAGGCTGCATAGTTACTGATGTTACAGCAGTTCCAATATTATCCTGCTGTGATCCTAGCTTTAACTTGGGGATTAGCCTCGATGAGTTTGGTGACCCGATCTGCTATGAGTCTAATACTGGATTTATTAATGTTATCGGAACTGGTGGGAATCCATTTTATCAGTTCTCTATAGATGGTGAAAACTTTCAACCAGTAGGAACCTTCGTGGGCCTTGCTGCGGGAGAACAGACTGTATATATTCAAGATATAAAAGGTTGTGTTGATTCACTGGATCAGAATTTAGTTAATCCACCCCCAATAATTGTAAATGCGGGTCAAGATCAAACTATTAATCTTGGTGAATCGACAAATTTGTCTGGATTAGTTAATGCGCCTAACCCAGATGTGACTTCTTTTAGTTGGATTATTACAGATACTTTGTTGAGTGAAAATTCAATTCTAAATCCTCAAGCATTTCCTGTTGATGATACCTACTTCTATCTTGAAGCTATTGATGATCTAGGATGTAATTCTAGAGACTCGGTACTGGTAGTTGTGCAGAAAATAAGGCCGATATATACTCCAAATATATTTTCACCGAATTATGATGGAATTAACGACTACTTCACTGTTTACGGAAATGCTGCAGCAGAAAAAATATTGAGATTGGAGGTCTATGATCGTTGGGGAGGCCTTGCATTTTCAGCTACAGATCTTGAATTAGGGGCTGAACCAATGGGTTGGAATGGAGAAATTAATGGGCAAAAGGCAGAATCTGGTGTTTATGTTTACTATGCCCAAGTGGAATTTATAGATCGAGTAGTTTTACAATTCGAAGGTAGTATTACTTTGATTCGTTAGGAAGATCCATGGCACAATGCACTTGACTTGCTAGTCCAATTTCATTTTTAGGGAAGCTGAGTTTGTTCGCATGTAGCAGTATTCTTCCCTTCTCTACTTGCTCGTGCTTGATTCCTTCATATTTTGAATCACCTACAATAGGAGATTCTATGTGTGCTAGTTGAGCGCGGATTTGGTGAAATCTGCCAGTGTATAGGTCAATATTTAATAAGTAGCCCAAATGAGTTTTCTTGTTGACGCTATATTTTAGCTTTGCCTCTTTGGTATTTTTACTTGGCTTTGTGTGGATGACAGCTTTTTTGTTTTTTATATCTTTTTCAATTTGATTGACTAAAGTGGCTGAGTCAGTATTGGGTTTTTTTTCTACGATAGCTTGATAGGCTTTTTTTATTTGCCGATTGGCAATCATAGTATTCAAGATTTTTAAGATGGATTTCTTCTTAGCAAAAATAATTAGTCCAGAAGTTACCTTGTCTAAGCGGTGTACAACACCTACAAAAGCATTCTTTTTATTTTTTGTGAGGTAGGCCTTTAAATGATCTTCAAGTGCTTGCTCGAAAGGGTTTGATTCAGTAATCATCCCAGAGGGTTTGTTCAAAATGATCCAATTTTCAGATTCACTTACGATCAATTTTTCAAAGATGATTTTTGGCATAGTTGTAAATATTTACCTAAATATAAAAAAAGGAGGCCTGAATTCAGGCCTCCTTTTTTGTCTATCTGTATCCTAGCAATGTAACGTTAGCTTTTCGTTTGGATCGGTTCTTTGTATCATAAAGAAATACAATCTTATCCACTTTTCTTTTATCTCCATTTAAGTCGATTACTCTACTTAGATCACCTGGTTTAAAATTTCCTTTTAGCTTTATCTCTTGCTTAGTACCATTCATATAGTGAACGACACATTTGTGCATATTCAAACTTCCCCCTGTTACCTTGAATTGCAGTTTTGCATATCTAGGAGCACGGATTCCAAGATTGAAAACATCTCTGTCCGCTCTAAAATCAACTGTCTTTCTACCAATTACATCCCATTTGATTATACCTGGAGCAGCATTAGCATCTGAGATTGAAAAGAAAGAAATCGTAATCAATAGGGCTAAAAACCCTTTTCCTAATTTAGAAATTGTATCTATCATATCTAGTTATTTGAAGGGATAGACTCTGCTCTAGCACATAGGTTTAATTGGTACAGAAAGCTTAAGATTTTTTTAACATTCAGCTTTTATATTACTATTGCAACAGCAGGTTCACTTTTGTTGTTTGTAATTTTTACTATTTAATGTGTTTGTAGACTTGCTGTAATTTATTACTGCGTGATTAAGCTTTTGTCTTAGACACTTTTAAATTGAGATTATTTTATTCATTTTTGTGGAAAATTAATTTTTATGGACTTTTTGGTACAGTACATTCCTGTTTTTAAATCACTGCACTTAAT
>JBELIG010000160.1:0-7423 GCA_042091035.1 Sphingobacteriales bacterium | reverse complement strand
AAATCAATTCGAATTATTACGAAGATATAGATGCACAGTTAAGTAACGACAATAGGTTTCAAAATATCCAAATCCAATCTGCCTTAAAAATTAGGTCTAATTTAGAATTGGGCACAAAGAGTCAATTCGTCCAAGGAAGATCAGAAAACTATGAAACAGTCAAAGGTCATTTCGTTCAAGCATTTTTTGGAAGTTTTTCAGATAATACCCTGCTCCAAAAAACAAGTCTTTCTTTAGGATCAAGATTGGAATTATCCAATAGGTTTGATCCTAAAGCAGGTGGGCACTTAAATATTGAAAGGTCCTTAAACAAAGCAAATAAACTAGTTTTAAATTCTGAGCGTGCCTTTAGATATCCGACACTTAACGATCTTCATTGGTCACCAGGTGGCAATGAAGCACTGCAAACTGAAGAATCCTTAGGTTTACGCTTCAAGTACTACTTTAAGCGAGGCTTGAGTTCCTTTCGTATAAATACCTTCTCTAGACACACAAATAATATGATCATTTGGATTCCAAGTGCAACATTTTGGAGCCCAGAAAACATTCAACGGGTTTGGGCGCGAGGTGTTGAACTAAATGGTCAACACATCAAAATATTTAAGCAATTTAATTCAGGACTAACCATTAAATCCGCCTTTACAAAAGCAACAAATTTAGAGCAAATCAATCCACTCG
This sequence comes from Sphingobacteriales bacterium, assembly GCA_042091035.1. Lineage (GTDB taxonomy): Bacteria > Bacteroidota > Bacteroidia > Chitinophagales > Saprospiraceae > AM-2324. The sequence continues at coordinate 6,745 of JBELIG010000160.1, read as the reverse complement.
ACAATTCAATAGATAAGCAAATAATTTATACCCCCTTATACACCGGTTTCTATGCTGCATTTGTGAGTTGGAAAAACAACCAAATCACGTTAAATCAAGAGTTCCAAAGCAAACAATTTACAAACAGAGACAACAGCCAATACCTAGATGGATTTTCAATACTAAATGTCAGATTATCAAAACAAATCAGTAGGGATAAATCAATCTGGAATATAGGAATCAACTTAAACAATATACTTGGACAAGACTACCAACTTAGCCTAGGATGGCCTATGCCAAGACAAAATTTTCAAATACAAATTAGTTATAAAACATTATCAGAATGAAGCATTTTTTTTACACATTTGCCTTTGCAATAATAAGTGTACTTACCTACGGTCAGGACATTCTTACTTTTGAAGATGCTAATCTTGAAGTAAATGAATATAGAAACGGAGGTGATTTGCCTTTAGATGACAACTACTTCTATTTCAATGACGTTAGATTTCAAAGTAATTATGATACTATGTTCCAATATTGGACAAGTGGCTGGGCGGTATCTACAGTAAAAGATTCTACTACAAATGGCTTTTCAAACCTTTATGGGGCATATCCATTTGCGGGTGCAGATGAATCACTTACTTTTATGGTCGGTCAATACACTTCTACTATTGAAATTCCTGATACTTTAGGAGCAATAATAAATTCTATTGATATCACGAATGCAAGTTTCCCACTATTAGTCATGAGAGATGGAGACCCTTCTGGATTTTCAAAAAAATTCGGTGGAGACGATGGAAATGATCCAGATTACTTCCTATTAGACATAAAAGGAATAGATGTTAATGGAGATTCCATAGGTAACGTATCTTTCTACCTTGCAGATTATAGATTTGAAGATAATACGCAAGATTACATTATAAAAGAGTGGACAACTGTAGATCTTACTGAACTTGGTATTGTTAAGAGTCTGGAATTCTCATTGAGCTCTTCGGATGCAAACCAATTTGGTATACTTACACCAGCATTATATTGTGTAGATAATTTCAAATATGCTTACACTACTAATGTTGAGAATCCTATAATTGCAAATGTAAGCATTGGCCCTAATCCTACTCTTGGAAATCTTTTTGTAGATATGCAAGATAACCAAGGAAGTCAAATTAGCTTATTTACTCTTAATGGTCAGCTGATAAAAAGCTGGTATTCTGTAGAATCAAGAACTACACTTGATCTTTCATCATTGAAAAAAGGATCCTATCTAATCCACATTCAATCTGATGAAAACGTTTATACTGAAAAAGTCTTTGTACACTAAAATAAATATGTCCCGGACAGTTTGTCCGGGACAAAATACATTTTATGAAAAAAATCGGACTATTATATATCTTTTGTATACTAAGCTTCATCGCTTGTAATCCGGATGATAACCAATCTCCAATATCACCAATAAACAGCTCATTTGAGAATGGTTTTTTTGTACTCAATGAAGGGGGTTATACAAACAACAATGCAAGTCTCGATTTTTACAATTATGATGCTGACAGCCTAATAAAAAATATATACTTCGCACAAAACGGTGCATTAATGGGTGATATTTTGCAATCAGTATCAAAGATTGATAGTTCCTATTATTTTGTAATAAATAATTCTGGAAAGATACTAGTAACAGACACCCAGATCAACAATATTGAATCTATTGAAGGCTTAACTTCGCCTAGGTATATTGCCAGTTATCAGGAGAAGTTATTCATCTCAGACCTTTACGCTGAGCAAATCCATGTTGCCAATATAAATTCAGGAGCATTGATCGGTTCGATAAATACCTCCACTTGGTCGGAGGGAATAATCAGTCAAGACTCTTTTGTAATCGCATGCCTTCCATCTACTAATGAAATCCTACTAATAGATGCTAATACAAACACAAAGCTAGATACGCTTGTAATTTCTGGCAGCCCCTCCTCTATTTTGAGTACAGATGATCATTCAATTTGGGTATTAGGTGCAGGCAGCATATCTGGATCAGAAAACGCTACGCTTAGTAAACTTAAAATCCAAGGAGATAGCCTTCAATTGATATTCAGTGGATCTATTGATCCTGGAGTAGGTTTGTACCCTAAACTATGTAAGGATGAGAACAACCAATCATTATACTTAGCTATTGGTCAGTCAATCTATAAGCAGAATATGACTGAAGAAGATTTAAATCTCTCCTACTTATTTGAAACAGAAGCAATAACGATATACGGCATTAACTATAATCCAATACATAATGAAATTCTAATCTCTGACGCTATTGATTACGTGCAGCAAGGAATCATTTTTAGATATGATATAGATGGAAACAAGCTCGGTGATTATCAAGCAGGGATCATACCTTCTAATTTCCTAATCATACCATAGCTTGTTCTTCATTCAAGTTCTTTAGATAAGCGCTCAATTCAAGTTCTGTATTGTTGATCTTTTTATTGAGTCTCTGCCTTGCTTTTTTTACAGAATCAGCCTGCATCAAGAGAATATGTGCTATCTGTGCATTTGTCAAGCCTGACATAATATATCTACAAATATCTTTTTCGCGGTCTGATAGATCTAATATATTGGCCATGATTTTGAGTTCAAAATCTGGATAGTAACGTTCAAAGTCATCAATAAAATTAGATCGAATAACTTTTATCTCAGAAAAAACTCGGAGCTCCTCTTCCAAGACCTTATGCAAATGTGGCTTCTCAGAGCCTTTGGACAACTGTTTCATTTTAGTGTTGAATGAGCCAAAAAACTTCATCTTGTCAGCAACACTAACTGCATGTGCTTCTATACTATCAAAAGACTCAAACTTATTATCTATAATGGAAAGTATAGATGAATCGATTTTAATATGATCCTTTAGTGAATCTCCAGGACTATTAGAAATGTCTTTCGAAGCTTTTGCCTGAGCCACCTTTCGAGTAAAGAAATACATCAAACCAACCACTAACACGATACTAAAAGAAGGAATAAGAAAAAGCCATATACTGCCACGTACTCGAAATTCAAAGCTTTTGGTATCCGTCCACTCTCCTCCTTTGAATCTAGATTGTACTTCAAATTGATACGTCCTAAATCCTGGCAGCTCCCAATAAGAGACTATCTTATCTTTTGTTGCCATACTCCATTTATCATCTAAACCTAGCAACCTGTATCTATATTCTACATCAAAGGAGGATCTCCATTGTTTAGCAAGAAATGAGAATGAAATTGAATTATATTGATTTGGGAAAGAGTACTTTCCGGAAAAACGGGCCTTACTCTGATCACTTATCTTAATTTTATCAAGATCGAGTTGATAACTCATTTCTTCAATATATGCTTTGCGCCTACTTTCATCACTTAATTGAAAAAAATCAATGGATACTTGGTTCAAATAAACATGATCAAGGTCTACAGTCGGTTTATAATCGCCACTATTATCAATTGCCTTAGTGTCTAGTATTACCAATCCATTCAAACTCACAAGCCAAAGAACATCATCAGCATCAAACTGTCCTGCACCAGGATAATAATCAAGCTCATTAAAACCCTCCTCGTAAGTAAAAGAAGTGATTTTCATTTTCTCCCAGTGATCAACATGGTCAAGGATATTGAGTCCGACCTCTGTAACTAACCAAATCCTACCTTTACTATCCTCCGATATTGCAACTACAACATTACTAAGGAGTCCTGAATATCGATTTATAAATTTAAATTCTGAACCATCATAAAAAGCAATTCCTCGCTTAGCTCCTATCCAAAGTCTCCCTTTGCTATCTTTGAAGATCGAATAAATATTTTCTATCGGAAAGTTAGTAAGATCGTATTTTTTAAAGTCCCCATTATCCTGCCTAAAAAGCCCATTAGAAGTGGCTACCCATAATTTTCCTTCATTATCCAGCTCAATATCTAGAATCAAAACCTGCCGGTCACTGTCAATCTCAATTGTTTCAATCTGCCCATCTGGTTGAACAGAATATACTTTGTTATAGTATGAAGCCATCCATAAAACCCCATCAGAATCAAAACCTATATCAAAGATGTCAGATATATTTTTTGACCTAAAGTCCTCTTTCTCAACAAATACACCATCAACTTCCTTATAGAGAACTCCATCCAGAGTGGAGCACCAAACCGCCCCCTTGTTATCTTCCGTAAAGGAAAGAAAACGCAAAGGGTCGAGTGCTGAACATTTTTGCTTTTCAAGTATCGTAGTGCCAGGTTTTAAGCGATAAATAGCATCTAAAGCAGCAAAATAAAGATGCCCATTTGTAGAGAAAAACGTAGCACTCAATGGGTCAAAAGAATCTTTATCATACTCTAGAAATGTATAATCTAAAGAGCGAATAATTTGCAGCCCCGCTCCCAGGCATCCAAGCCATATTTGATCATCAACAACGGTAGAGCAAGTAACTCTATTAGCTGGCATATCCTTATTGGAATAATAGCGACAGAACGTTTTATTATCGAAAGAAAAGATACCTGAATCTTTGGTAATGAACCATATCCCATTTTTAGTTAGCTGAAAATCTAAAAGTTCACCCTCCACATCCAGGTTAGTTTCATACAAAACACCACTCACAAAATTCTTAAGCCTCTTTGCCTTTTTATCGTAGATATAAAAACCATTCTGGAAATCACCAATAATCAATGGTTCCATTGACTTTTCGTTGAAATACATCCTATGAATCTTATCACCTTCTATATAATCTACTCCACCATCAGAATAGGTCAGCCATAATTTGTTATTCTTATCCAAATAAAGCGATTGAATACCATTACTTCTCAATCCAGAATCAACATCATATTTCTTAATAGCGCCATCTAAAACACACCACAAACCATCATCTCTTGTACCAATCCATAATGTATCTCCTTGTGTAGTAGTTGAACGTATAGCATGTTTATCAATTACATCTTCAAAATACCAGTTCTTGAAAAAAATTCCATCAAAATTACTGATCCCATATTTTGACAAGACCCAAACACCGATGCCATCCGCCTGCTCCTGGAGTGAAATTATGTCATCACTTACGAGTCCCTCATCTTTTGTAAAAGCATTGAATTTATGCCCATCAAATTGGACAAGGCCAATTAGATCTAAATGCATCCAAATATTCCGAGCTTCATCAGTGACTAAATCAAACACAAAATTATCAGGAAGGCCCTGGAATTTATTGATAGATTGGATTCCTTTGCGACTTTCTGGCATTGAAATAATTCCATTAAAGGTATACACCTGCCCTTCTTTAGCAATCACATTTTGGGAAAAAGAAGCTACTTCTTTAAATTTATCCGCATAAAAAGGTAATGACTCAATTCTTGGGGGATATTGAATTAAATCCTCTGAAAGTATAATCTGACAGTCAAAAAGCTCCAGGTCTTTATAGTGTTCAAAAGACTCACTTTGAGCAAGAAGATTGTATGAAAAAATAAAAAACAAGCATGCCAATACAAGTATTTGTGTGTAGGTTTTCATATGACTTTTTAAGTCTGTATTAATGATGTTGTATATATATTTATAATATAATGTATTAAATACATATTTTAAAAAAAAACGGCAAGTGAGTACATTATGTACCCACTTGCCATTTAATTATCAAAGATGATTTTATGTTAAGAATCAACTTATATATACAACCATACTCAAAATAGAGGTATAGCCTTTACTTCTTTTTAGATTTTGACCATGAGTCTTTAAGAGTACAGGTTCTATTAAATATAAGATTACCTTCAGCACTCGTTGTATCTAAAGCAAAATAACCTTTCCGCATAAATTGAAATACTGTACCTGGTTTTGCATCCAACAAACTAGGTTCGACATAAGCATTTTCAATTTCACTTACAGATTCTTCATTAAAAAATTCTAAAAAATCCTTATCCTCATGTGAGGCTGGCTGTGGATCATTAAACAATCGATCATATTGATTGACCTTAGCCTTTACGGCATGATCAATACTTACCCAATGCAAGGTTCCTTTTGCTTTTATTCCAGATTCATCTTGTCCAGACTTCGTATTATCAAAATAGGTACAATGGATCTCCGTAATATTCCCAGCGGCATCTTTAATCGCCTTTTGACATTCAACGATATAAGCATTTTTCAGACGAACACAACGACCAGGAGCCATCCTAAAGAATTTCTTAGGTGCATCCTCCATGAAATCCTCCCGTTCTATATATAATTCTCTAGAAAAAGGAATCTGTCTACTACCCATAGATTCATCCTCTGGATTATTAATAGCATCTAAGTATTCGACTGCCCCTTCTTCGTAATTAGTTATTACAAGTTTGACAGGATCCAAAACCCCCATTACTCTTGCAGCACTTGCATTTAATGATGTTCGAACGCAAGATTCAAGCAAGGAAAACTCTATGAGGTTCTCTCTTTTTGCCACGCCTACCTTATCACAGAATACCCGAATCGCATCCGCTGGATACCCTCTCCTTCTCATACCAGATAAAGTCGGCATACGTGGATCATCCCATCCACTTACATAATTCTGCTCTACAAGTTTCAGTAGTTTTCGCTTGGATGTTATCATGTATTCAACATTCATCCTCGCGAACTCTATTTGTCTTGAAGGGAAGATCTCTAGGTTTTCTATAAACCAATCATAAAGTGGTCTATGATGCCTAAATTCAAGCGAACAAAGCGAATGTGTTATCTCTTCTATTGAATCAGATTGTCCATGGGCAAAGTCATACATAGGATAAATAATCCATTTATCCGCAGTACGATGATGATGGTCTCTCTTAA
>JBELIG010000159.1:0-7486 GCA_042091035.1 Sphingobacteriales bacterium | reverse complement strand
TCACGGCAGTTGAAGATTATGATGATACCGATCATACCCACCCTAACATCAAGACTAGAATTGAAGAATCTTATAATGTTATAGATTTATACGACAAGGCTAACAGAGCAAAATTTATTATCAGCGAAGACAGATTCTTTAAAGCGAGGAACCTTGCACGTTTATCTTTAATCAACAATTACTTAGTTGATAAAAATTATATCCGCGCCATATATCATATCAACATGGTGAAAAAGGATATGCCATCAAATAGATTCATTTTGCTATCCGAATTGAAAGCCTTGTATGGTTTAGCTACCCTCTTTAATGCTGAAGAGACTGAACTATGTTTTGAGATCAACGGTAACGATGAAGGTGAAATATCTTATTTGTATAATTACTTTAATTCCATCTCTAAGGAAGGAGTCAATGTAATTGCTGCATCCAAGGCAATTGATGCTTATAAAAAATTCCCTGAAGACAAGGAGGTCAAAACCTATTTCGACCTTATCGCATCGAATTGTAAAACCTATACAAATATCAAAACAGACCATTTCGGCAGATCGAAGACAGAAACGAGCACAGACAATTCAAGCTCTTATGACACGCCTACGGAAGAAGAATATAACTACTTGGAAGAATACTTTAATACTGCCTTCTCAGAAGAAGACATAAATGAATATGGAGCTAACTTCTTTGACGGTGGAGGAGATGATTACCAAAACGATGGTTACAAGTTTCTAAGAGCAGATTATTCGAAGTTTCCGAATAAAAATTATGGCAAATTCCCACAAACAAACTATAAAAACATTTTATACATATCACCAAATTATGCTGGATTCAAAGGTTATAAATTCAACAGCAATCTTTTAAAAAATGAGCATAAAAAAGGTTTTATGATAAATCATCTTACGGATACAGATTATTATAAAGGTATTCAAATTCTTGACAGAAGTCTTATGAAACAAGAGGACATAGATGCGTATAATGATTTAGCCACAATTATGCTTTGGATGAATGATGTTGGACCAGTAAGCACAGATTTTAATTTTCATTCAAATTTCCACGACCAAATCACAGTACTCCAAAATAAATACCAAACTAATTATTTTTCAACACTTAATTGTTTCTCTTTTACTGTCGGAAATACAAGATCCATTAATGCTCTTGATTATTGGATTCTATTCCTGCCAAAGCTTGGACATGTTAGATTATACGATATAATATTCAATAACAAAGCCCTCTTTACCGCTGCTGCGATTTTCAATGCAAACGAAGACAGGCTTGAATATTTTTATTTCAAGAAAAACCAAAACACCCCTTATAAAATTTTAATAGGGCAGGAACTTATCGAGTTAAACGAAACCCTAAGCATTAAATAATAACCATGAAACAGTTTATATACCTACTATTATTCTTCGTATCTATCGGTTTTTGCCAAGCTCAAAATGGGTTTTATGGGAAACGCCTAAGTGTTGCTGGTGCAGTACTTTTAAACAGACCAAACTTTTTGCCGGCTATCAAAACAGCCAAGCCAACATTAAATCTAGGATTAAGATATGCAATGGGAGGCAGAGGGCAGTTTGCTATTGATTACTCAGCGGGTAAAGTTGATTACCTAAGAAGGATCAATTTTAAGACCGAGGGAATGAATTATTATGAAGATTTATTTACTGAAGTTAGTTTTCCCATTCAACAAGTACAATCAATATTCTTAGAACAAAGACTTTTTAGAAAAAATAGCTATGCTCCTATTGGAACATACCTTGGTATTGGAATAGGGATCAATAAATACAGTATGAATAGAGGCACTATTGAAGCTCAAAGGGAAAATGGGACTAACTATCAGATTCCTCTGGAACAAACTATTCAAACTGATTTCTTCATAAACGACTATTACATTACAATGGGTAAAGTAATTCCATTAGGTAAACGATTATTACTAGATATACACCTAAGATTTAATGGAATTTATTTACTAGATAATACCTCTTTTCTGTCTTTTCGTTTAACTCAAACAAAAGTAGAGCTGGAGCAGAATGAATTATCCGGTAATTTTACAATCCCTGAATCTCAGTATGGTAATATTGAAAACGCACTACAATTTGACGCCGAGCGATTCCAAAGAAATTTACCAAGACTTTTATTTTCTATTCAATACCTTCTATACTAAAGAAAACCTCAAACATTCATAATGAGATATTTATCTATCCTACTTTGCTGCTTATGGCCCTACATAAGCACGCACGGACAACAAAACATTTCTGAATTCAGAAGTTTAAAATCTGAAGCTCCTGTGCCAGAATACCTAAAGAAACTCTGTAGCCCAGGAAAGCTACCTGATAATAAAAACATGGCCTTGGCATATAATGAATACATGTTAAAGGCTCTTTTAAAAGAGGGAAGTTATGTATTCAATGACCCCATTTCTAATCATTTAAATGAGCTCAAAACTAAGTTTCTTAATGACTTTGATGACATACAATTTCTGCTTGTAAAATCCAATGTCCCTGCTGTTTTTCACAATCATGAAAAACTTGTATTTCTCACAACTGGATTGATTGCAAGATTAGAAAACGAGGCGGAGTTGATCTTTTTTATGGGAAAGGGAAAAGCTACTTCAAACGAAGCTAAAGGATATCGTTTCGATATTAATCCGAACCTAAATGAATCTTATAAATCCATATTTCATACAGATGAAATAATTGCTGAGCAACTTATTATTCAAGACCTAAGCATCAATAAAAACTCAAATAAAAAAGCACTACAATTATTAATAAAGCTCGGTTTGGATCCAAAGGCAAGTATAACAGCTCTAGAGAAATTGGAAACCAGTAAATTTGTTGTAGAATCTAGTCCTATTAGTGCTGAAGATCTTGCAATTTCAGGCATCAAATTTGAAGCTGAAGATTTAGAAGACAACTATCAGCCAATTACCATAAAAGAATCCAATCAAAAATATAGAAGTTATCACGAAGGGGTTCAAAATCAAATCAAAGAACTTAAAACCGTCTCTGATGAAGCAACTGAATCTAATAAGGTCTTCCTCACCAACAATAAAGACTTTGACGAAATAAAAATGCTTGCCAGATTTCAACTGATCAATCATGAACTTAACCGTGGTAACATTAAAAAAGCTATCTATAACAGTCTTATCTGCAGGCGCACTCATCCAGATAATTACTTTATTAATTATGCTTTAGTTCGAGGATTCTATGCATTATCTGCATTTTCAAACTCAAAGAAATGGTCAAAAATTAAAAACAAGGATAGGAGGATAAAAGGAGATTATTCCACTTTCAATAATTTCATAAACAAGCTCACCAAAGAAGAGCTTAATCTTATTACACTGACCTTGATTGATTCTATACAATCAAATTTTCCAGAGGATCATATCATCAAGCAATACCAGAAAGAAATACAAGAAGACATTGCAAGATTCACCCGAATATCAAGTGCATCTTTCATATCGAAACCTGATATCATAGAAATCACAAATGAATTGGCAGAAATAGATACGATTAATCTTTCTCGAACTGAACGGATAAGAGCAAAGCAAAGATTAAGAGCAAAAGAGCAAGAAGTCAATTCAAAAAAAGCCAATAGATCGCAGTCCAGCGAATTTCTAAGGCCCGCGCTTATTGCATCTATAGACAGCACTAAACTCTCAAAAATGGACCAATTCCTAAATGGTGGGAGTGATAGTTATTACGATGGAGAAGATGAAATCATTTATGCGGATTTAGATGACGGTACATATATCAATCCAAGTAAAAACTATAACAACACCCTACTAATTAATTCTGATTTTTATAAATACAGGAGTAAATCAAAAAGTATCGATGTTGCTGCATCTATTTCTAAATCTAAGTACATAGAGCAGTCTATAGGTGAAAAAAATCAACTATTCAACACCAAATTCTGCAATCCCCTTCAAAGTGAATCAGTAGCCTTATATAACCAAAAAAGCGAATTAGTTCGATTTGTAACTGAAATGAATTTAATTGGGAACAACATAAAATATAAATTTTCAAATCAGGATATCGTAGAAGACATTCTAAAAGCGTACGATTTCGAACAAATAACTACATTGACCATAATACATGCAATTGGTAAAGATGGTGGACTTACATCTTTCGATGACCTATCAGATTTTTTAGCATTAGTAGTTCCTTCCTATATGATTAGGTTTTTAGAGAATAAATTATTTCAAAAATCCTCAACTTCTATAAACTGTACAATTTACAATATAGAAGAAGGCCTCCAGATTCAAGATTATTACATAAAAAGAAGAATAAAACCTACTAAGGCTTTGCTTCAGTCTGAACTGTTCAATCTTCAATCAACCTTAAGCAATAACTAAAATGAAAAGATCAAAATATAAACTAGGACTCACTGCAATCTTCCTATTTCTTTTCCTAATTCCTACTATTGCCCAAGAAGGTTATTTCGGAAAAAAACTTGGAATACAGCTTAATGGCACCTATCACAGATACTCTGAACGATACTTAACTTATGGATCAAATCTATATTATGATAATACAATCTCTTTATTCCAATTTTTAAAAGTGGCAAAAGTCCGAGTTATAAGCCCAGACATTTCTATAAACTATGCTTACAAAAACAGAAAGTCCATAACACTCGGATATAAGGCAAAAAGGATTCCTGTCCTAGAAACCTTATTGCCTTCAACCTTAACAAAGAATATAAACCTTGAACCTGGAGTAGTCTTATCCCGTTCAGGAGGATTACCTATCCAAACTTTTTTTATTGAATACAAAAGGTTTAATAGATTAAGTCAAGGTCCCATTGGGGCATATAAAGGGATCGGTATAGAATATAATCAAATTAGAAACACCACTACTATTGGATCTGCAAGTATAGAAGGTACTAAATATCCTATAGAGCTGGATAGTCCTATACAATCTGCCTATTTAAGTTTTACTTTTAACGCAGGAAGGAATATACCTATCGCAAAAAATCTTTTACTAAACATAGAGTGCAGGTTTGTTTTACCAGTAATTCCAACCTACAACAACCGTAGTACAAGTTCCCTATCCCTAGAATTCAATAATGAAACTGAATCTTTCGAGTTTGGTGACACTGATATAAATGAGATCCTACGATATAGACTGAAATTAATTACCCAACGGAAATTAAACTTTTCTGTAGGAGTTCAATATATGTTACTCTAAACAAAAGAGCGATACAGTTTAAAGTATCGCTCTTTTTTATTTTTCTAAATGAATTCAAATGAAGTCCTTATCTTTGTGCCATGGTACAAGAAATCGTAAAGACGGATATTAGAAAGTTGAGTAAGGAAGACCTTATTACAGCTTTAGAGGAGATGGGCGAAAAGAAGTTTCGTGCCAAGCAGATTTACCAATGGCTGTGGGAAAAAGGAGCGCATAGTTTTGAAGAGATGACCAATCTATCTAAGCCACTTAGAGATAAACTGCAGCAGTATTTTATAATCAATGCCATTACACTAGATAAAATGCAAAAGAGTTCAGACGGGACAATCAAATCTCGTTTTAAACTGCATGATGGTCACCTTATAGAATCAGTTCTAATTCCGGTACCTGGAGACAATAGATTCACAGTCTGTGTTTCCTCTCAGGTTGGCTGTTCACTAACCTGTAAATTCTGTGCTACTGGACGTATGAAGCGATTAAGAAATCTTGATGCCTCAGAGATCTATGATCAAGTGCATCTGGTTAACAAACAAGCTGAAGAACACTTTGGCCACCAATTAACCAACATTGTTTACATGGGTATGGGAGAGCCACTACTCGCCTATAAAAACGTACTTGAATCCATTGAAAAGATAAGCTCCCCAGAAGGCATGGGCATGTCCCCACGAAGGATTACAGTCAGTACAGCAGGTATTGCAAAGATGATCAAAAAGCTAGCAGATGATCAGGTTCGTTTTAATCTTGCACTCTCCTTACACGCTGCGGATGACACTAAGCGTGATGAGATCATGCCAATTAACGAGCAGAACAACCTAGAAATTTTGATGGATAGCCTTCAGTATTTCCATACCAACACAGGCAATAAGATCAGTTACGAATACATTTCTTTTCAGAATTATAATGATAGTATCGATGATGCGAGAAGACTGGCTAAATTATGTACAGACTTCCCTGTCAAAATCAACATAATTGAGTATAATCCAATTGATGGTTCTGAGTTCTCAAGATCTGATGCAAAAAAGGTAGATGCCTTTGCCTCTTACTTGAGAAAAAAAGGAATTATGGTTACCGTCCGAAAGTCAAGAGGACGTGATATTGATGCCGCCTGTGGACAACTTGCGAATAAAGAATAAAAAAAGCCCCGAAAAATCGGGGCTTTTTTATTTATACATTGAAACTTGCCAACTTAACAAATTGGTCAACTCGCTCTTGCACTTCTTCCTTTGTCAATTCAGCTAGACGCTCAATACCAAACTTCTCAACTGTGAAGGATGCCATAGCAGATCCATAAATGATAGCAGATTTCATTTTTTCAAAATCAACCTCTTGGCACTTTGCAAGATATCCTGTGAAACCTCCTGCAAAAGTATCACCAGCACCTGTAGGATCATATACCATCTCTAGAGGTAAAGCCGGTGCAGAAAAAATTTCATCTTTGTGAAATAGTAATGCTCCATGCTCTCCCTTTTTGATCACAAGATACTCAGGTCCCATAGTAAGGATCTTCTTTGCTGCAGATACAAGAGAATACTCTTTAGAAAGCTGTCTTGCCTCCTCATCATTGATCATTAAGACGTCTACCTTCTTGATCACTTCCAACAATTCATCCCAGGCAATATCCATCCAAAAGTTCATAGTATCCATTACGGTCAACTTAGGCTTAGACTCTAATTGCTCTAAGACACGCATCTGAACAGCAGGAGTTAGATTTCCTAACATCAAAAAAGAAGGTGATTTATAAGCATCTGGTAATACCGGATCAAAATTCTCTAGAACATTCAATTGTGTATCCAATGTATCCCTTGAATTCATATTGTTGTGGTACTTACCTTCCCAAAAGAATGACTTTTCGCCCTCTTTCACCTGAAGTCCTTCCAAGTTGATCCCTCGTTTCTCCATATCCTGAAGTACCTCTTTCGGAAAGTCATCTCCTATCACAGATACAACATTCACCTGATCAACAAAATACGAAGCAGATAGTCCAATAAAGGTTGCTGCCCCACCCACAATGCGTTCCGCTTTACCAAAAGGAGTCTCAATAGAATCGAAAGCTACTGTTCCAACAGTTAATAAGCTCATATTTATTTTTTATTATATTAAAAACCAACTTAGTGATTTACAAAGATTTGCAAAAATAACAAATTGATACTTTTATCTTTTTTTATTTTAGGTAATTTTTTTTTTGCAAAGTATAAACCTTTAGTATAAATTTGCATCGCTTTAATGGAAAAGTAAAGGCCTCAGTAGCTCAGCTGGTTAGAGCGGCGGACTGTTAATCCGTAGGTCGTAGGTTCGAGCCCTACCTGAGGCGC
>JBELIG010000158.1:0-7593 GCA_042091035.1 Sphingobacteriales bacterium | reverse complement strand
AAAATAGATTCAACGAACAATATGGAAGATTTTATCTTATTTGAAATGAAAGATCAAGTGGCATGTATTACATTAAACAGGCCGCAAGCTTTTAATAGTTTTAACCGCCCTATGGCACTTCAACTTCAATCGATTCTTGACAGTTGTGAAAAGGATGAATCTGTTAGAGCAATATTACTTACTGGGAATGGAAAAGCATTTTGCGCAGGGCAGGATTTGAAAGAAATAACTGCCGAAGATGGTCCAAGTCTTACTAAAGTCATCAACGAACATTACAATCCTATCATCCATCGAATCAGAAATATTGAAAAACCAATAGTCTGTGCAGTAAATGGAGTTGCAGCAGGAGCAGGAGCAAACATCGCTCTGGCTTGTGACATTACCGTAGCAGCGGAGTCCTCTTCTTTTATCCAAGCTTTCAGTAAGATTGGACTTATTCCTGATTCTGGTGGCACCTTTTTTCTCCCAAGGATTATCGGACGCCAAATGGCAACCGCTCTTATGATGCTAGGAGATAAGATCAGCGCAACAGATGCAGATAAAATGGGCATGATTTACAAGTCTTGCTCAGATGATAACTTTGCAGACGAAGCACTTGCAATTGCAAGTAGACTTTCTAAGATGCCTACCGTTGGTTTAGGACTTACTAAAAGAGCATTAAACAAGTCCCTAACGAATGATCTTGACATGCAATTAGCTGTTGAGGACTTACTTCAGACTGCTGCTTCAAATACAGAAGATTACAAGGAAGGTGTTCAGGCGTTTCTTGAGAAAAGAAAACCGAACTTCAAAGGAAAATAGGAAAGCAAGAGAGGGCAATTAAGGTAAGTTCAGGTAATTAAAAAAGCATTTGCCCTAAATGTCCCTCTCTCTAATCCACAATAGGATCTATTCAAAGGACATAAAAAAAAGGGAAAAGGTGAATTAATTTTGACAGATTAAAATTAATTTAGGATTTTAGGTATGAAATCATAAGAATTTTAACATCCATTCCTTCATCAAACCTTTAGCTTTGGAATCCAAAACACCCAGAGATAGATCAATCAATCCTAAGCTTAAAAACCTTAGACGCAATATCACATTTGATGTTGATCAACTCTATGCCGGAATTCTTAGTGGAGACATTGTGCATCTTTCTAAGGCAATAACCCTAATTGAAAGTACTAATCCAAAGCATAAAAAAAGCGCTCGACTATTAATCGACAAATGCCTGCCGCATGCTGGAGATTCCATTCGAATTGGAATAACTGGAACACCAGGGGTTGGAAAATCCACCTTCATAGAATCCTATGGCTCCTTTCTCATAGAGCAAGGAACAAAGATTGCTGTCTTGACCATAGACCCTTCCAGCCAGATCAGTAAAGGATCGATACTTGGAGATAAAACAAGGATGGATAAATTATCTATCGCTGAAATGGCCTTTATTCGTCCATCTCCGGCAGGAGACTCACTCGGAGGAGTAGCCCGCAAAACTAGAGAGACTATAATTCTTTGTGAGGCAGCTGGCTTTAAGCGCATACTCATAGAAACAGTAGGCGTTGGTCAATCCGAAACTGCAGTGCACTCCATGGTCGATATCTTCTTATTATTACTATTGCCTGGAGGAGGAGATGAACTTCAAGGGATCAAGCGTGGAATAATGGAAATGGCAGATATCGTTCTTGTTAACAAAGCAGATGACGATCGGATTAAACTTGCTAAACAAACAAAACGCGATTATAAAAATGCTATGCATCTACTCCCTCCCAAGGAAAATAACTGGATTGTAAAAGTGCTTACCAGTTCGGGCTTACATGGGGCTGGAATTAATGAATTAGAGGCAGAAGTACAAGAATTTTATACGCATACTAAAGACAATCATTCGTTTGAAAAAAATAGAGCCCAACAATCCAGTTATTGGTTAGAAGAAAGCATCAACCAACAACTGCTGGAAACATTTACTGCAAAAGAAGGGATGGAAGAGCTTTTAAACAAACTTCGAGCAGACGTTACAGAAAACAAAATCTCTCCTTTTCATGCAGCTGAAAAACTCATCCGAAAATTCTTAAATTGATTATGAATCTCAATCTCGAGCAAAGAAAAAGACCAATTGGCAAACTCCTTCTAGCGGATAGTTACACTGAGGAATATATAGCAGAATCTATTGATTACATCTCAAACTTTGGGGTACATATGGAATCCTTCTTCAATCAACTAAGCCCTGAAGATTATCAAAAGCAATACAGACCTGGCTCCTGGACTATTCAAGAATTAATACATCACCTTGCAGAATCACATATGATTCACTTCTCCAGGATTAAACTCTGCCTATCTTTAAATCACCCAACCGTCAACCCCTTCCCAGAAAATGAATGGGTCAAGCAGAGTGATGTTCAAGAAGTTGATCCAGCATATTCTATATTAATGCTAAAAGGTATACAAAAAAAAATGGGTCATCTTCTTGGTACTTTAAGTCCATCGAAAAGAAAAGAGACGACCTTATTCAACCCTGAACCAAACAGAACCTTTACAATCGAAGATCTGCTTGTCATAAATGCTTGGCATGGTAGGCACCATCTTGCCCAATTAGATATCGCACTTAAATATCCAGCATGAGAACATTTAGCTTAATCCTAGTAAGCCTATTATTCACAATAGATCTAGTTGCTCAAAAAGAATTCAAAAGAAGAACAACTCTTCCGAATGCAGTCAATGAGGTATCTGGTCTTGTTGTGGTCAACGAGGACTCTATCCTTATGATCAATGATAGTGGAGATAAGGCTCAGCTATATACTCTAAATAGTAAAGGACAACTCCTGAATAAGAAACTAATAAACGGGATCGAAAATAAAGATTGGGAAGCTTTAGCATCCGATAAAGAAGATCTTTTCATTGCAGACTTTGGTAATAATTGTAATTGCAGACAAGACTTGGTCATCTACCGACTGCACAAAAATGAAGTAATAGACTCCATTTTCTTTGATCTGCCTGATCAAAAGATTTTCAATCCTCAAAAGGCTTGGATGAACTATGACCTTGAAGCTTTGGCCTATTCAAACAATACTTTACACTTGTTCTCAAAAAACAAGGTTCAAAAAGGCAACTATTATAGCAAGCACTATACCTTAGACCTTCTACAGGAAAAACCTAAAGCTATATTGCAGGATAGTATCCTCTTGCCCAAGCTTGTGGTGACGGGAGCAGCATTCAATGAGGACGGAACAGAGTGCCTGATAGTTGCATACAACTACAAAATGCTATTTGGTTTTATACCCTATTCTACCACACGCCTTTTCCGTTTTAGTAATTACGAAGCAGGAGCCGTTTATTCTGGAACAAGAACCCCTTACCGTATTGGGCCACTCTTCTTCCTTGGTCAATATGAATCCGTGGATTGGATCGATGCAGAAACTGCTTTAATTGCTTCAGAACGCACCGCATTTATAGGCCCGCGAATGAAAAAGATCAAACTCAAACGTAAAAAGACCCCATAATTGATTTCTATTCTTAATTTTGTCCCATATGAACCGACAAGTACTGATTGACAAACTAGATCTTGCTGAAGCATTGGCAGAAGGTCCTATCACAAATAGGTTTTTTGCCTCAGGACTAAACTACCTAAGTTTTCAGTGGTATAAAAGAGTAGTATACCCTTTGCTAAAGAAAGGTAAGTTGACTAAAACTGCCCTTTTCTTTGGTCAGCAAATGCTAGTAAAACTGCCAGCTGGAAGTGATCTGTATTTAATCGGTGCAAAAACACATCCATCAGAGATCCGCTTAGCAAAATTCCTTATACGTCATTTAGAGCCTGGTATGCAATTCTTAGATATAGGAGCGCACTTTGGTTACTTTTCCCTTTTAGCGGCAAACTTGGTTGGACCAGAAGGAAAAGTGATTAGTCTAGAAGCTAGTAAACATATGTTCCAGATCCTTAAAAAAAATATGGGTCAAAACACCCAAAACCTCTCGATTCATGGAGCTGCAGGTGATACAGATGGTGAAATTACCTTTTATGATTATCCTTTAATCTATTCAGAGTACAACACCATAGAAGGAGATCAATACAATAATGACGAATGGAATAAAAATATTCCTGTTGAAAAGACAGCTGTAAAGATGTACAGCCTGGACACTTTAATTACAGAACAAAAAATACAACCAAAGGTCATAAAAATTGATGTTGAAGGAGCTGAAACAAAAGTACTCCAAGGGCTTTCGAAATCATCGAAGGTGAAGCCAATCATCATTTTTGAATACATAAAAGCAAAACCACAAGATGGTTTAGTAGAGCTAATCTCAGAAATTGAAGATGTGTATAAATTACACTTAATGGATGCTGAAGGAAATGTAGGTCATTCGATCAATCTTGAAGATAAGAATCAACTATCCTCAATGATGGATTCCGAGAACTTAATCCTCCTCCCCTTCTAATCGCTGCTGTTTACTTTTAATGTCAATATTTACAATCAGCGCCATATAGACAAAGAAGAAACTTCCTACTTTATCTGTTTCTACCATATCGTTGACTATGTTGATTGCGGCAATACAGATAAAACCAAGCGTTGCTGCCATAACAATTCGTTTTGTAAAAGGGTCAAGATCTTTTCGATGATAAACTTCTTCTCCTTTTAGCATGACTACAAAACACAACAAAAGAAAGATCAAAAGACCAATCAAACCCTGTTCGACGGCAGTCATCAAATAATAACAATGCACCCCGGATTTTTCAGGATTATCCGAAACATAGGTAGAAAAGGAACTGACTGCGTAGTTTTTGTACAGCGAGTAAAATGTTCCCGGGCCAAAACCAAGAACTGGCTTCTCTCCAATCATCTGAAATGCGGCTACCCAACGGTAAACTCGTTCCATCGTGGAAACATCCTGACCTTTTGCAGTAGCAGAAATAAGACTATCAAAGTCCTTATGCGCAACTGTCTTCTTATATTCTGGTGCAAAATCAAGGTAGGTATTGCCTACTAATAGAACAACAAGTGCCAGCACTGCTAAGGCGGAACCTGTACCTAATGTCAATTTTGTAAGCCGGTATTTTACTATAAAGTAAGCACCAAATGCAATAGCTACACAGAGGTAAGCGGTGCGTGTATACGTCAAATAAATACCTACCAAAAAAGCAAGGATACCTAAAGTACAAAGCATACGCTTCCAATGCCATTTTCTATAATCCGCACGAATAAATACAACTAATGGAAGAAATACAGAAAGTATGGAAGCATAGGCAACTTTATTCCTGTAAAAAGGTCCAACTACTTTATTGATCATATCAAATCGAAACCCAACCATTGCATGCCTTAGTGTGATCACAACAATTGTAAGTAGGATGGCTAGAAAGATGCCCCAGAAGAATAATTTAATCTCTTTTTTACCTTGTAGAACATGTGCCGCAAGCATATAAAAAGTGATGACATACCATGTCTTTGCTAACAAAAACTTGGAGGAGATTAGCAAATCATTGGATATCAGTGTTGTAACTGCAATCCATAAAAAATGGACAAAAAGAACCTTAGTAATCGGATGCGTAAAAAAATCCTTAGATATTGACTTAGCATTGAAAAGTAGGTATACCACATAGATCAACATAAGCCCTATAGTAAGTGGCTCTCCTGGTAAATCAAGTTGTAAACCACCCGGCAACTCTACCTCCGTAGTAAACGGAATCATAAAGAAAAGCAGGTAAAATAATTTTCTAAAGTCAACCACACTTATATACAAAATCAATAAGGCTGCAGGTAATGCAAACACAATAAACTCATCCATGAGCATACCCGCCAGGCAAGCGAGCAAACAACTTACTGCCAAAACAGAAATGAAGCCTGAGTTGAATGAAATTGACTTAGGAAGAATGCGTCCCAGAAATTGTCTCATCTCTGCTTTTTAAATTTATTGATAAGCCAAAGATAGGAAATGAAGTCTAATTAAATTCTTCAGCAAGGGCTTCTTTCACATAAATATTCAATAGAGTAGAATCCTTCTTAATCTGATCCACAAAGAACATATCAATGGGTTCTTTATTTTTCATCTCCACTTTCCCTCGATACGTACAATCAAAATCTGATTCAATCAGATCAAAGGTTTCCCTTGAAATATTTATACAGCCAACCTCAGAACTAGATTCAATATGAGAAGCGGTATTCACCGTATCGCCCCATATATCAAATGCAAATTTCTTTAGACCTACAATACCTGCAACAATAGGTCCAGTATGAATACCCAAGCGTATCTCAAAATAAAAGGCACCTTGAGCTTGCCGCTCCTCCTTTCGTTTTTCCATAAACAATTGGATATCTAGAGCAGCCATTATGACTTGACGGGCTTGTGAATCTTGCATATCGTCAATACCCCCTACGCATAGATAGGCATCACCGATTGTTTTGATCTTCTCAAGACTATAGCGAGTAATGATTTCATCAAATGCTCTAAAACAATAATCAATCTCAGAAACCAATGCCTCTGGCTCTGTATTAGTCGCTATCTTTGTGAAGCCTTTAAAATCAGTAAATAAGACGGTTACCTCGCTATACTTTTTTGCTATAGTAGTCCCATGTTCTTTCAATTCTTCAGCTACCTCGTAAGGAAGTATGTTCAGTAAGAGGTCTTCTGACTTCTGCTTTTCTTGCTGTAGTTCTTTAGTCCGAACATCAACCTTTATCTCAAGCATCTCTGCACGCTTATTGATTGTTTTGATCCTCCACCAAAGTAAAACAACAATACATGCAATTACTAAAAAAACAGCTAACACAATGAACCAAAGCTCCCGAAAGAAAGCCTGCTCAATAATTATATTTAACTCTAAGGGCAGTATTTCTTCTTGTGCCCCATAAGCATCTCCCTCAACCAGAAAAGTATAGGTTCCTGCAGGAACAAAATTATATCGAACGGATGGAAACTCAAAGGAGGAAATCCATTCCTTATCGTAGCCCTCTAGCTTATATCTAAATGAGTTTTTCTTTGGATTTTCGTAAGCACTTGAAGTAAAATAGATTTGAAAAAAAGCATCAAAGTAAGCCACTCTCAGTGTATCTCCTGAAACAAACTGCTCATTGAAGATCTCTAGACTATCTAAACGACCATTATATTTTTGAATTTCAGTAATCATAATCTTTGCTTTAGGCAAAGCCTCTAATTTATTCCTCACCTTACTTGGATGAAATCGCACCATGCCATTCAGGCCCCCAAACATGAAAGAACCATCTTTTAAGGAAGCAAACGAAATCCTGTTGAACTCTGAAAAAGGAATCATATTCTGATTTATTTCAAAGGACCTTCTTGTTTCAAGATCTATCCCTCCCAAGCCATTATCGGTTGAAAACCATAAATAACGGTCCTCCTCAACCATTAAACCATTTATAAAATTATTGGGAACACCTTGCTCTTTCGAATCAAAAATACGAACCAGTTTATCCCCCTTGAAGTAAAATATACCTTTGTCAGTCCCTACAAAAACTTCTGTATCTAAGCTAGTAGCAATAACATTTATGCGGCGATTTGAAAAACTAGAATATGTTTTATTAAACGCAGATTCAACTACAGCTCCCGTAGAAGGATCAAATATCCAAATACCCTTTGACTTTGTACCTAAATAGATTATTTGACTAG
>JBELIG010000157.1:0-7612 GCA_042091035.1 Sphingobacteriales bacterium | reverse complement strand
TATCATCATAAATTGAGCAATTATTGAAGCTGTTGTTGTAAAGGCATCCGGAAATGGCATAGATGCTCCGGTATATAGACTCATTAAATATCCAAGTCCTAAACTACCAAGTACAGCAATCGGAATCCATAAATATAACCACACACCAATACTACTAGGCTTCAGCGCTAAATCAGTACCAGCGTCCTTGTTCCAAGCATAAAATCCATAAAACTGAATAAACATATAAAACACATGCAGCCCAAGATCACTATACAATCCCGCTTTATAAAAGACAAAGGTATAGAGAGTCACCTGAACGAATCCAAACACCCAAGTTAATATGTTTTGCTTTATACTAAAGTAAACACAAAATAATCCAGCTAGTGTAGCCAATATTTCAATCCACTGCATGAAGTTTCAATTATCCACTTAAAATAATTTGTTTTCAAATCTAAAGTGCAATGCGCTTCTTTAATTCATTGAACAATTAGAATAATCTGAGAACAAGTGAACAGGGATGAAGTTAAAAAATCTTAGTGGAAAAATCCATCTCCTCTAAAGGTCCAAGGTCCAATATTGGCAGTTTAGGCCTTGTGGACATGCGAAATAGGAAAGGTGAAAGTCCATATTTTTTAGAATTCATAAAACCCCCGATCAATAAGCTATTTTCTAAAAAGAAAGCATTATAAGGGTAATGAAATTCTTTCAACTGAATACTCCAAGCTTTACTTACCTGAAAACCAGAGTTGAGTTTCCAATACAATAATGCAGAGGGTCCCTCAGCGGAAGGAAATCCAATTTTATTGACATAAGCATGCGCTGAAACTAATACCGAACCTGTTTCATCAACTCCAAGAGATCTGTATCGGTTTAGATCCTCTACCCCCATTGCAGCATCAAGGCTAGTTTTATTTAGTTGATTTAATTCTACATTCCATTTTTCCAATGTCAGCTGCCATAGGCCAGAATCCCAAATAAAAGACCTCCTTAAACTTACAAAATGGGAAGCATCCAATTTGACAGCTTTTGTCTTGGCAATCTCATTTGGTGATTCAAATAAAATACTGGCTATTAACTCATGCTCCATGTTATACTTCCAAATGCCCCCACCCAGCAACAAATAGAAATCATCAAACAATAAAATAGACTCTACAGAATAGGCATCAGTTTGATTTGTCT
Source organism: Sphingobacteriales bacterium (assembly GCA_042091035.1). GTDB lineage: Bacteria > Bacteroidota > Bacteroidia > Chitinophagales > Saprospiraceae > AM-2324. Next base: position 6,451 of record JBELIG010000157.1, on the reverse strand, counting down.
TAAAACCAATAAAGTCCATTTGGGCATCTAAAAAAAGTGAGAAAGGTCTGTGTTCAAATGGAGAGCTTGCGACTGTCCCCCCTAATACAAAAATTCCATCATTGAAATCGTAAGCCATTCGGTCCACATAGGCATTACCTAAATCATAGGTTTGGAATTCTTCAAGTTCTAATTCAGGACTTAGTGCAACCCAAAATAGGCCTCCATTTTGACTCGCCGTGTTATAATAAGATGCTAGTAAATAAATTACTTGATCCATTTTCAATAAAAAAGCTCCAGTAATGGACCCAAATGGTGTTGTGTATTGATTGCTAAGGATGAGTGAATCTTGGGCATTAAATTTACTCAGGGATATTGTTGCACAAGCACCAAAGGAGTCTCCGGAGATTTGACATGCGTAGGTGGCATTATTTAATACGGTAAGGTCGGAAACGATCCCTACAGGATATGAATCATCAGCATAAATAAGGGGACTAATAATTTGACAAACAACCGTGAAGGGCAAACACAGAAATAGTAAAAGGCTTTTCATAGTTTTTTTACTACAATGAAAAGCCTTTCACTCGCATTGTTTATTAGTCTTCTATTTGAACTCAAAAATACTTGCTCCCTCCGGAACAATTATCGAAGAAGGAGCAATTTCCCAATCTCCACCAAAGACTTTTCGCATTTGCCGATGTGCGTTTAACATTTCAGCATAAGGAGCAAGTTCCAATGCCTTTTCTTTCCCTTTATTCAATACAACCATGATTTTTTGTTCATCTGTATATCTAAAATAAACGTAGACACCATCCTTTGGTGTAAAGTGCATAAGTTTTCCCTTGTGAATTACTACATTATCTTTTCTCCAGCCTAGTAAAGCTTTTGTAAAAGCTAGTATCTCCTCCTGATTATTGCTGAGACCTTTTTGATCTTTAGCACTTGCTGAATCACCTGGGAAACCACCCGGGAAATTACTTCGTATCATCCCATGGCTACCTCTTTTTACAGTATTATCTGCAAGAATTTCTGTACCATAATACAGCTGTGGAATACCTCTGATAGTTGCGATATAGACCAGTGCCATCTTTAACTTTTCGGAAGACTTTTCAAACTGTGTATAGATGCGATCCATATCATGGTTATCTAAAAAAACCAGCAAATTACTTGGATCTTCATATACAAAATCATTAGCCAATCCCTCATACATCTTGATTAAGCCTTTATCCCAAGATTCTTCCTCTTGAATAGACGATACAACTTTCTCCTGCATAGGGAAATCCATTACAGCACTCAAGCAAGTTCCTAAGCCCTCTGTTTTTCCCTTTTGCCAATAAGCTACCACTAGAGGATTATAAGACCATTCCTCGCCTACAATACTAAAATTGGGGTATTCGTCCATAATTCTGCATGTCCACTCTGAAAGAAATTCAGCAAAAGCATAGGGGTAAGTATCCTGTCTAATACCACTAAGTCCCAGGTATTCTATCCACCAAATGGAGTTTTGAATAAGATACTGTGCCATATAAGGATTGCGCTGATTGAGGTCAGGCATATCTTCCACGAACCAACCTTCTAGCATTTCTTTGCTATCTATCGCTGAGGCATAAGGATCCTGATGAATAGTTCTTCGATGAGTGGTACCTTTAAACTTTCCTTTGTTATTGATCCAATCCTTAAAAGGCAAGTCTTTCATCCACCAGTGATGCTTCCCACAGTGATTCACAACACCATCGAACACCAGTTTCATATCTCTTTTCCTAAGCTCATCCGCAAGTAAACGATAACTTGTATTATCTCCGAACCTAGGGTCCACCTTGTAGTAATCTGTAATAGCATAGCCGTGGTAAGAATATTTAGGCATATTATTTTCTAACAATGGGCTTGGCCAAATTGTAGTTACGCCTAAATCCCTCAAGTAATCCAGATGGTCTAAAATACCTTGTAAATCACCACCATGTCGGTCATCTTCACCGGTGCCAACATAGGACTCACGCATTCCGAAAACTACATCATTATCGGGATTACCATTCGAAAAACGGTCTGGAGTTATTAAATAAATTACATCTGATGTATTGAAACCGTTGAGAGATAGGGGCGCTTGCTTTCGTTGATCGAACTGATAATTGATTCGAGTAGCTCGCTCTTTTCCTGGAAAATTGAAAACAAGTTCTATCGTTCCCGATTTTTTGAGCTTTGAAAGATCTAAATTCAAGAATAAATAATTTGGACTATCCGCTTGATCTATGGATTTCAGCTCAACACCTATACTTGACGGATCGACAAGTGCTGCACTTGCTTGGCCTATTCCATCACCATGCACCAAAAGCTGCAACTCAGTATGGTTCATCCCATGCCACCAATTAGGTGGTTCTATCCTCAAATCCTGTGCAAGGCTGTTGAAGGAAATCAGATTTAAACAAAATAAAGAAACTAAGAAGGAGCCGTAGTTAAGATTGAATTTCATGTTTGTTGATATTATTGTTGCTTTTCTAAGCTAATGATTTCCTTAGAATATTCAACACTCAACAATATAGAATTATAATTTAGCAGAATAATTATATATAATATAATAGAGGGTCGGATGCTTCCGATCTGAAAGACTTGCCTCGTAAATAAGATATTCTAATTGACCATATTTCAATTCAAAATTCTCCAATTGATGATCCTTTAATATGAGCACTGCCGGATCATCCGACTCATAAGCATCCTGTAGGGTCCCAAGTCTAAACTCCTCTTCAACAGTCTCAAAGCAAGATTCCAGATAAAAGAATAAGCTTGGTGGACGACCTTGTGGATTTGCCACATATACCCTTGTTTCTGATTTTAGAATAGAGCAAAGATCCTCCGCCAATTCCTTTGTAGTATTTTTATAATCATCTACAATTGGATAAACAAAGGTCCAAGAGACCACCTGAAACATCAGCCAAGCACCTAAGAACCAACTGACCTTAAAACCTCTTTTGTTCCAAAGGTTATAAATATGAAATCCCAAAAATAAAGGGCAAATAATAAGAAGTGCTGTTCGAAGTGAAGCAGCCCACGAAATCATAAAAGGGAATACAGATATTGCAATGAAAATAAAAAATACAAAGACAGTCAGCATATTGCGCCAACGAACAGAGGATAGTTGTTTTGAAAGATCCAAATCGACCAATGCCTTAGCTATTAATATAGAAAACGGAACATGTGCTACAATTACATATGCAGGAAGTTTTGAGGCCGAAAACTCATAAATCAACCAACCTGCAATAAACCAAATAGTAATCAAGAAATAAACGCCTGTTCGTTCTTTAAACCGATGTAATAAGTCTCTAAAAACTTTAGGAATAAAGAGGGTAAAAGGCAGAAAAAACAAGATCATACCCAACAAGTGCGTCCCAGGAGGGCCAGTCTGTCCAAATACGGAACCACTTATCCGTTTGAGTACATACCAATCGTACATCCAACTTATAAAAACACCTCCATCTACATCTACTGTGGCTCTGCCCCAAAGATATAAAGGCAAACAAGCCAATGGAATACCAAACCAAGGGTGAAAATGAAGTAAATTCCAACGTTTAGGCGACAGGATCAAAACCAAGCCTGCCATCCCTCCTGTAAATATTATAATTGGAGGACCTTTCGTTAATAAGGCAATTGCAAATGATAGCCAAAATATAAGAACCCACTTCCATTTAAAGTCAATTATAACTTTGACAATAGAGATTGCGCAGAGTGTAGAAAAGAATAGAAGAGTTGCGTCAGTAACTGCAACCTTAGCTAGAGAGGGTACTAAAAAAGAAGCAGCCAACACAACAGAAGCTGTTAGTGCAATTCGCTCCCCTATATATTGACGCAAGGCAAAGAATATCAAAAGCATTGTGCCAAAGGTGTATGCAACAGATGAAAGGCGCATCGTAAATTCACTAATCCCAAATAGCGTATAGGAAAGGCTGATATTCCAAAAATGAAAAGGTGTTTTGCGATGAACATCTGACCAAGGAAAATCCGGTATCAACCAATCACCTTGTTCGAGCATCCGCTTACCAAAACCAGCATAAGCAGCCTCGTCTTGATCCCATAATGAAAGTCCATTATTCACTAATAACATAAAAAGGATAAGCCCAAAAACTCCATAGACCAATCGCTTATCAAGCTGCATAACTGTATTTTTTTCCTCTCTCATCAGCACAAATGTAGGAATAATGGAGTTAAAAAAAATTGGAATCCTCCTTACATTTTTTGACAAAATTCTCATTTGAGGAATTAATACAATTGCTGTTCTGTTTAGAAGTTGTTCTCTAAATAGAGTACAATCTTACCTTGATCTTTAAAAACTAAACCGAAAGCTATCTCAAACGCACTTAATTATTAACCAATAATTTCAGTTTAGAAAATTTCTTATTTAATGGGAAAAAAAATCAAGAATTTAGATTTCATAGGATTCTGGAAGAGTGATAATTCAAGTAGATATTATCAGAAACCAAGTGTGTTGAGCAATGACAGTTTTGACGAAAATACGGTCATAAGAACTGTTAAAGCTAGGTTGATGATCCTCAGAAAAAAGAGAAGCAGTCAGAATTTAAGACAATTCCCAAATAAAGGAAATGGTTTCGATGTTTAGACTTAGATTGCTAATTCTTTCTCAATAACGACTTTAGTTAAAGATTAAAGGCTAAACTAGATGAAACTTAAAAGGGGTACACCTGCGAAACCATTTTAAATCCTTTCTTTTGGGTTTTACCGATATTAAATTAGCGTAATTATTTATAATAAAAAACTGAATGTTTCTATTCCTTTTAGTTTTTTTCTATTTAGAGACAATTAGCTACCAAAATTCCACTTTTTTTGCTCTTTTGGCCTAAGGAAAGTCCAGGCTAAAATCCTTGAAGATTTATTGCCTTGCTTCATTTCTATTGTTTGATAATCGTAAACCTTTTTATCCTTCAGCAACTTGTACAATTGACTTAAATATTTTCCACTTGATACCAAGGTAGTATACCAAAATACACGAGTAGGAAACTGGGCAGACTCTTCAATAAGACCACTCACGAATCCCAATTCACCTTTCTCAGCTATCAGTTCATGCGTCTCACCTCCAAAATTAAGCACCTTGGATTGTCCAGAACGTTTACCTAAGTTATTCAACTTACGCATTGCATGTTTATTAGCCTCTTCCTGATCTTTATAGAACGGCGGATTACATACCAGCGCGTCAAAAAAGTCATTTGGTCGGATGATGTTGTGCAAGTAACTTCCTGCATCCTTTTGTAAACGGATCTCTACATTCTTTTGCAAGCTCTTATTAAATGCAGCTATACCTTTTGCAGATTTAAGTGCTGCGGAATTAATATCAGCACCTACAAACTTCCATCCATATTCAGCCACTCCAATTATAGGAAAAATACAATTTGCACCGACACCTAGGTCCAACACCCGAATTGATTTCCCCTGCGGTATTTTGTCTTCATTTACAGAAGCCAAAAGATCAGCGAGATAATGTATATAATCAGCTCTTCCCGGAACAGGAGGACAAAGAAAACCCTTAGGAATTGACCAGTTATCAAGCTTATAATAACTTAACAGGATAGCCTTATTGAGTAAAAAAACAGCATCAGGATCTGCCCAATCAAGACTTTTTTTACCTGTAGGAGTTTCTTTAATATAGGCCTTAAGGCCAGGAACTGCCTTAATCAGATGATCAAGATCATAGCCTGATCTATGTTTGTTACGCTCGTGTAATGTTTCCTTTATCTTCATTAGGTGCATGTAATTTCCACAAAGCTATACTTTATTTACAACTAGAAAGGTAAATCTATTCCTAGTAAACAATTCTTTAAAAGAAAATCAGACCTGATTCTTTTCGATTTTTATCACTGCCTCCAAAGATTGCTCATGAAACTTAACAGAAAAATCTCCATCAAACCGAATTCGAACATCTCTATTGATGGATTTTTTCATACCACTCAAATCCCAATTAATGTTTGGGTAAGATTCTATAAACTCCTCCAGTGAGCAATTGACTACAAATTCTACATGCTCATAACCCGATTTATAAGGACGAGTCAATTTAGGAGAAGGAAGTTCAAGAACAGATAATTCATAAGACCTGAATAAAATAGGATCATCTAACTTAAAACAAGCAATTGATCGTCCATTGATATTGCTTTCAGTCAAAAGCATTCCATGCGCATTAATCAAATCCTTCACCTTTACATATTCTTCGAGCTGCTCAACTCTATAACAAATATGATCCATTTGAAGATCATCCAGCTCTAGGCCTGAACTTGCCAAGCATTCAAATAGCGTATCCAAAAAAGGATGGCTAGCCTCGATTAATTCATTATAATCCGATATCATATTCAATTTATCACTTCAACAAGTTCGAAAATCAAAAGAAATTTGATTTAGGATGACACAATTTGCATGTTTTTGACAGAAATTCTCAATCCCTTTATTTATATATTATTTAATTATATAAATTTCTAAA
>JBELIG010000156.1:5955-7631 GCA_042091035.1 Sphingobacteriales bacterium | reverse complement strand
TCGAATGAAACAGATACTTGTTTTTATTGCTGCACTTTTTTTACTCAGTGCATGCTCAAATGAATTTAAGACGCATAAGAATCTAGATGATGACTATGCTCTAGTCCCAAAACCTGATGCCCTGGAAATTGCAGATGGGCTTTTTGAATTGAAAAACGGATGCAAGATTTCAGCCTCTGAAGGTTTGCAGAATGAATCATCTTACCTAATAAAAATGCTTGGTGAGCGAACTGGCCTTGGCTTTGAAGAAGCCTCAAAGGGATCTATCCAGCTTTTAATAGACCCTTCTATTGAAGCCAAAGAAGGCTATAGTATGGAGGTAACTCCTTCTAGGATTCTAATTCGCGGGCAGCAAGCCCAAGGTGTTTTCTATGGTATTCAAAGCTTACTGCAATTGTTGGGGGAATATCCCCTTGATGATTCTGCTATTTTTGGAGTGCCTGCAGTACGTATTAAAGATCAACCTAATTATGCTTATAGAGGAATGCATCTAGATGTTTGTCGCCATTTCTTTTCGGTAGAATTCGTGAAGCGATATCTTGATGTTATGGCCATGCATAAGTTGAACACCTTTCATTGGCATTTGACAGAAGATCAAGGCTGGAGAATAGAGATCAAAAAATACCCTGGACTCACTGAGGTGGGCGGATATCGAAATGGTACGATTGTAGGTCACCATCCTGGAGAGACAAACGATAATGAAAAATATGGTGGCTTTTATACACAGGATGAGATAAGGGATATTGTTGCCTATGCTAAGGAAAGGCATATTGAGGTAATCCCTGAAATTGAGATGCCAGGGCATAGCAGTGCTGCAATTGCAGCTTATCCTTGGTTGAGTAGTTTTCCAGAAGAGAATACAATTATTGGGAATAATATGATGTCTAAATCTTCAAGGTCTATTCAGGATGCAGGGATCACAAAGGTTGTTCAGGAAACTTGGGGGGTCTTTGATGACGTGTATTGTGCTGGTCAGGAGACTACCTTTTTGTTTTTGGAGGATGTCTTGACGGAAGTTATGGACTTGTTCCCATCTGCTCTAATTCATATTGGTGGAGATGAATGTCCAAAAGGTAATTGGGAACGATCTCCGGCTTGTCAGGAACGCATAAAAAATGAAGGCTTGAAAGATGAGCATGAACTACAAAGTTATTTTATTAAGCGTATAGAGAAGTTCGTTAATTCCAAAGGAAAGAATATCATAGGTTGGGATGAAATATTGGAAGGTGGACTAGCCCCTAATGCCAGTGTGATGTCTTGGAGGGGTACGCAAGGAGGTATAGCAGCAGCAGAGGAGGAACACACGGTTGTGATGTCTCCAACTTCCCATTGCTACTTTGATTATTACCAATCAGAGGACCGCGATAAGGAGCCTTTAGCAATTGGTGGTTTTTTACCTGTAGAAAAAGTATATGCTTTTGATCCTATGCCAGCAGAATTGGATGCAGAAAAGGCAAAGTATATTCTTGGTGGACAGGCCAACCTATGGACAGAATATATCGCAACAGAATCCCATGCAGAGTATATGCTGTTGCCAAGAATGACTGCGCTTTCAGAAGCTTTATGGACGGATACAGCGAATAAGGATTTTGAAGATTTTAAAGTTAGGTTGCAGGATGTTCGAGAAGATTACGATCGTTTAGGATATAATTATGCTAAACATGTTTTTGAAGACT
>JBELIG010000156.1:0-5855 GCA_042091035.1 Sphingobacteriales bacterium | reverse complement strand
TATTCTGCCTCATTTATTATTTTGAATTTTACCTGTTTTATTATCCTTGCCTTTGTGCTTAAGTCTTGGCGCTATGGAGTGATAATGGTCTTGTTGAACGTCCTAATGGTCACCCATACTTTTTTCTGGGCACAGTCAGAACTTCAGCAGGGATTACCTATGCTGATCCTTTATTTTGGATTAATAGAGTATTACCTAAAAGTAGAAGAGCGAGATATTAAGTACTATGTTTTGCAGGGTGTCATACAGGTCCTGCTGCTTGTTTTGGTTTTTGCGCATCCGGTAATTTTCATTCCGGCTGTTTTCTTATATGTATTCTACATGTACCGCGATACGATCAATCGCAAATATTACGGGATGAACATGGGAGTGTTTATTGCTTTACTAGGGATTAAGACCATTTTCTTTAGCACAGCCTATGATACGCAGGCAGGTGGAAGTGCTTTGAATCTGTTGACTTTTTTCCCGAACTATTTTATGCACCAGTCAAACTACAACTTTGTGCGATACGTGATCAATGATTATTATTTTCTGATAATTGGAGCAATGGCCATTGCTTTGTTTTATATTAACTACAAGCGTTGGTTTGAATTGCTACTCAGCGGAGGATTTTTCATTGCTTACCTGCTATTGGTCAATATGTCTTATCCGGGTGGGGAACATCAATTTTATCTGGAAAATTTGTATTTGCCTCTGACCATATTTGTAGCTTTCCCACTGGTATATGATTTAATGCCTAAGCTCAAAATGACTTATGCTGCTTATGCATTTATCTTGGTAGTAGCTATCCGCTTAGCAGATATCTATTACACGCATAACTTTTATGAGGAGCGAGTGGATTATCTGTATGGTTTGATTGACGAGGTTAAATCAGGTGAAAATTCTAAAGTGCTGCTAAAGGAACAGGAAGCTGACAAAGAGGCATTGATGATGACCTGGGCAGTTCCTTATGAAGTATGGGTCTTGTCTACTTATCGAGATCAGGAATCTGCCTCAATTATATTGACCCCTAATGTTGATGAAAAATCATATATCCAGCAATATTCAACAAAGTTCTCTGCAACCTGGGGAGATTTTGAGTATAATTCCTTGCCTGAGCAATATTTTGTTTTCAAGGATAATAGTAATTATGTGATTAGACAGTGATCCTAATCCGTTCAATATGAAAAGTGCTATATTGCGGCCATTGTTGAATGCACTACAGTAAAAGAATAGGAAGATGAGTAATAGACCATTGGTGATAGGCGTTGGATTTCAAAAAACTGGGACATCCACACTGCGCGAGTCGCTGAAGATACTAGGATATACGGTCAAGGATTCTACACCTAGGGCATTGTTGCCTATTCTGAAAAAGGATTGGGGGAAGATTGATCGAATCCTAAGAAAGTATGATGCTATTCAAGATACACCATGGTACTATATTTATAAAGATTTGGATCGCTTATATCCTGGATCTAAGTTTGTACTCACCCTTAGGGATGAAGAAAAGTGGTACCGCTCTGTAAATCGACATATCGGTGATTTGCGAAGTGCACACCATGAATGGATTTATGGAAGAGGCAAGGGGCTTCCAATGGACGATAAGGAAAACACTATAGCTGTTTACCGAAAGCATAATGAAGAGGTAAAGGCGTATTTCAAAGACCGTCCGGATGATTTTATTATTATCGATTTTACAGCAGGAGAGAGCTGGGAGAAACTTTGTCCTTTCTTGGATAAGCCTAAACCTGAAAAGAGTTTGCCACATTATAATAAGACTAACTGGAACAAGAAGCAGGAGCCAAGAGCAAATAGCTTTAAGTTGATGCGCAAGCGCTTTAAGAATGCTGTAAAGATTTGGTATATCGACCAACGCGGTTGGTGGGATAAGTAACCTTGTAAGTTAATTAATATGCCTAGTTGGATGAAAATTCGATTAAAACCTGCAGTTGAGACCAATTTAAAGCTTGTGCTGGATTTCCTTCGACAGTCCGCTTTGCGTTTGCAAAAGAAGGGTGTAGATCAATGGCAAAATTGGATGGACCCTTCAGAGGAAGATTTGACTTGGATTAAGGAGGGATTTGAATCGAAAGAGTTCTTTTTAGTGGTAAACGAAAAAGAAGAAGTCCTTGGTGCCATTCGGATTATGTCAAAAGATCTCTTGTATTGGGGGGAACAAAAAGAAGAGGCGCTTTATATCCATTCTTTGATCATTTTAGAAAAATATGCGGGTCAAGGAATAGGTCAGCAGGTCATTGAGCAGGTTCGTAATCAAGCCAAAGCATTAGGTTATCCATGGCTCCGATTGGATTGTAATTCGGCTAATCCAGTTTTGTGCAGTTATTACGAGGCCCAAGGTTTTGTACAAGTAGGTATTCGAGAATTTGAAGACTTTTCCTTTAATTTGTATCAGAAAAAATTAGATAGTTTAACCCTATATTAACTATGACACGAACAATCTCTATCTTGATGCTAATAGGCATCACGCAGTCTTTACTTGCTCAAAAGACTTATGATTATCCAGAAACTAAACGGGATACATTTTCTGAAACGTTTTTTGATCAAATTTTAGCTGATTCATTCCAATGGTTAGAAAGCCAATCAGATCCTTCAGTTGATAAATTCAAATCAGACCAAGCCTTATTTACCAAGAAGCAAATAAGTAAACTATTTAAAGTACGTGATTTTAAACGTGCATACGGATTTATGTATAATCGCCTGGAAAGTACTGAAACCCTTAAATCAGTTTTAAAAAAAAGAACTGGAATAATAAATAAGTACGAGTTCGAGGCTGATTATAAATCTTATGATGTTAGTCCGGATATACGCTATAGGAAAAACGGAAAGGTGGCCTTTAAGCCATTGGTTAAGATAAAACACCTGACGGACAATCTCGATACTGAAATAAAGGTAGAACATATTGATGTCAATGAGGAAGAAGAGTTAGCAGTGATTACATTTTCGGAGAACGGAAGTGATTGGATGTTTGCCAGAATTTTTGATCTAAAAACAGGTTCGGTTTTTCCAGAGACGCTACAACATTTATGGATGAGTACATTTATCTGGGAAGGTAGAATCTTATATTATCAAAGGTTCGATGCACCAAGTGAGGGCAATAAATTTATTGAATATAAGAGTGGTCAAAGGATATGTAGACATGTTTTAGGTAATATGCAAGAAATGGATAAGGATGTTCTTGAGAATCTTAGTGATAGCGATAATTTTTATTTCTCCATATTGGAGTTTAATGATACTCATTTCCTTGTTCATGAGTTGAGTTCTAATGGTAAGGAATATTCGGTCCTATCATTTATTTCAAGTAATGAAAATTCCTTTTTCCCTATAAATCTTCTTGTCTTACCAAAGGAAGCTGATATATTCATTACTCCTGAGGTTGTAATTGGGAACCAATTAATTGTTAAAACCACGTATGGGGCAAAAAATGGACGAGTTTTAGCTATTGACTTAGAAAACCCAAAAAATATATCAGAGTTGATTAATGAAATTGATTTTTATTTAAAATCTGTCAATCGATTGGGTAAGGACAAATTGATTTGTAAGTATTTCAAAGATGGTGTTACACTCGGAATTATATTAGATAATTCAGGTGAAGTCTTGAAGTATTTAAATTTTCCTATTGGTACTTCTGTAAATGGCCTTTACGAGACTGATACCACGGCAACTACAACTCGGTTTGTGACTAGATCATACACCTTACCTGAAGTTGTATATGAATTGGATTTAAACACATTGGAATATGAGCCAATTGTTAAGCTTAATGTTCCTTACCAACCTGGTGAGTTGGAAACTAGATATGTGACTTATACCTCTTCTGATGGTACTGAAGTTTCTATGTATATAACCTGTTCTAAAGACTTAAAGTTAGATGGTGAAAATCCGACTTTGATAGAAGCATATGGAGGTTATGGAATGACAATGGAACCTAAGTTTGATATTGCGACTTTATTGTGGAGCCTAGGAGGGGTCTATGTAGTCCCTCAAATAAGAGGTGGCGGAGCGAAAGGTGAAGCCTGGGCAAAAGAAGGCCGTGGATTGAACAAGCAAAATTGTATCGACGATTTTATTGCGGCAGCGGACTACCTAGTAGAAAATGGATATACCTCACCAGAGTATTTGGTTAGTAATGGTGGCTCCCATGGTGGCATGCTAGTTACTGCTGCAATGTTACAGCGGCCAGACTTATTCAATGGAGTAGTTGCTGAGGTAGCTTTATTAGACGTTATACGATTTAGAAACTTTACGGTGGGTAACACGGATACTAATATTAAAGAATTCGGCGACATATATCAAAAGGATCATTTTGAAAACATATTAGCTTATTCACCTTACCATAATATAACCAAGGGAGAAAAGTATGCTGATTTAATGCTTATGGTTAAGGAATCAGACGACAGAGTTCCACCATTTAATTCCTATAAGTTTTTGGCAAAATTACAAGAGGAAGCTAGCAATGAGTCATTGTATATGATGTATCTTCAAAGTGGAGCAGGACATACATCAGGAACCAGTGCTTACTCGGATTTTGATTACATAGCTTATAAATATGCGTTCTTAATGGATAAAGCAGGCATGAGATTTTCTTGGGATAAATATTGATTAGACCATAATAGATTATATCACGTGTATCGATTGATTTTATTAGTATTTAATCAGAAAAAAGATACTTTTCCTGTAATTTATACCAACGATCCACCTAATAAATCTATCCGAATTGAGAAATATATACCTTTTGAGATTCCTTTTTTGTGCTCAGTTGCTATCAGCTCAGCAAGTACCTGAGTTATTAAAGCAAACGAATTGGTATAAAGACACCATAGACCAAGGGCTATATATTGGTCAACATCAATTGGATGATTTATTTGGGGCCAAGCAATCCGTAACCGTTTTAAGTTGGGACGGAACAACTAGTGATTTTGCCCTTAAATTAGTGTATGCAGATTCCAATAGATTGACTAGTGTTATGGCTTCAGATGTAGGGGCTATAGCAGCGATTAACGGTTCCTTTTTCGATATAAAAAATGGGGGAGGGGTAAAGTATTTGAAATCATCAGGAAATCCAGTACACGATAGCAAAGCAAGTAAATATACCTTTTGGGATAGTGGGGCTGTAGCAATTGATCAAGATGGTTTTGTTACACTTATAAAGGCGCCGGAAGATTTGGATTGGACCGTATTCAATGAGGATGAGCTATATCCTGGTATTATGGTCTCCGGTCCTTGGATACTTTTGGAAGGAGAGACAGTAGACATTGAGCCCGTTTCCTTCAATACAAACAGACATCCCAGAACATTCGCTTGTACAACTGATGATAGGCAATTGAAGTTGGTAACGGTAGATGGTCGGAATACTAAGGCACAGGGTATGTCTATTGCAGAGCTTCAAATTTTTGCATGCAGTATAGATTGTGTGGATGCACTCAACCTTGATGGGGGCGGTTCCACCACTATGTGGATTAGAGGAATGGGGGTAGTCAATTATCCAAGTGATAATGGAATATTTGATCATGCTGGTGAAAGACCTTGTGCAAATATTATAACACTGATTCCAGTTAAAGAAAAATAACTACTTATATGAAATACTTCAAGCAAACACAACCTTTTGTGGTCCCAACCACCGACGGTAAGACTATTCGAGAGCACTTTGGTTTGGCGAGTACAAAAGATAAAGATTTCAGTCTTGCTCATATGATCGCTCCTTCGGGCTGGTCAGAGCCCTATCAGACTCCAGAATTCGATGAGGTGACATTTGTTTTTAAAGGACAAAAGAAATTTATCATTGATGAAGGGGAAGAGATTATTGTAGCTGCAGGAGAGTCGATTTTGATCAAAGCAGGTACACGAATACAATATTCCAA
>JBELIG010000155.1:0-7664 GCA_042091035.1 Sphingobacteriales bacterium | reverse complement strand
ATTCTTCCTCCTTTTACTGGTTCATTCGATAATGTTGCTCCAGGTACTTATTGTGTAGTTGGTATGATGTTCGAAGGTGACTTAGCTACATTCAATGGCTTTGGGTATACTAATGCTTTGGATGCTCAGGCAGATGCAGACGCAGGTATTATTTGTGGTGATGTCAATACAACAGAGTGTATTGAAGTAACCATTAATGTAGCTTCTACCGCAGATGCTGGTGTAGAATTAACTGTTTGTTCGAATGAAATCATTACACTTTCTGCAACTGCAAATGCTGCTGGAGAATGGACTGGTGGTCTTGGGTCATTTGATGATGCAAGTTCTGTCAATGCTATTTACACAGCTGATCCAACAGAATATGGAACTACAGTAACGCTTACATGGACTACATTTGCTCAATCAACTTCTTGTTCGGATGTGTCTGATGAAGTAATGGTATCAATCGATATCCTTCCTGATTCTGAATTTTCATATGCAGAAACTGAAATCTGCCCTAACGGATCTCTTGTTACTCCTGATCATATAACAGGAACAGATGGATTCTATTCATATACGGTAGTGTCTGGTGGACCTAGTTTAGTGATAGAGGAGTTAACTGGTGTTATCGATCCTGTAGCTTCTGACCAAGGTACTTATGAGGTGACGAACGCTGTATTCGGTGAGATTACACCGTTCATTTCAGAGATTCATTATGATAATGCAGGTACTGATACCGGCGAGTCGATCGAACTTACTGGTTCAGCAGGGACTGATCTTACAGGGTATACTTTAGTATTGTACAACGGATCATCTGCTACGACATATGATTTTAGAAACCTTGTCGAAACGATTCCGAACGAAAACGGTTCAGGTTTCGGTACTGTTTGTTACGACTACCCAACAAATGGGATTCAGAATGGTGCACCTGATGGTTTGGCACTTGTGGATGATATGGGTATGGTTTTACAGTTTCTATCCTACGAAGGTACAATGATAGGTACTAATGGTCCTGCTGCAGGAATAGAATCAACAAGTATTGGTGTTACAGAAACATTCAATACTCCTGTTGGATTTTCTTTGCAACTAGAAGATGCTGGTTGGGCAGCTCCTGCTCAGAATTCTTGTGGTTCATTGAATCCTAATTTAGATATGTCAGCATTTGCTTCAGCTTGTCCTACTTCAGAAACAACTGTAACAATTACAATAGCTGATGATGAGGCACCTGTAATAGAGTGTCCTGCTGATATCGTTATAAATCTTGATCCAGGTGCATGTGAAGCTATCGTAAGCTTCGTTGTTACTGCAACTGATAATTGCTATGATGGTACTGATGTGACTATTGTACAAACAGATGCTACAGGTCTTGTTTCAGGAGATTACTTCTACTACGGAACATACAATCTAAGCTTTGATGCTACGGATGGTAATAATAATACAGCTTCTTGTTCTTTCAATGTAACAGTAAACGAATATGCTAATCCGTCTGCGACGCTAGCATGTAACGATAACTTACAGGTTTCATTAGACGGAAATGGAGAAGGATATATAGATGCAGACGTAATCCTTGAAGGAGGTCCTTACGGATGTTATGATGATTATATTGTTGAGATTTTTGGTAACGATGGTACAAACTATGGTCAGATTGCTAATTGTGATATGATCGGTTCTACACTTGATGTTATGGTTACAGATCCAGATACAGGTAATTCTTGTTGGGGTGCTATAACTGTAGAGGATAAAATCGTTCCAGAGATTACTTGTTTTACATATAACAATGTGCCTTGTACTCAAAACATAAATGTACTTCTTGGTGCAACAGCTACAGATAATTGCGATGCATCACCAAGTATTGAGCTTGTATCTGAATCAACAGATGCATCTGGAAATTGTGCAGACGGTGTTGTTGTAACAAGAACATATTCAGCTACAGATAATTCAGGTAATGTATCTGAGACTTGTACCACAGTAATTACTATTGTAAGACCTGATGGTGCTAACTTCCCAGATGATACAACCATTGATTGTGCTGCTTATGATGCGAACAATGATTTGACAAACCCAGTATTCACTGGACAGCCTCAAGGATTTGATGGTACTTACTGCCAGTATTCTTATGACTACACGGATGAAGTAGTAGATGCATGTGGATCAGGGTTCAAAATACTTCGTACTTGGATCGTTCTAGATCTTTGTACAAATGATGTAGAGATCTCTGTTCAGATTATTGAAGTAATTGATGAAACAGCTCCAGTAATTGATGCGTCAAGTATTACGATTACTACAGATGGTAATGGCTGTACTTCGAATGGTTTCATACAAGCACCGATTGTTACAGATAACTGTAATGAATTTACTATTACAATGTTCTCACCAGCAGGTGAATTAGAATATGCGAATGGTGAAAATGGAAATGCAGGTGGATTCATTCCAGGTTCTGGTCTTGAATTAGGCAACCATGTTATTACTATCAATGCAGTTGATGCATGTGGTAATGCATCAACAGAACAAATTACATTAACTGTTGTAGATACAGAAACACCAACAATGGTTTGTCTTGAGGTAACAGATGCTAACCTAAACTCAGCTGGTGAAGCTGTTGTGTTTGCATCCTCTTTTGATAATGGAACTTATGATAATTGTTGTTTGGATTATCTGCAAGTAAGAAGAATGGATGGTTTTGTATTTGGAGAAACCGTTACTTTTGATTGTAATGATACAGATGAGCAGGTTATTTTGAGAGCATATGATTGCTACGGTAACTATAATGAATGTATGGTTCAGGTTCTAATAAATGATAATCTAGATCCATATGCAGCTTGTCCTGAAAATCAAGAAATTGATTGTGATACATATTATACAGATTATGCTCCAGGCTTAGATAATGCTGATTGGTCAGTCCTTGATGTATTTGGAGCAGCTATTTTAGGAGACAACTGTGACTACACAGATTCTTATGATGTAAGTTATACTGTTGATCAGTGTGGTATAGGTTCTATAACAAGAACTTGGTCCCTTACTGATGCTAGTAATAATGGACCTGTAAGTTGTTCTCAGACAATTTCAATTTATCATGTATCTGATTGGAATGTTTCATTCCCTGCAGATTTTGATCAACCTGTAGATGCAGATTGTAACTATGATGAACTTGATTTTGGTTCACCAGTTATTTCTGGTGATGCATGTGAAATGATTGCAGTAGCTTATGAAGATACAGAGTTCAATGTACCTGGTCAGGATGCTTGTTTCAAGATTTTCCGCGAATGGACAGTGATCAACTGGTGTACTTATGATATTGTAAACAGCCAAGAACTAGTGGCATCGGCTCCAGGACTTGTAAATAATGTAACTGGTTCAGATTACATGTCTTACACGCAGACTGTAAAAGTTAAAGATGATGTTGCTCCAGTGGTAAGTGCAGATGACTTTATTGCACAGATTACAGAAGGATGTGATGTAGACCTTGAACTTAACGATATTAATATTGAAGGTGGATGTAATACAGATGTATATTCAATCACTATAAATGACGGAGATCTTTCAGCTTATGGGGCAGACGGTTCATATTCTGACGTGCCTGCTGGATCTTACCAATTAACATATACTGTAATCGATCCTTGTGGAAACGCAAGTACAACCACTAGAACGGTAATCGTAGAGGATAAAGCTCCTACAGCATTCTGTGTAGATGCACTTGTTATTACAATCATGCAAAATGGAATGGTAGAAGTTCCTGCAGCTGATTTTGATGCTGGTTCATTTGATAATTGTGGTGGTATCGTTTCATTCACTTATGATGCAGCTGGTACACTGCCTGTTATGATGTTTGACTGTGATGATGTTGGTGAACTTCAGGTTGTTGAAGTTCATGTAACTGATGAAGGTGGTCTTACGGATTACTGTGAAGTTATCGTTGATGTTCAAGATAATCTTGATGTATGTGGCACATCTCCAGTAATTACATTAGCTGGTACAATTGCTACTGAAGAAGGAAATGGTGTTGAGAATACTATGATTGATGTAAATGCTGGTCTAAATACAGTTAACTCTGACGTAAATGGTCAGTTCGAAATGGAAGTTGATCAAGGTGGTGATTATTCAATATCTGCCCTTCTTGATACTGATCCGGAAAATGGAGTTACTACATATGACCTTGTTATTATTTCTCAGCATATTTTAGGGATTTCTCCATTGGAATCTCCATATAAGATGATTGCTGCAGATGCAAATAACTCTGGTGCAGTAACAACATTAGATTTAGTTGCTATTCGTAGAGTTATTCTTCAAATTGATGATAACTTCCAGAACAATACATCGTGGAGATTTGTGGATGCTGATTATGCATTCCCTGTTCCTGCAAATCCTTGGTCTACAGGCTTCCCTGAAGTAATCAATATGAATAATGTTGATACGGATGTCTTGGATGCTGATTTTGTAGCTGTTAAAGTTGGTGACGTGAATGGTTCTGCTCAAACAAATTCGTTTGTTAGTTCAGAAGATCGTTCAGTTGGTTCTGTATCTTTCAATGCTGAAGGTAGAGAAATTGAAGCTGGTAAGACATTCACATTTGACCTTAATGCAATGGATTTGCTTGCTGGATTCCAGTTTACCTTGAATTTCTCGAAGGCTGTTGAATTTTTAGCTGTGAATGATGCAAAGCTAGGAACTTCAAATATCGGTTTGACAAAATTAGAAGAAGGAGCAATCACTGTTTCATGGAATGATTTTGTTGATGTTGATTTCTCTTCTGAGGGATCTTTGATTTCTTTAAGCTTTAAGGCAAATGAGTCAATAAATACAGATGAGGTGTTTTCCATCTCTTCTTCATATACTAAAGCAGAAGCATACAATACAAATGCAGAATTATTTGATGTAATTCTTAACTTTACATCCGCTGATAATTCAGTAGTTTTATTTCAGAATGAGCCAAATCCATTCTTAGGTATTACTACAGTTAATTTTTCACTTGATAAAGCAGAACAGGTTTCACTTAACTTTGTGAATATGGCTGGTCAAGATGTAAAAGTTTTTGATATTGATGCGGAGGCTGGTTTAAATACCTTAGCCATTTCTTCAGAGGAACTAGGAGAGTCTGGAGTGTATTATTATACACTAAGAACAGGCGATGTTACCTTGACAAAGAAGATGGTTATAATTAAATAAATGTTCTATCCTTTTTAAGGATTTAAACAATACTATGTAATCGGTTTTTGGGATAACCTCCTTCCAGTCTTATGACTGGGGGAGGTTTTTTTATGGACTCTTGATTCTTTTGATTATATTTTGGAAATGAAAAAATTCTTATGAAAAATATTTTTAGCTTTTTGTTATTGTTGGTTTTCTTTTCCGCAGATCTAGCTGCTCAGGATATTCAGTTGATGGATGCAAAGGAGTTAAATTGCACTGTTGTGAAAAGTCAGGGGAATACAGGAACTTGTTGGTCTTTTTCTACAATTTCTTTTTTAGAATCGGAGGTTTTGAGAATGGGTTTTGATGAGATCGATTTTTCTGAAATGTATATCGTTCGCCATATCTATTTTGATAAGGCTATGAATTATTATTTGCGACAAGGTAAGGCAAACTTTAGCCAAGGCTCATTGAGTCATGATGTTATAAATGTTATAGCTAAACATGGAATTGTTCCAGAGAAAAATTATCCAGGTCGTACAGGAGATGAGCCTTATAACCATACTGATTTAGAAAAAGAACTTAAGGAGTACTTGGATACAGAAATATCGTCTAAGGATAAGACTCCATTTTGGATGATACAAGTCAATAAGATTCTAGATAAGCATCTTGGGGCATTACCTAGAGAGGTTGATGCAAGTGCTTTTTCTAGTTACTATGGACTGAATCCTGATAATTATGTTTCATTCACTTCTTTCAAGCATCATCCTGTATATTCATCCTTTATTCTGGAAATTCCAGATAATTATTCAAATGGTTCTTATTTGAATGTTGAGCTTAGTGATCTTAGGGTAATAGTTGATTATGCCTTGGAAAATGGCTTTACTGTTTCTTGGGATGGGGATGTTTCAGAATCAGGTTTTAGAGCAAAAGAAGGTTTTGCAGTTCTTTCTAATATTTCAGATTCAACTATTCCTCAGGATTATAAAGAGACTAGGGTAAGTGCAGGCCTGCGCCAAGATGAATTTATGACCTATAAAACAACGGATGATCATTTGATGCATATCGTAGGTAAGGTAGAAGATTCTATGGGGCGGAAATATTATAAAGTAAAAAATTCTTGGGGAGAGCTTGGTCCATTTGAAGGCTATCTGTATATGTCTGAGGCGTATTTCGATATGAAAACTGTGGGAGTGATGGTTCACAAGATGGCGGTTCCACCTGCTATCCAAAACAGGTTTTAATAAAAAAGCACCGAAGTATTCTTCGGTGCTTTTTTTATTACTTCTCTTTACTTTTTAGTTTGTTGCCTTCTTTCATTTGTTCACCGAGCATTTGAGAAGCGGTGAATGAGGTAACCATCTCACTTAACATATTCGAGCCTGAGGCAGGAGAATTTGGAAGTAAGACTAGATTAGAATTAACATTTTCTCCCATTGATTGCAAGGTGTCATAGTGCTGAGTAACAACAATAAGCGCAGATGCCTCTTGAGAGTTGATACCAACCTTGTTAAGTACTTCAACAGATTCCTCAAGACCTCTTGCAATTTCTCTTCTTTGATCAGCAATACCTTGTCCTTGAAGTCTTTTTGATTCAGCTTCTGCTTTTGCGCGTGCTACAATTCTAATTCTTTCAGCTTCAGCTTCGTATTCAGCAGCTACTTTTTGACGTTCTGCTGCATTAATGTGATTCATTGATTTTTTTACTTCCGCATCAGGGTCAATGTCAGTTACTAAAGCTTTGATAATCTTGTAACCATAGTTGGACATTGCTTCCTCAATTTCATGCTTTATGGCGTTCGCAACGTCATCTTTCTTCATGAATACATCATCGAGCTTCATCTTTGGTACCTCTGCACGAATAACATCGAATACATAAGCATTAATCTGTTCACGTGGATTTTCCAAACGATAGTAGGCATCATAGACCTTTTCTTTGATGATTACGAATTGTACAGAGACCTTTAAGCCGACAAATACATCATCAGCTGTTTTTGTCTCGACATTTACATCCAATTGATTAATCTTTAGAGAAATGGCTCTGGATTTTTTGTCAAATACAGGTATTTTAAAATTTAAGCCAGCTGTTCTTATACTTTGAAATTTACCAAAGCGTTCTATGACAACTGCAGACTGCTGTTTTACAGTAAAGATTCCAGAAGCAACTATTAATAGTACTAGGAATAACGGAAAATAAAAGAATAAGTCCATATGTAATGATTAAGTGTTTCGAATAATTCTATATCAAATTAATCATTTTAGCATAGTTGACTGCATAACTTATACGAATTCTACCTTTTTTAAGATTAAAAAAGCCCTAATAAATAGGGCTTGTTCTATTGTCGATAAGATTTATCGACACTGTAAATTGTTTTCATGTGCATAGGCACATTCCAAATATAGTATTATATATGAATACATATACTTATTTATCGAATATATTTTAATATTTCCTGAGTCGCTTTTTCTATTGTTTGGTCATTATTCGTTTGCAAGAGTGTGTATTTTGATTCACGTCTTAACCAGGTCATTTGTCGCTTTGCATATCTCCGAGTATT
>JBELIG010000154.1:0-7773 GCA_042091035.1 Sphingobacteriales bacterium | reverse complement strand
CCGATGTAATGCCCCAGATCTGAGCCATAGCGACAGATTCCGGTCGCATCTAGGTTCTTGAATGCATAGATTAACTTTCTATAGACCCGAAGTATATTATAGGGCAGAATGCCGTGCTCCGTGAATTTATCTAATACCTGAATTCTATACTTAGTGGTATCTAATCGAAAAGATGAATCCAAAGGCACCAACCACTGCTCCTCATAATAAAAATCCATTGCTAAGGTGTCAAACCAGTTTTTAAACTCCTGGGTTTTACAAATAGAATCAGGCAATGCTTCGATGACTCCACTATCCCTATTTGACAAAAAAAACAAACAATGATTTCTTAAATCTGTTCTGAAGTCACGACTCAAGGTATCAAAAGGTACTTTTCCATACTGATCAAGATCGATGTAATGACGGGGAGCTTCAAAGGAACTCGCATATCGCCGTTTATCCGCATCTATTGCATGTCTAGAAAAATAAGCCTGATTGGGTGAGAAGAAAACTTTCATCTCAACAGGCAGTGTATAAACAGCTAGTTCATTGATCTTTCGATGACCAAAAAAACCCCATTCTTGGGCACTAGCTAGAAAAAACAAGCAGGTCAATACTTTTGCTGTATTCATTTTTCAAGTCAAATAAAAAACAAATACTATCAATAAAAAAGAGGGACTCAACAGTCCCTCTTTTTTATTAGAAATAATCGTAAGGTCTCAAGATATCTTTAAAAACACCTAACTGAACCATCATAAAATCATCTTCTGGCTCAACCAAACAAAGGAATCGTTCTACGCCTTCTGATTTCAGCTTTCCGCTTGCATATCTACTTTTGATATCATAAAAAGAAACTCGTCTAACGTCCTGATTACTCATCTTTACCTCCATTTTGCAAAATGGAACAGTTGCAAGAATTGAATCTCGACCGGTATAATTATTTTCAATTGCCTCGGCAATTTTTAGATCAAACTCCTGCAGATATTGATCTGCTTTATTTGAATTAACTTTCTTTTTACCTTTACCAGTAAGATCAAAATACTGCTCTACAAAAAAATCACCTCCCTCTTTGCTCAATCGAAAGGACTTAGATTTTTGCTTTGGGTACTCAATGCTCAAAGACTCTATATTATTAGGGTCCAATCGAAATACTGCCCGATCCCTCCACTCAATTTCTGGCCTATTGAAACGAACACTAAGAACTCCCTGAAAATAAGGTACATTAACAATGTAGGGTTGTTTTGAACCTTCCATAAGGATTTCAGTACCCGTACCTTCTAAATCAGCTCCTCCCAAAAAATAAGCCTTAACAACATTACCTTCTTTGTCAAAATATTTCACATTTGTTCCATTCGCTGCTAGGTTTTTGACTATATTCTTAGACTCTTTGGCAATAGGTGTGCGCTGTAACTCAATCTCAGTTACGGCATTCATAAGCGTCTTCATGACGTTAGGATTCACCATATATTTATCATTGACTCTCCAAGCCTGTCCATCTCTCGTCAATTTGATTTGAAGACCATTCAACTTTGAAATAAAAATAGTCTCAATGATTGAGGGTTCCTCTATAGCAAATGAACGCTGCCAATCTTTTCCGTCAGTTAATGAGTTGGTATCATCTTTTAGGACTTGGAAATAATATACCAGTCCTCCAAGAATCAAAACCAAAGCTGTAAGTATTAATGTATTTTTCTTCATGTTTATCTATTTTGAGAAATTATATCTCCTCCAAAAGAAGAAGCCAAGTCCAACTATGCAAATAAATACAATAGGTACAATTAAATTGACAAGCTGCCAATAGGTTCGCTCATCTCGAGTCTTCTGAACATCCAATAATCGGAGCTTCAACTCCTTTCCCCTTGAATCGATCAAACCAAAATCATCCATCATATATTCAACAGCATTGACCAAAAAATCTCTGTTTGCGTATTGTCTTTTATCGTAGCGGTTATACCCTAAAGGAAATACCCGTTCATTTTCATAATCAGAAACCACATTTGATGCTATATCCCCGTCGGAAACAAAAATCATTTTTCCGCCTTCATCACTTCTCGTTTTAAACTCCTGACCAATGGATTTTAGCCCCGCGCGCATCTCATCTGTTATTCTATTCTCATATAAAGAAGAAAATACCCCTTCTACAAGAACAGCCAGTGGATATGGACCTCCTCTGAACAGATTTGGATCAGCAACACTGTGCACAGCATCGAAGCTCAGTCGAACTGGAATAAATTGTTCGTTTGAATTCACTGAAGAACTAAACAACACAGTCTTTTTAAGATCTGTTTTGGTCTGAATACTTGTATCTATCTTACTTGGAAATAAGAAATTCACCTGATCCAGACTTTTTACCGTAGGATGCTGAGAAGCAGAAACAGCTAGTGTATGATAAGGCCAATTAAACAACTCCATTTGTGGCTGCCCGCCGGTTTGTCCAACAACCAAGGGAAATTTAGAGCTCTGTAAATCCCGAATAAGACCCGGCTCAAATCGAATACCATATTTAAAGAAAAGATCTTCTAAACCTGTTTCAATCGGTCGAGGAACGAAAGTACCCTCTGCACCAAAATTAAGGCTATCCAACGAAACTGCAACTTTATCTATAAGCCACAGGACCTTACCACCGTTCATCACATATTGGTCCAGCTGAAACTTTTCTTTCTCGCTAAAGGGCTGTTGTGGCTTAGCGACTACAATCAAGTCTATCTCTTCAGGTATGTATGTCGATTGGTCTAGACTGATAGAACCATGATCATAATTAGGTCGAATCGTTCTTCTTAGATCCTTTGTTTGAAGCTCTGTAAGTTCTCCATGACCTTTGGTGAAGGCAACAACTTGTCTTCTGTTATCATATAACTTTCGTATCGCTTGAGCGAATTTAAATTCCAAAAGGTTGATGGATTTATTGAGTACAGCATCAGCACCAAGCTGCCCCTGCTCTTCTAACAGATTGACAGCAATACTCTGACCTGCAAAACGAACAATGGCCCAAGGAAACACAACCCGCTCAGCAGTACCACTTACCTCTTTCAATCGAAACATTGTGGGTGTTACACCTATTTTTGAAAGGCTCTCAACCCGATCGGTTACCTCTTCTGGAGTTCCATCGTTCACATCCATAAAAGCATACTCAATAATCCCTGTCTTGACCCTGAATTCATCTAAAAGTTCACGGGTAGACTCCTGCAAACGCTTAAAGTTTGCTGGAAAATCACCTTCAAGTAATACTTGAATGAAGATTCCTCCTTGTTCAAATTCTCCCTCGATACCTTCATTTGAGTTTTCGATCTTTTCAGACATCTTTTCAAGGATTCGATCCGTACCTTCTGTCAAGGAGAAACGCTTGTCTTCAGTGAGGTCGAAATAAGTATAAGACCTAAGTCCTCCCAAACTTGAATTGACCAGTATATTTATAAAAAACAGGGCTATGAATAAAAGGCCCAAGTTTAATATTGCCGCAGCTTTTCTTGAATTTTTTAATTTCATATCCCGATTATTACCATCTTCTACTTCCCAAAGAACTTACAGTGGAAGCTATGAATAATACAATTACACTAAAAAAGTAAACAACATCTCTAAGATCAATAACACCTCTACTAATAGAACTGTAATGGAAATCAATTCCTAAACGCTGTATGAATAGATCTGATTTACCGAAAAAGAATGGAAGCTCAGAAATGAAAAAGAATCCCCAATGGAATAGAAAGCAAAGGAAGGTCGCTAAGACAAATGCCACGACCTGATCTTTTACTAATGAGGACGCAAAAACACCAATTGCAACAAATACTGCACCCAACAAAAAGAGTCCAAAATAAGACCCCATTATTGCTCCAGAATCCAGATTGCCGGCTGTAAGTCCAAGCTTGTAGATTGTGTAGTAGTAGATCAAGGTTGGCAATATGGCAAACAGGACCAATACTAGACAAGCAAAATATTTTCCCAATGTAATCTGTAGATCTGTCAAGGGCTTGGTAGACAAGAATTCAATAGTTCCTTTTTGTCGCTCCTCAGAGAAACTACGCATAGTAAGCGCTGGAATAAGGAACACAAAAATCAAGGGACCAAGATGAAACAACTGACCCATTGTTGCCAAATTCTGATTCAACAAACTTGTGTCTGTAAAAAACCACATGATCAACCACATCACAATCAGGAATACCCCAACAACGACATATCCAATCAATGAACTGAAAAATGCCTGTAACTCTTTCCTAAAAACACTAAGCATACACTTTAATCATTGTTATTTTCTATCACAAAACTATTTCTATCATTATAAATGAGCAAACATTTATAAAGCTTTCCACTCCTATCATTTGGATCTATTGCTAATACTTGTTCAACAAGATCATCATCATCTGAGATCATTCCTAAAAAATTCCTGTATGTAAAAGGCATAATCTGGCCAGTTTCAAACAAGAGTAAAAAAGGAATTGTGTTTCGAACTTTCTTTTCCACCACTCCCTTTCTGAATGGTTGACCATTCAAAGGATTGTATGCTTGGATTGGCACATTTACCAGCTCCTCATAATCTCGTTCGAATAAAGCTACTTTACCCTGAACCGATAAAAGAACATATCTGTGAAGACCTTTTAAATCTTCTGCAGCATTTACATAAACTCTCCCCTTCTCAACAACATATAAAATAGTATCAAAATGATCTAAACTAATTACACCATCTCCAATAAGTGCTGCAAACAAATTCCCTGTACTTCCACTGCTAATCACCTCATACCTACTTGTATCAGGAAATATATCCGGTGAATTCTTCAGCAAAGAGGCATGAGATTTATAAAATCCATCTTCAAACCTAAAATCTCCATTCAATATTTGCCCATATAAGCACTGCTTATAAGCAATAAAGAAAAGAAGTATTATCAGAATTCTGCGCATTAGGATCGAGTAAGTTTCTGAAATATCTGTTCCATTGGCACTTCTTTTGGTGCATACTCAAGTACTTGAACCTCGTTTATTTGCAAGTGTTGCATAAATGCACCTCTAAGATCAGATTTCCCTGTAAAAGCAAGCTTATACTTGTTCATACCTAGATCCTCTATTAATTGAACTCCATCGAAGTCATCAATGAGTTCTGTATTGAGATTGTTTCGAGTTTGAAGTTGAAGCAAACCGCCTTGTTGGTGTTTAGAATGCAGGTCAGAGAGGTTTGAATTCTCAACCAACTTCCCTTTATTGATGATAACAACTCGATCACAAAGTGCTTCTACCTCCTGCATGATATGCGTGGAGAAAATCACAATCTTTTCTTCTCCAAGACGCTTGATCAAGGTCCGAATCTCAGCAAGTTGATTAGGATCTAAACCTGAAGTAGGTTCATCCAGTATTAAAACCTCTGGATCATGAATCATTGCTTGTGCAAGACCCACACGTTGTTTGTACCCTTTAGACAATGTTCCAACCAGTTTAGACTGTTCTCTTCCAAGTCCCGTCATCTCGATGACTGCATCAATCTTGGCCTTTTTCTGCTTGATCTTATGAATGGATGCAACAAAATGTAGATACTCCTTTACATACATGTCATAATACAAGGGATTCGATTCCGGCAAGTATCCGATCTTGGCCCTAGAGGAAAGAGAATCCTCCAAAACATTGATTCCACAAACTGATATTTCACCAGAATTAGGTGGAATAAAACCTCCGATCATACGCATAGTCGTTGACTTCCCAGCACCATTAGGTCCCAAGAAACCAAGTACTTCTCCTTTTTTTGCTTCAAAGGAAATAGAATCCACCGCACGTTGTTCACCGAAAATTTTAACCAGATTCTTAACTATAACTGACATCTCGTTGATTTCATTAAAACATTACAAAGTGTAAAGCTAAAAAACACCCTTTACTTAACTCAAATAGCAGAAAAGGTTTTTTTATTTCAGCTAAACTAAGATTAATTGCAAAATTAATCATAAAAGTTTTTTCCAAAAATCAGATTTCTGATTAGACGAATGTTTTACGATAAAAGAACATACAAGATTATTATTCTACAAAATAAGTCCAATCATCCACTAAATAACCTGCATCATATATCCCTTTGCGAAAATAAGGCAGTTCTCCTCCTAGGTAAATCCAACTGCCTGTCTTAGTGCCATCTAAGTAAGAACCTATTATTGCCGAAGCCCCTGATTTGTAATAAAAGACCCATTCCCCAGATCGCTTATTTGATTTATACCCCCCTTTCACCCTGAGCTTTCCATTGCTGCCATAGAGCTCAAAAGGTCCATCCAAATCTCCTAATTTGTAAGTTTCCAATTTTGTTTTCTGACCATCATCACCATAAATACTCCATGCACCATGTTTCATACTACCATAATATGCCCCTTCCTCCAACTTATGTCCATCATCTGAGTATCTTTCACACACACCCGTTAGTATACCTGAATCATAATTCAGTATTTCTTTCAATACACCTGAGCTAGAGTATGATTTAGAAATACCATCCATCAATCCTTTATTCCATTTAATAATTCTCTTTTCTCCTCCTTCCAAATAATAGTAAGTCCAAAGTCCATTTAAAAGGTCATCCTTGTATTCACCCTCCATACGAAGTTTCTGCTTTTCATAGAAATACTGCCACCAACCGTTCATTTGATCATCTCTATAATATCCCTTTACAACATTTGAACCAGAGTTAAAAACCCAAAGCCCTTCTCTTTTGCCATCAATAATCTGACCTTCTGGCTCTTCAAAGCCTTCAAGTATTACTTTAAGTGAATAATCTATAACGTTAGTATTACTAGATTCAAAGCGCTTTGAGTATATAGCTTCCTCCTCCATTTGGAGCCTAGTTTCAACTAATTGTTCTAAATCAAATAATTTTAACTCTTGGGTAAAAAACAGATCCGATTGAAACAAGCTATTAGTTGATGTTACTGCTGCAGATCCAGTAATCACCGGCTCAGACATTGAATTACCATCCTCATCAACATCTTTGGTTTTGTCGCTCTGTCCCAAAAGCAACAAAGGATTGAAAAGCAAGCATAGCAAAAGTATAATTGGCTTATTTGTAGAAATACCCATTGGATTTAAGTTTATATAATCTAATTTAATCCATAATATCAAAATTTAAAAAGTTGAATTAATACTTCCTTAAATAAATCCTAATTAGACGGCAATTAGTACAATAATTAATCCTTTTGCGTTATTATTGAAATCAAAATCACGATCTATGAAACATTTCCTTTTTGCCATTACTAGCGCCTTTTTGATAGGCCTTTCTCCAAAAATGGCTATAGCACAGGTATCTCATCAAGTTTTTGATAATTTGCTTAGTACTCATGTCACTGATACAGGAACAGTAAATTATTCTGCTTTTAAAAAAGACCAGTTTAAGTTGGACAAATACCTGGCGACACTTCGCGCAAATCACCCAAGTGAGTCTTGGACTAAAAATGAGCGCCTAGCATATTGGATCAATGCTTATAATGCATATACTATAAAATTGATCCTAGACAACATGCCCGTGAAATCAATTTTGGATATTCACGATGGTAAAGCTTGGGATCTTGAGTGGATCAAATTGGGAAATAAAACCTACAGCCTTAACCATATAGAAAACAAAATCATCCGTCCTGTTTTCAAAGAGCCTAGAATTCACTTTGCAGTCAATTGTGCAGCAAAGTCTTGTCCCCCACTTTTAAATAGAGCTTACAGCGCCAAAACACTTGACGAACAACTAGAAAATCAAACTAGAAAATTCATTCAAAATAGATCCTTCAACTACATCAGTTCAAATTCAATCAAACTCTCAAAGATTTTTGAATGGTATGCTGAAGATTTTGG
>JBELIG010000153.1:0-7828 GCA_042091035.1 Sphingobacteriales bacterium | reverse complement strand
GCATTTATTTCTTCGCTGAGCGAGAGCATACATCCGTTTGAACCATTTAATGTAAGCGTGTAAACTCCAATTTCTAAATCACTTAACAATAGCGATGCTGAAGCATCGTTGTTCCATTGTATTTCGCTCCAATAGGTAGCATCTTCTGTCGAATTAAAGCTCAAACTACCCAATTCTCCATCACAGGAGACATCTGTTTTGTCTAGGGAGTAACTTATCAAATCAGTTGATTCTACCATTTTATAAATGATACCGTTTGCTATCCCCAATGCGTATATTTCACCTGCTGAATCTTCTCCGAAAGAAGCAAAGTTGAAGTTTGATAAATTGCCTAAAAGTACATCGTTTCCTAAGTCAGAACCATCAGCATCAATTCCCCAAATCCTACCGCTACAATAATCCATGTATATATAATACCCGTAAAGTGCAGGGTAGGAGCAACCTCGGTAAACATGTCCACCTGTTATTGAACAGCCATCATCATCGTTGTTGTAGACTACAACGGGTTCGTCATATGCATTAGGTGTACTACAATTATTTGTATTGTAGGGCTCAAATCCTTCATAACACCTCCATCCAAAATTGGGTGCAGTATCAAATGCGTCGAAGGGAACATAATCTACTTCCTCCCAAATATTTTGTCCAACATCTCCAATCCATAGATCACCAGTGTTTCTATCAAAGCTAAACCTCCACGGGTTTCTTAATCCAAATGCCCATATCTCGTCCATGACGGCAGGATCATTAATAAAAGGATTGTCTGCTGGTATTTGGTATGGAATTGCCTGTGTGGCATCTGAAACATCTAGTCTAAGCATTTTACCAAGCAGAGATTGAGGGTTTTGCGAAGCATTCTGAGGATCACCTGCAGAGCCTCCGTCTCCATTTCCTATATACAGATAATTATCCTTCCCAAAGGCAATGCAACCTCCATTGTGATTACTGTAAGGTTGGTCAATAGTAATTATTTGTAGTAAGGAAGCAGGAGATGCAAGTAGCGGGTTGTCCACCTGAAGGCCGAGTCTTGCAATTACTGTGTTCCCTTGATTGTTGGTATAGTTAATGAAAAAGTACCCATTATTTTTGAAGTCTGGATCAAAGGCAAGTCCGAGTAAGCCTCTTTCATTTGCATTTGTAGACACTAGATTCTCTATGTCCAAAAAGGTATATCGCTCCTCTGTTTTAGTGTTTATACAAATAATCTTTCCTTCTTTTTGGACGATGAAGATTCGTTCGTCACCAGCATGTGTCAATGCCAAAGGTTGGTTGAAGTTATCATATATAGGTTCTATGGATATATTAGGTTGTGCCCATGAAAAGAGCGGGAATAATAAAAATAATAGGGATGTTATTGTGTGCTTGTGATTCATTATATGTGATTTAAAGTTTTGCTTCATAATATAATACACAAGGTTTAATTAATTACAATTGTCCAATATTTAAATGGCATTATGACTTGGATTTATTCCAAGTATAGGAATTTTGTTATTTTGGGAAAAATCAAAATAATAATGAGTCAAG
Source organism: Sphingobacteriales bacterium (assembly GCA_042091035.1). Classification (GTDB taxonomy): domain Bacteria; phylum Bacteroidota; class Bacteroidia; order Chitinophagales; family Saprospiraceae; genus AM-2324. Next base: position 6,307 of record JBELIG010000153.1, on the reverse strand, counting down.
ATAATCTTATTGATGGCAAAGCCTTATCGGGTATCATAAGGGAGGAGATAAGAGTTGAGGCAGAAAAGATAAAAGAAGAACGAGGTCGTTCACCAAAATTGGTTGCTGTTATTGTAGGAGAAAACCCTGCAAGTCAATCGTATGTTAGGGGAAAGGTGCGGGCTTGTGATGCTGCTGCTTTCAATTCTGAAACTATAAAATTACCTGATTCTACCTCAGAAGAGGCATTAATCGAGGTTGTTCTAAAATTGAATGCTGATGAATCTGTTGACGGATTCATTGTTCAATTGCCACTTCCGGATCATATTAATTCCGATAATATAATCATGGCGATTGATCCAAAGAAAGATGTGGATGGATTTCACCCAGTGAATTTTGGGAAAATGGCCCAGGGCTTACCTGCTTTTCTTCCGGCCACTCCATTTGGTATTATAACTATGTTGGAACGATATGGAGTAGAAACATCTGGAAAACAATGTGTCGTTCTTGGTCGATCAAATATAGTGGGTACACCGATTAGTATTCTAATGTCTAGAAAAGCAAAAGTTGGTAATGCAACTGTAACCTTGACACATTCTAGAACTAAGAACTTAAAAGAAGAATTGCTAAGAGCGGATATTATTATTGCAGCTATTGGCATTCCTAATTTTGTTACCGAAGATATGGTGAAGGATGGCGTAGTTGTAATTGATGTTGGAATAAATAGAGTAGAAGATTCTTCAAGGAAATCGGGCTACAAGCTTGTAGGTGATGTGGATTTTGAACCTGTTCGCAATAAAGCTTCGTTGATTACACCAGTTCCTGGAGGTGTTGGTCCTATGACGGTGTGTTCATTGTTATGGAACACCCTTTTAGCTGCCAAGGGAAGCATATATAAATAGTACGGATGTTCAAAATTCGTTGATTAGGAAACAGAAATATTAATAAAGCATTATGAGGGTTTCATAATGCTTTTATAAGTTAAATGCATGAATGATTTTAGAAAGTTTACGGTTGATGTTGTTGAAGAAAAGCGTGAGATGGTTCTTGCTTTTATGTCCTTGTTAAACTGTGATATGATAGAGGAGACTTCAGAAGGTTTTTCTCTTAGTTTTGAACTAGACGACACTTTTGAAGCCTCTAGAGGAGAATTTTTAAATGTAGTAGATCGTTTTGAATTAAGCTTTAAGGAGGAAACTGTGAAAGCTCAAAACTGGAATGCAGTTTGGGAATCTTCTTTTCAGCCCATTTTTGTGAATGACTATGCGCAAATCCGTGCTTCCTTTCATGAGCAAAAAAAGGATTATAAACACGATTTGCTTATAGATCCTCAAATGTCATTCGGGACGGGGCACCATGCTACTACGTATATGATGGTGGATGCGATGTCCTCTATGGACTTTGATGGAAAAGATGTAATGGATTATGGGTGCGGAACGGGTATTCTTGCCATATTGGCAGCAAAAGAAGGCGCTAAGTCTATACTTGCTTTTGACATTGAAGCAAATGCTTATGAGAATAGTTTGTCAAATGCAAAAATCAATGGTGTAGCGCATATTTCTATCTTTCAGGGCGTTCTTGATCAGGTAGAAGCGCAATCGACATTTGATTATATATTGGCAAATATAAACAGAAATGTAATTCTTGAATCTTTGACTACACTAAGACAGCATCTTCGTAAAGGTGGGAATTTATTGATTTCTGGTATTCTGGAAAAAGATGTTGAACTAGTTGTTGCAAAGGCTGAAGAGGCAGGTTTAAAGCCATTGAGAATGAATACTAGAGAAGGCTGGGTATGCTATTTATTTACAAGTAACTAAGAAATTATTTATCTAAAAATGACTAAGAAACTATCCCTTTTAATCTTGTTTTGCTTTTTAGCTTTAGCAGGCTTTTCGCAAAACCTTAGCAGTTTTTCTGAAGATCAGTCCGGTTTTCTAAAGGACCTCAAGGATTTCATGAATTATAACAAGCAGCCAAAGCTCAAGGAAACCCATGAACGATTTGATGCTATGGTAAGTGATGGACAATTTAGTCCTGATGAAATCATGCAAATTAGAAATGTATCAGCACAAATGTTGGATGCTAAATTAATAGCTAATCCTCATTTTGATTCGTATTTGAAAAGTTTGATGGCCATAAAGAATTTGGAACCTGGCAAATATAGTATTTCGGAGTGGAGTACATTTCTAAGTGCTGTTTTTACAAGCGATATAAAGCTTAAAAGAGATAATTATAAGATGATCCTTAATTTTGGATCTGATTTTTTTGGACAAAATATTCTCTATAAAAAGACCTCTACATTTTCTTGGTCAGCCATAGGAGACATTCCAATTAAACTTAAGGTGGAGGATGGTTCTTTATGGGCTGATTTGGAATCTGTTGATCTTGTTTGTGTCCGGAATAAAGACTCTTTGATCATAGCAAACACAAGTGGTCAGTACAATATGCTAAAAAAGCGATTTTTGGCAAGTGGAGGTGAAGTAGATTGGTCAAGATTTGATTCTGAGGAGGATATTCGAGCCTACTTAGGAGACTTTGAAATAGAAATGACTAAGGGACTTTATACTTGTTCAAAAGTTGATCTTGAATACCCAAGATATTTTGGTTCAAAAAGAATTAGTGGGAGTTTTGAAGATAAGATTGGTGCAAGAAAAAAGGGGTTGAAGGGTTTATATCCTAAGTTTGAATCTAAGGGCGGTTCTCTTTCGATTGATAATTTCGGAGCAGGAATTGAATATTCTGGAGGCTTTAAACTTTCTGGACTCACAATTTATGGTCCAGGCCTAGATGGGGCAAAGGCTGAGTTGAAAATTTATAATGAAGATGGTGCGCTAAAACTTATTAGCCAATCTAATCAATTTAGGATCTTAACCAATGAAAAGATCACTTCTGATAATGTGTCTTGTAACATCTTTATGGGATCTGATTCAATCTATCACCCAAACATCATAATGCGTTATGAGATTCCAAATAAAAAATTGGAATTGAAGCGTGGTCCTAACGGAAATCAAAAGACCCCTTTTTACAGTTCAATTCATAATGTGAATATACAGGCAGATAACATGAACTATTATCTGGAAGGTGATAGCCTTATTCTGGGAGAGAAAACGATGCAATTCAGTAGTTCTAAGGCAAAAGTTGTCTTAGAGTCTGAAAACTATTTTTCTGAGTCAGAGTTTGTTTCATACAGAGGAGGAGCAGACTACAACATCATAAATGTGATCTACAGGACGGCAAAGGATGAAGGTTTGAGGAGGATTAGTGCCTGGACAGTTGCCGAAAACATTAATCCTAAGTTCTCCGCGGAGACCATTGAAACGGTGCTCTACGATTTGGTGGAAAACGGATTTATCAATTACTATCCGGATACTGAGGAAATCGAAGTAAAAGAAAAAATATTCTTATATGCAGTAGCTGCAAAAGGAGGCAGTGATTTTGATCGTATAAAACTAGAGTCTGTTACAGAGAAATTTGATAATGGAATTATGGATTTGAATACTGGAGATTTGACTTTATTCGGAATCCGGAATGTCGAGTTCTCACCAAAAAAATTCGTTGGTCTCAAACCTTTTAACAAGCAAATCACACTTCAAGCAGGGCGAGATATGGATTTTGCTGGTCGATTGTTTGCAGGCTATTCAGTTTTAATTGGAGATGATTTCCATTTTAATTATGATGAATTTAATATCGAAACGGACTCTACTAAGTTTTTTGATATATTCTTACCTATCATTGATGCAAAAGAAGAAAAGGGGAAGTTAAAACCTGCATATTCAATCAATTCAAGAATTGAAAATGTAAGTGGGGTATTACTTATAGATGCTCCTTTGAATAAATCTGGTAGAGATAATATTGCCCTATTTCCATCTTTTCAATCTCAGGAAAGTTCGTTTGTCTTTTATGATGATCCATCGATAATGGATGGAGCTTACAATAGAGACTCCTTTTATATTGAATTAGAGCCCTTTTATTTGAATAGTCTATTGAGTTTAGAAAGAGATGTTGTTCGATTTAAAGGAAATGTTGTTTCTAGTGATATATTCGAACCATTTAGGGAAGAAATTTCAATTCAGCCAGATACATCACTTGGATTTGTCTCTGTTACTCCTACTGAAGGATATTCTATCTATCAAGGAGCAGGAAACTATAGGGGAGAAATTAATCTGTCTAATGATGGCTTTCTCGGTGAGGGAACATTAACCTACCTTCGAGCATCGGTAAATTCAGAGGATATTATTTTTATGCCAAAGCAGCTTACTGCTTCTGCTGAGAATTTCCTATTGGAGGAGGGTGTTGTAGAGGATGTAGAGGTTCCAAGAGCGGAGGGAAAGAATGTGAAAATTGACTGGAGACCTTATCGAGATAGCATGTACGTTAGAAGTTCAGAAGATCAAGCCTTCGATATTTTTACTAGCAATGAACATGAGCTTGATGGCACCTTGATTCTTACTCCTGATGGTTTGAGGGCTAATGGTGAGTTTTATTGGTCTGAAGCTCGGATGAATTCCAAATTATTTTCATTCAAGCGAAATTCCATTTTTTCTGATACAGCAGGAGTTGTGATTAACTCAATCGAATCAGAAGATGCTGCTCTTGAGACAGGGAATATGCGTTTTGAGGTTGATTTTGACGCTAATTATGGAAAATTTTATTCAAACAATGACGATAATTATACCAAACTTACTCGCAATAAATTCTCTACCAATTTAGACCAATTTGATTGGGATATTGATGAGCGGAAGGTAATATTTAAACCAGAGGAAGATGAGCAAGGTCGTTTTCTTTCTATCCATGAAAAACAGGATAGTTTAAACTTTCTAGGCGATAAGGCTAGTTTAAGTCTTGAAAATTCTCTACTTGAAATAGAGGGTGTTCCATTTGTAAAATCAGCCGATGCATTTATCTACCCGGTAGACAGCTTGATTCAGGTATGGCCAGGTGCAGTAATAGATACTTTGTTCGAGGCTAAAATCATAGCCGATACCTTATCGAAATTTCATGTAATCAATCGTGCAACAGTTAAGATTAAAGGCAAGAATAGTTACAATGCTTCTGGCTTTTATCAATACAATGTTGGTCCTCACGAGCAAGAGATAGAATTTCAGGATATAATTGGATCTAGAGGTCTGGGTAAAGGGAGTTATAAGCAGCGTGGAGTGGTTACCAGGGCAACTGGAATAGTGGAAAATGATAAGCAGTTTTTTATCGATGACAAGATTGAATATCAGGGTGAAATAAACCTACAATCCAACCAAAAAGAACTATTCTTTAAAGGTCATGCTCAATTAGATGCTAACTTAAACGCAAAACATTGGTTTTCTGTAAACTTTGAAGGGGATAGAAGTAATCTTTCAATTGCTTTTGATAAACCACAAAACTTTGATGGAGAAGTTATACGAAATGGATTGTTCTTGAGTAGAGAAAATGCTCAGATCTATCCAAGGATTATGGCTCCTTTGTATTACAGGAAGGATAGATTACTTATTGAAGCAACTGGCTTATTGAATTATGATGAGGATAAAGATTATTTTAATTTTGGTGATTCTACAAAGGTTATGAATCCTGGGGTAAATAGAGGTAATCTTATTGTATTCGAGAATAAAACAGGAAAAGTTAGGGCAGAAGGTATGTTCAATTTTTGTGAAGATTTGAAATTCATGAATGTTGATGCTGCAGGACGCATGGAAACTAACATTGAGCTTCTTAAAGATACAATCAATGATACTCCTGTCCCAATGCAAAAGATTACAGGAGAATTCATGTTAGGAGTCGATGTTTTAATACCTGAAGATCTTGAAAAAGTTATGATTAACGATTTTGTTAATTATGCGTTGGATGCACAAGGGGTTGTATATGCTACAGATGTTCGATTTTATCAGAAAACAGTTTCAGAGCTTTTTCCTGACAATAAAGAAATAACGCAGGCAATTTCTGATATCGCATTGAATACCTTTCTTATTCCTGAAAAATATAATAAGTACAGTTTTCTTTTCAATAAGTTGAATATGAAATGGGATCCGGATTACCAATCCTTTATTACATTAGATGATAAGGTCGGAATATCTAGTATTAAAGGAAAACCATTCAACAAGAAAGTGACCTGTTATATGGAAACCAAAATGCCTATGCAGGAGAAGGATGATCGATTATATCTATACTTAAGATCACCATCTGGCAGCTATTATTTCTTCGGGTATAAAGGTGGAATTTTGAATGTTTTCTCTAACAATAGTGATTTTGCGGAAGTGTTCTTAGATTATAAAGGCAAAGACCTTCAGATTGAGCTTTCTAAGGATGAGATTCTAGAAATGCAATGGGGAAATGA
>JBELIG010000152.1:0-7834 GCA_042091035.1 Sphingobacteriales bacterium | reverse complement strand
TAAAAAGAAAGTTTTTCTATATATGGAATTAATAATTGGATTGCTCGTAATTATTGTTTGTTGCTTGGTGATTTGGAGAGCATCCCACGGATTTGATGTTGCATCAGTTTTTTTGGGCAGGAATCTGTCTGATGGAGTTCGGGGTGCCACAATAAATGCTATTGGAAGTTCGATACCAGAACTCTTTACTACACTTTTCTTCTTGTTTGCAGCTGGAGAGGTAGATAAATTCTCAGGAGGTATTGCAACCACTGCAGGCTCAGCTATTTTCAATGCGATGATTATTCCTGCGGTAATTATACTTGCTGTCTTAGGTGCCGGTCTTACAAAGAAGATAGAGGTATCAAAGAAGGTTATTCTTCGAGATGGAATTTCTCTAATCGTTGCTGAATTGATCCTTATTTATTTAATATCTGGAGATACCTTGTATTGGTGGCATGGTGTAATTCTTATGAGTTCATATGTAGCGTATGTAGCAGTTTTACTTTTTTCTATGAAAAATGCTAAAGAATCAGAAGGGGAGGAGCACTATAAAAATGAAGGTAAGTCTAATCTTTTTATCGACTTCGTAACTTTTGAGTGGACTAACTTAATCATTCGAAAGGAAATCAATCAGCGAAATGCCCTTTCCTTATTACTGGCTACTATGGGTATAATTGGTGTAGCTTGTTTCTTTCTTGTACACTCTTGTGAAATGGTTGCGCATGGCTTAGGCGTTAATACTTTCTTTGTTGCTGTGATTCTTGCCTCTGCTGCAACTTCTGTTCCAGATACCATCCTTTCTTATAAGGATGCACTTGCTGGTAATTATGATGATGCACTCGCAAATGCACTTGGGAGTAATATCTTTGATGTATGTTTTGCATTAGGATTTCCCTTGTTCCTTTATACTATGATTTATGGGCCGATAGGAATGTCGGTGGAAGTGATAGATGATATTTCAGAATTGAGAATCACATTGTTGATTCTTACCATAGTTGCTTTCCTTGTTTTTTATGTAGGACGATTTATGGGAAAAACAAAGGCATTCTTATTAATAGTAGCTTACTTATCGTTTACCTTTTTTATTGTGTCAAAGGCTATGGAGCTCGATTGGGCCGTACAATTGGGCGAATTATTGCGCTCGGTATTCTAATTTTCGATGATTCAAAAAATAGGCCTTGTACGACTATAGTACAAGGCCTATTTTTCGTTTATCCATATAGCCTAATTAAAAAATCTACTTCTGAATTAGAATCAGCTTAATTAGTTCTTATTTTACGCTATCTTTTCAATCTGTTGGGCCAGTAAATAGTCTACTGGACGGTTCAGACCAATATTATTGTGCAAGAGAATTAAAAACATTTTCATGGATACATTACGCATCAACGGACATTCACATTTGTTGCCTTATCCCGAACAAATTCCAGATTACCTGAGAGAGAAGGAAATCTTCTGGATTGATGAGGATCGAAAATACATGCTACAGAAGGGATGGAAGCGTCCAGTTACTGATTCTAGTTTTTTCTTAAATGAAAAGCTAGAATGGATGGATCGTAATAAGTTAGATCATGCCGTAGTTCTTAATCTCTCTCAGTTGTATGGTAATGGCCTATCGCATTCTGATATGAAATATGCACTTCGTTTTCAGAATGACTTCAATGCCAAAGTCCAGCACGATAATCCTTCTAAGTTTACTTGTGGCTTTGTTGTGCATGCAGGTTTTATTGAGGGTGCCTGCTGGGAGATTGAGCGATGTGTAGAAGAACTAGGGCTTCAATTGTTGTGTTTGCCGACTCAATACATGGATACAACAGGCAAGTGGAAAGGTATTTTTGATAAAGAAACAGCACCTATATTTGAATTGGCTAATAAATACAAATTGGCCATAGAGGTGCACCCATATGATGGCGAAAAGATTGTTCAACTCGAAAATAAAGCTTGGCGGTTTCATTTGGTCTGGATGATTGCGCAGTGTGCAGATGCTTATCATTTTTACACACTGGAAGGGCTTTACGAAAAATATCCAGATATCCGAGTTTGCTTCGCACATGGTGGACAGTTAAATCACCTGAATATCGGAAGGAGAACACAGGGTTTCGATGGTAGACCAGACCTTTTTGAAGGTATGGAGCGTCCTAGGAAAGCAGTTGGACATCCAAATATATTCTTTGATACACTCGTTCACGATACCTTATCTTTAGAATTGATGGTACGCAGGCAACAAGGAACAGATCAGATCCTTTTAGGTTTGGATGATCCATATCCATTAGGGGAGATGGAGAGTGATCGTCAATCTTCTTATCCAGGTAAAATACTTGACCTTGCAGTAGAAGAAGGTGTGATTACCAAAGAACAGCATCAGGAGATCAGTTATGATAATGTTATCCGATGGTTATGTGGCGCTGAGAAAGAAGCCTTTATTAATCGAGTAAAGGGATAATAAAAAAAGCAGCATGAAATTTCATGCTGCTTTTTTTTATCTAGATTCAAGGAATCCAACAAGCGAATCATGGTATGGGATTTGCTCTTGACTTAGATAGTAGTTTTTTAGCTTGGGATCATAAACGTATGAAATTTCTTCAAAGTGATAATAACCTCTTTTTATATAATCCTTGCATTTGTCATCATCTAAGTCCACTGTTTTTAGGTTCAATATACTGTCCATTTTTGAGTAGTCTGTGTAATGTATACAGCGCATCCTTAAGTCCTCGTAACCATCTAGGTTAACGTCTATAATTGTTATATGTCTATTGCTTGGATAGGGAGCTATTTCTCGACCTTGACCAACTGTCAGATATAGTTCAAGTTCGTGATTGGGATCTTTGTGGGGAGAAACATAGGACATTTTATCCTCATGCATTTGCATTAAGAAATAGGTTCCACTATATCCAACGGTCATATAATGTACTAATAAAGTATAGGCTTCATTATCATTCAAATGGATTAAATCAGTATCCTCTGCTTCATTATAGTACACAATTTCCCCTGATTCATTAAGAACTATTTGTCCTCTGCATGCCAAATTAATCATTGGCATATACCGCCCATTATCAAAATCTACATCCATGAAATAAAACCAATCATCAGAACCAGTGATTTTTATTTTTCTGAAGTCATCAAGGTGTGGATTCGAATCCTCAATTTTTCGGTTTAGATTATCTACATAAATGTCACGAATTATTTTATGTTTAATCATCACATCTATTAGAGCTTTATCATCTGTAGAGTCTTTGTAGGCAAAAACCATCTCAGCAAACTCAGGTACATAGTGTGAATCTTTGCGAAAATGATAATTAAATTCAAAGGGGATTGGACTGTTTGCTACTTGTAAATTATGCTCCTGTTTTGGTTCTGTATTTTCTTCAATAACATCCTCTGGCACAGGAACTATTTGTGTAGCATTGTTCAGTTCGACTTCTTTAGATGTTTGGCTGATTTTATTTGAGTAAGCTTTAGAAGTATAACTACTCTCTTCTTTATTGCAGGCAAAGAGTATTAGGCAGATTGATAGATAAAGTAATTTACTTTTCACTAGTTTTGATTTTGGGGTAAAATAAGGCCACGAATATATCTAAAAATCATAGTTGCAAGCATAAAAAAAGGATGTAATTCTAATTACATCCTTTTTTGTTTTAACAGCAACCTCCACCATCATAATGAAAAGTGGACTCTGATATAAATATATCATCTCTTTCAAGCGCTGCTAAAGCTCCTGCGGTCTTATCGCATATAGCTAAAGGTTGGTTCTTGACTAATGTATGGCCTTTACCATCGTCAAAATGATCTTCTCCACCAAAGTAGATCGCTGCCTTACCCGTAAATACGCAAGGACCATCCTCTGGCATAGGGTCTTTTATTGCTGCTACCTCTATGGATTCTATATAAATAAGTTCTTCTGTTGGATAGTTCTTTGGGTCCAAGATTCTATACGGTTTGCGTGCTCTTATTTCAATGGTACCAAAACCTGCATCGGTTAGCATTTTTACATACTCCTTAATTGGAAGGCTTCCACTAAGACAAAGTGCTCGAAGTCTTTCATCATTTCTAAGTGTATCATTCATATCCTGCTCACAAGTCGGATCACTCATCACTAGTCTTCCATGTGGTTTTAATATGCGATACATCTCTGCAATTGCCTTTTTGAGGTCCTCTTCCTTGAATATATTGAATAGGCAATTTTGTGCAGCAACATCAATGCTGTTATCCTCCAAAGGAAGGTTTAGTGCATCTCCTTTCTTTAGATCTACAAAGTCAGATTTAAACCACTCGTTTTCTTTTTCTGCAACGGCAAAGTTTTTTCTGGAAGCTTCAAGCATTTCATCCACTACATCAATACCAATCACGCCATTTTTTTGTCTCGAAAAGTAGGCAAACTGAAGTAACTCCATTCCACCACCAACACCAACATAAAGGATTTTAGGACTATTACTTAAGTCCCTTGCATGCACAGTGCTTCCGCATCCGTAGTTCATTTCCTGCATGATCAGTGGTACTTTAAGACCAGGTAATTCCCAGATGGGATTTGTGGTGCAACAAAGTCCAACATCAGGTGTGAGAGCTGCTTGTTTGTATACGTCTTTAGTGGTATCGAGATAACTCATCTAAACTTGCTTTAATTATTATGATTTATATGGGCATATCCGCTTATCAATAACTCCTTAGTAAGGGATATTTCTGTAAAGTTTTACATTATTAAGTTTAGAATCAAATTTAAATACAAGAGAATATTATTTTTTATTTCTAACTGATAGGGTTTATTTTTTACGCCAGGCGAAGACGGCTGGTATAACTATCAAATTCAAGAAAGTAGAACTGAATAGACCACCGAGGATGACTATTGCCATAGGACTTTGTATTTCACTTCCTGCTTCTCCTCCCGCTAATGCTAAGGGAATTAGTGCAAGACCAGTGGTTAGTGCAGTCATAAGTATTGGATTCAATCGATCTAGTGATCCTTCAATAACTGTTTCCCTTAAATTTTTTCCAGCATCTTGTAATATCTGATAACGACTGATTAGGAGTATACCATTCCTCGCTGCAATACCGAAGAGGCTTATAAAACCAATAGTGGATGCTATGGTAACGATGCCCGAAGTAAAGTAAACAATAAAGATACCACCGATCAATGCCAAGGGTAGATTGAGCAAGACAATACCTGCTAATCGAAGGGTGTTGAATTCCATGTAAAGCAACAGAAATATAATGATTAGTGCCCCTATTGAGCTAATCAAGAGTAGGCGTGTAGCGCGTGCTTCACTTTCAAATTGACCACCATATACGATCCGATAATTTTCAGGAAGATTAATGCCTTGTTTTATTGATTCTTGAATGTCATTAACTACACTTCGAAGGTCACGTCCAGCAACATTTGCAGAAACCACTATTTTCCGTTGGACATTTTCTCTTTCTACAGAAAAAGGACTATCAGAAATACCGATGCTTGCTACATAGTGCAAGGGTATTTTTTGTCCATCTCCAGCATCAATTAGCGTATTTTTTATTGATTCTGCATCCTTTCTATTTGATTCATTATACCGAAGGACAAGGTCAAAGCTTTTCTGTCCTTCATAGATTTGCCCAAGCTTTTCTCCTGCAAAGGCAACATCGATATGATCCATAAAGTCACCGAGTTTGATGCCGTATTTAGCTAGCATGATACGATTTGGAACAATACTAAGTTGTTGCACATCTATTTGCTGCGCCACATTTACATCCGCTAGTCCAGGGACTTGATCAATTTGCTGTTTGATTTGGTTGCCCAAGGTGAATAATTGATTTAGATCCGTACCAAAAACTTTTATAGCAATGTTTGCTCTTGTCCCCGATAGCATATGATCTATTCGATGGGCAATTGGTTGACCTATAGTGATGTTTGCGCCGGCTACAATGGCTAGGCGATCACGAACATCTTCTAAAAAATCTGCTTCATTACGTGCTTGTAAAGTAAAGGGTACGTCTATCTCAGAGGCATTGATTCCCTGCGCGTGTTCGTCAAGCTCCGCTCGCCCAGTTCTTCTGGAGGTTTGATCTACTTCAGGTATCTCTAGCAAGATATCTTCAACCAATCTAGCTGTTCTATTTGATTCTTCTAGAGCAGTACCCGGAGGCGTTATTACACTGATAACAAGAGAGCCTTCATTGAATTCGGGTAAAAAACTGCGCCCTAGACCTGTCATTAACCAAATTGATACGACAAATAAAAGCAATGCTGCCACTACAGGTAATTGGGGCAACTTTAAAATTCGAGTAAGCATTTTTTTATACGCTTTTGATAAGCTTCGCTCAATAAAAGATCCTTCTGCCTGCTTTGCAAGGCGTTTTTGATCTGTAAGTAAATAACTGCTGAGTACAGGAGTTAAGGTAACAGCAACGAATAGAGAGGTGAAAATAGCCACAATAAATGAAATCCCTAAAGGCTGTAGTAGTCTTCCCTCCATTCCACTTAAAAAGAACAATGGAATGAATGCTGCTATTATTATCAAGGTTGCTATTAAGATTGAATTCCGAATTTCACTGGAGGCTTCAAATATAATCTCTAGGGAAGAGGAGCGTTCTTTGGCAGACTTTTGGGTGTTTTCTCGAAGTCTTTTAAATATATTCTCTACATCAATGATAGCATCATCCACTAAGGCACCGATTGCGATAGCCATCCCTCCAAGACTCATGGTATTGATAGTGAAGCCAAATAACTTGAGCACGATAATCGTCACGAGTAAAGATACAGGTATTGCTATTAGTGATATGGCGGTAGTCCTCCAGTTTAGAAGGAACAAGAATAAGATTATAGCCACAAAAAGTGCGCCTTCTAGTAAGGTGCGTTGAAGATTATCAATTGAGGCTTGAATAAAATTGGATTGTCTGAAAATATGGGTGTTTAGCTCAACGCCATCCGGTAATTGTTCTCTTACAGCGGCCATTGATTCATCAATGTCTGCTGTGATTTTTAAGGTATTGGCATTAGGTTGTTTCATCAGGGTGAGGATCACGGAAGGACTTCCTTTTACGGCAGCATCTCCAATTTTGGGGGCGGCACCTATTTTTACCTCAGCGACATCTGAAATCAGAATAGCTTGCTTATTCACTTTTTTGATGAGGGTAAGTCCTATTTCATCTAAAGAGTTTGTTCTTCCTTCTCCTTGTATAATATATTGGGTACCGTATTGATTGATAAAACCTCCAGATGTATTCTTTGATGATGCCGATACAGCTTCTTCAAGTTCTTTCAATGAAACACCAAAGTATTTCATTTTTTCTGGAGAGGCCAATATCTGATATTCTTTATAGTCTCCTCCAATAACCATCACATTTGCAATGCCTCCGATGGCAAGTAATTGGGGTCTTAAGTTCCAATCTGCTATGGATCTAAGTTCGATAGGCTTTACCTGGTCAGAACTTAAACTCATTAGCATAATCTCTCCCATGATCGAAGATATAGGAGCTAGCATTGGACGTTCTATTCCCTTAGGTAGTTTACCTTCTGTAGTTGCAAGCTTCTCTGCAACGATTTGACGTGCCTTGAAAATATCTGTTCCCCATTCAAATTCTGCCCAGACTATTGATATACCCATTGCTGAGGATGATCGGATTCGGCGAATATTTGAAGCTCCGTTGAGCGCGGATTCTATTGGGAAGCTAACTAGTTTTTCAACTTCCTCTGTTGCTAATCCGTGGGCTTCAGTTAAAATCGTTACAGTAGGCGCTGTTAGGTCTGGAAAAACATCTACATCCATGTCTGAAGCTATATAGCTTCCAGTGACCATAATGGAAATAAATGTCGCCAGTACAATAAGGCGATTATTTAATGAAAATGCTATGATTTTGTTCAACATCGTTTTTCTTTTAAATAGAAACC
>JBELIG010000151.1:0-8032 GCA_042091035.1 Sphingobacteriales bacterium | reverse complement strand
CTAAAGCTGATTACGACAAATATGATATTCAAAGGGGAGATACAGAAGGAATAGTAAACTACTTATTGAGCCTAAAGAATGTTAAAATTGCTGCGTTCATACATGAACAACCTAAGATCACCAAACTATCCCTTCGATCTAAAGGAGATTTTTCGGTGCAGGAAATTGCCAGTAAATACTTCAAAGGTGGTGGTCATAAAAATGCCTCCGGAGGTGCTTCATTTATAGGCTTGGAACCTACAATTAGAAAATTCAAAGAAGCAATAGCTGAAACAATAACAAAAGAAGATACTTAAAAGGCCCTAATTGGGCTTTTTTTATCCTCCACTATCTGGAGGATTAGAATCGGAGTTAATACTAGATTCTGGCTGACTTGTCTGCTTAGATTTTTTCCTTCTCCTACCTAATACCTTAGTACTCTTTCTAAGTTGCGCAAGGAATTCATTGAAATCATCAAAGTCCTTTTTGTAAGACAGACCTAATCCTGTTTGCCTAACACGTCCATTGATTAAAGAGGGACTCGTACTTTGATAAAATCTAACCATAAGATTATTATTGTTTAATTCGTACTCAACAGCATAATCTCCTGCTAGATAAAAAGTATCTGTCTGACCAACCTCATTGAGGGAAAGATTACCTCCAAAATTCACCGAAAGCCTGTCTTCAAAAAGTGAATTATTTATCCTAAACTGAAATTGATCCCAAACCTGTGCTTGTTGATCAGGATTATTTCTTTCATCGAGGTGCTTGTAGGCCACATCAAAATCAATTCCAGACACTAATCCGTCCTCTTCCAACCACTGCTGGACAAGTTGAGTAAGGTAAATTGAAAACTGCTGCGATAAAACCTCTGTAACCGTATTTATACCAAAATTTACTGGTGCATTATCTGCTATTACATTGGACTGATCAGGTAAGAATTGCCCTAAAGCGATCAATCCAAAAACCTGGAGGTTAATCTGATTTTGATCCTGAGAAAGAATACGCATTTTTGTATCTACATAGTTCTTTAATTCTCCAGTCAAGGTCGGAAAACTCAAATTGAAATTGACATCAGGATTTGTCATTATTCCGGAGAGTAACAGGGAAAGTTCAACATCGTGTAGGTAATTGGCAGATTTCTTTACGTCATCAGAAGCACCAACAAGATATTCAGAAATCAAACCTCCAACTGGAGCTTTTAGATTACCGTAATTGGCAGAAAGATTAAGCTCCGCACCGAATGGGTCTCCAGTCCATCGTATAGTCCCTCCTGATTCAACCTGAAACTGTTTATTCACTAGAAAATCGAACAAAGTAAATAAATAACTCCCAGAGGAAACAATATAATCTCCATACATTTGGAAATCTCCTGTACGAGTTACAATCATCTGAAGATTTCCATTTCCGCGCCCTTCAAGAATATCCCCAGCCTGTTCATCAAAAATAATTTTAACAACAGCATCCTCCGTCAGATTCATTTCCATGTTTACCTGAATACCAAGCGGCTCATCATCGATCACAGATAATCTGGTAGAATCAATTTGACGATTAATAAATTCAACAAAGTCAACCTTATTAGCTTTTGTATCATAAGAAACAGGAATATTTATTGCTGTGCCATTTAATGAAGATCCTGTGATATAGAACTCCGGCCTCAAGAATGTACCTGTAAAAGATGCTCGCCCACTCGCATTGGCGTAACCATAATACAATTCATCTGACTCCGAATCCGTATCTAATACATTTAATTTATCTGTATTAATCAAGGCATCCAAGGATAAATTTCGAAGATATTCATGTCTTATACCGCCCTTTACTTCTGCACTATTTCCATCTTGGTCATAAATCACTCCATCTATAATCTCCCAAATATCTTCCTTGAGGGCAACTTTTTGATTGTCAAAACTGTACCGCACATTAAGATAATCAATGGTAGTCGCTGCATCAGTTATAAGTGCCTCACCATCCAAAATCATTTTATTAAGCGGTCCATTCAAGGAAAAACCTGCATCTATATTGCCTACAGTATTACTTACACCTGCGCCAATCCAATATTCCAACATAGTCATCGGCAGATCATCGACCTCGAAATCCATGGAAACATGATTAGGCCTATTGATTTTATTATTAGAAAGTCTAATCTTTTTATTTTTTGGTTTAAAAGGTAATTTATACGTACCTACCCCAGCTATCTTTCGCTGGATACCGTCCCTAAAAGCTAAATCAATATCTAATGGATAATAGATACTTGGCGTATTTACCTTCAAATCAAATAAACCATAACTATCCGTATTGATTCCAAAAGTATCCGAATGAACCAAGAGGCTCAAACCTTCAAAATTCATAATATCATCTACCTCAAGCTGAGCTGACAAATCTCCATTGAAATCCATTTGTCTGTAATCCCAAAACTCATCAATCAAGGAAAGGTCGAATCCATCCATTAGAATCTTAAGTCCATTATCCTTGTAGGTTTCTATTTGGACTCTATAATCGTCCCGACTAAGTACAAAGTCTTTGGCTAAAATATAATCCTTTCCAAATTGTAATTCATTATCAGCACCTACCGTCCAATATCCATCTGGCAGATCAAGAAATTCCTCCTTTATATGAATTTTTAGATCTCCATTTTCGGCGGTAAACAGGTCCGCATTTATTTCAAGCTTATTATCAAAATCAAAAACCTTATCAGTGGAAACATCAACCTCTAATACATCCCGTTTCAAAAAGAATGCAAATTCCATTGGCTCTTTTTGAATACGTTTTCCGAATTGGCTTTCGGCTATATTTAAAAAGAACATACTAGTATCTCCATCTCCCTCTCCTTCAAAATATATATCTGTTAATGTAGTCTTGGCAAATGAAAAATCAGGTACGCTTAAGGACCAATCCAACAATTGATCATTTCCCTGGAAGTCAAATCGCAAATTGACACCTTCAAGTTCTCCAAACCTTTCATCTGCAAACTTCATAAGCCCTTTAGTATCAACAATATTGACATCTAGCGCAAAATCTCCACTCAAGCTATCAAGGGAAGATTCGAAAGTTTTTTTGGTGAGTAAAGACATAAAGTCTGGGTAACTATTCCAAACATACTCATTGAGTACTTTAGGAAAATTGGAAACAGTCTCTGTTCCTTTGTAATTCACACTGCCTAGCTCAGAGTCGAGATGCAACTCTTGACCACCACCTTCTAATGTATCCATTGTTACAGAAGCTAGGTCTAGCCTAAATGGCTCCATCCCTTCTGATTTATATAAAACGTTCTGAATTTCTACCTCTCCACGTACCTTATCCAAATCGAAGTTCTTAAGGTTTACATCAAAAATTCCAGATATTGATCGTGGAGTTTTTGAAATATTCAATGCATAAAGATTGAATTTCTTGACCTCCAGAATAAAATCAAAGATTGGTTCTTGTGGTTGAAAATCTATCCTTCCATTAAAGTAAAGGTCAAAGTTTTCATCTTTAGCTAGGAATCCACCCGATACTGTGTTTTTGTCAAGCTTACCTGCATAAGCTAAATCTTTGTACTTATATCCTTTATATTCTAAAGTATCGATACTGGCATTGAGTATAGCACTTGCGGTATTGGCGGTTAGTCCTTTTCCATCTTCTAGTGTAGAAGAGAAGTAAACTTTCCCTAGGTCTTCAACGCCTGTCCAATAAGCCAAATCAAAATCAGAAAGATTTAACTGCCCCTTATAACTTGCAAGCTCTTTCCCCCCTTTGATATCCATATTCATATCCATGTTGGCGACCCCAATTTCAGTTTCTAGTTCGCCGTAAGCATTGAAGTTGTTAAAGAAGCCACTAAAACCACCTTTGAAATTTAAGCGACCTAGCTTGTTGAAATTATCAGGAAGTGAAACAAAAGGAATTAAATTCTTAATGGCATAGACCGAGGTCCTGCATTGATCAAGATTTAAGCTTAAAAACCTCTTTTCTATATCCAGTAAATGTTGAAAAGAAAAATCTCCATTTAAACGAAAATCTCGCCCTAGCTGAATATCTATTTCTCGACCTCTTAGGTCATCCACAACTCCTTTCACCTGACCAGAAAGCATGAATAACTCCGCACTATTGAGTGTGAAAAATCTGTTATCTCTAAGAGATGGAGCAACCTTCATCACGTCTTCTACGGCAACCATGCCCTCGTTAATACGAACATCCAGACTGACTTCAAAAGGGAAACGACTAAAAGCTGAATACTCTTTAAAATTCAAACAGATTGAATCACCGAGTACAGATTTATCTGTTCGAAGTTCCATATCGAACAAATTCAAATGATCTGAACTAAGCTCTAGTTCATTGGCATAAAGACGTTCACAGACAAATCCACTTTGCTCCTCAAAATTCATATCTGAATTCTCTGCAGTAAATACTTTGTCAACAAACTTTACTGCATTGAAATTGAAGTTAATATCTTCCACAAGCATGTTGGAATAGTCCACCGAGCCCTCCCGTATCACCGGCTTAACAAATGATCTTGTATTTGTTAACTTAAAGGAATTATTAATACCCTTAACACGATCAAGCGTCAAAAGCATACCCTCAACCTTAACACTGTCCGGTATATTAAGCTTAAGAGCTCCTGATTCTTCCTCAAAGAAAAAATCTGGTATCTCATCAGCTGTTGCTATAATATTCTCACCTTCTACTAGAGTCGAATCCTCTTCCCAATCATATAAGAAGACATCGACAAACAAACCATTAATATTGACTCTATTGATATTGAAAACTTGGTTTTCAATATCAATAGATCCTACATCTACAGTTGCATTTGAAAGTTGCACCGAAGTATTGTTACCATTAGGAACGTTACTATTATAAAGATTAAGATCCTCAAGATTCAATCTTCTTATATCTAAGGCAAGAGGTTTTGACGATTTTGATTCCAAAGAATCTTTTAACTCTTCTCTCAAAGACCTTGACTCCAACAAGAGTTGTAAATTGTTTTTTATTCCACCACTAGCTCTTTTAAGATTCAGGTCTATACCCTTAAGATCTATACTTTTTACAATTACCTCTTTGCGAAGTAAACCTAGAAAACCACTCTCTATATCAAGCTGTACCTTCTCCGCGAAGACAAGAGTATCTTGATTCAAATCTTCTAAATAAAAATCATCGATAATTATCGCACCCGGCAGTTCTACATGTACTTTTTCTACTTCAACAGGTACATTTAAATTTTTAGATAAGACATTTGTGAGATAGGTAGCTAAAAAATTTTGAACAGGTGGTAATTTTAGCAGTAGAAAAAGCCCAATAAAAAGAGCTAAGCTACCAAGGAATAGCCATTTAATCAAAGCTAACCACTTTGATTTTTTATCTCGATCATTTGTTTCCTGATTGCTCATTAACCAAAGTAAGCTTCCCTAAATAAAGTAAAGATATATCTCTTTTTAAATAAAAGAGAACAGATTAAGAATATTGCTAATTTAAGAACTAAAACCAAATAATCTGTCGCATATTGCAAGGCATAAAACAATTTTAAGTATTCCTTAATAGTTGATAAACTAGAAAATAGAAAGAGAGATCAATGAAAATCTTTTTTCTTTAGGTTTCAACACATGATTTTCGTTGTGATTCATTCTATTGAGTAGCTGTTCTGCAGATCGAGCATCTTTGGTTGGCTTTCCCACATAAACATAATAATGAGCTGTTTCGGAGTCCAAGCAATATGCAGGAAGAATCCCTACACCATCATAATCTCTACTAACAAATAATTGCTGATCTAAAGCCGCTCTTTCACTAAGATAAATCCCTTTAATTATAATAAAATAACCCTTACCTAAGCCTTTCCATTTATTACAGCTATCTATCCCTTTCTTAATCTTAGAATCAAAGGCTTTATTTATTTTCAGTGAATCCTTTTCGGCTTCTAATTTAGATGACTGCCAATTCCTGTAAGCATTTATAAGTGTATCATCCTTTACTGTAGAATACTCAATTTGCTTCCCAAACTGATTCATTGCTGATTCATTGACTAGATATGCTTCAGGTTCTGGAATCTGATTACTATTTCGGTCGTATACTTCATTGACAATCTCTTCCGCATCTGAACTTTGATGCCTAAATCTTTCGTATTTGTCCACCATCAATACACACAAAAAGCAAATACTAAAAACAATAATAGTCTGCTGAATATAAAACTTGGGTGCAAATCGTTGCATCGAAAGATCTGTTTTCATTCCTACTTTACTACTCATTGTATTGACCCAAGCATCCAGATGATTGAATCTAGTTCTAGCATCATTATTTCCACGATCACTTTTAGCAGCAGTTGCAATTGGTGTAACCTGTAAGTTGTGATTGATACTTAGTAATCCAACACCATGAGCAATGCATCTTTTCTTGAGTTGTTTAAAGTATTTATCTGAGCCACTAGGAAAAACATCCGATCCAATACAGATCCATTTTTCATCTACATTATATTTTGCGAATTGTTCAATTGCATAGATATATCTGTATCTATCAAGAAACTGCAGTCCTATACGAAACAGTAAAAAATAAAACACAATGAGTACCCAACTAAGCAATAATCCAACAGACAATCTTAATTGATCATAACTGAATAATTCAAAGCGTTGGAAAATAATCAGTGAAATAACTGAGAAAAGTATAGCTAAACTTCCGCTATCCCAGTAAAGTAACTTTTTTTGGAGTTGATAAATAACCTCACTCCGCTTAGATTCAGAAGTTGCTTCCAAGGTTGCAGCAAATGTTTCGCCATCAAGGTCTTTAAACTCCAAATAGCCATCTGCAATCAAGCCACCCTCAGCACGCATATCAAATTTGACTATTGTATTGCCTTCACCCCTAGGCTTGTACTTATAATATCCTTTGAGAAAGGACATAGCTTCCTTTTTTATTATATTCTCGGTTAGCATAACCTTAGGGGGCTCCATACATTTGTATTTTTACATAATGTACTAATATTCCTGAACCGATGTATAAGCTTGAAACAATTTTCTAACCTCAACCGCTTCTTTAACATCATGAACTCTAAGAATATCCGCTCCATTTTGTAAGGCTAGCATATGAAGCGCAGTAGTACCATTGAGCGCTTCCTCAGAACTACTCCCAGTCACCTTGCTAATCATTGACTTCCTCGAGATACCAACCATAATTGGACATTCCAAAATTTTAAATAAACCTAGATTCTTCAACAACTCATAGTTGTGTTCTACCGTTTTCCCGAAACCAAATCCAGGATCAATGATTACATCGGTCGGATTATAGGCCTTAAGCCTACCTAGTTCTTCAATTAAAAAATCTAAAACCTCCTTGGTTACATTGGAATAATTAGGATTTTGCTGCATATTGTTTGGCGAGCCTTTCATATGCATTAAAACATAAGGCACTTTTAATTGACCTAAGATGTCATACATGCCAGAATCTACCTTCGAGGCAGAAATATCATTGATTATACCCACGCCACAAGCATAAGCTTCCTTCGCAATTTCAGAACGTACGGTATCTATACTCAGAATAGTTTCAGGAAATGCTTTTAAGATCGAGCGGATCACAGGAATAACTCGTTGGCGTTCCTCCTCTAGAGATACAAGTTCTGCACCTGGCCTCGAAGACATTCCGCCAATATCAATAATGTCAGCTCCTTCACCAAGCATATTTTCAACTTGCCTCAGTGCGGCTTCCCCTTCGTAACGTCCTCCATCATAAAAAGAATCAGGAGTCAAGTTAAGAATACCCATTATTTGAGCTTGACTCAAATCTACTATCCTTCCATTGCAATTAAGTGTCTTGGCAGTATATAACATATTTATTTTTAAAGGTTTGGATCTGCATTTCCATTTATGTCTCCAACTTTTATTCCAATCAAATCTTGATTGACTTCATCAGCATTTAGATCAAAATAATCAAATCCTTCAGGAAAATCTGATGCAAAAGGATTTGTAGGATCATCAAAAATATAATCTGCCGGTACAAACCTCCAACTTTCATTATTAGGAAAAGCATTATCGATTCCTAAAATCACTTTTTGCATGAATACAATATCTAAAGTTGATACAGAACCATTATTATT
>JBELIG010000150.1:0-8045 GCA_042091035.1 Sphingobacteriales bacterium | reverse complement strand
AATCCAATCTTCGATTATCTATTTGAACGTCTCGAGAATAGCCCCAAAAATCAGAAGTATAATCCGGTTTGTAACTATAACTTAACCGAGGAGTAGTCGTGTGCCTAATCCCCCGTAAGGGACCTTTTTTCAATAATATAGTTCCAAAGAGTTTTGTATCTATACCAAAACTTGCATTCACACTTCGGGCAGCACGCATACCGGGCACGTATGCTTCCGATTGTGTTCCATAAATTGTTTCAGAAATTTGCGTTGTAAACTCACCAGTATCCGGATCTTCTATGGTGTCTGTAACAAAAATAGTTTCTGGATCAAAGGTCTTTTCCAAGGTTTCAAAATACCAGGTTTCTCTATAGCGGACGCTAGGATTTATATTAAAATATTTAAAGATCTTGAAAGAAGCATTTGTGCTCAACTTATGGTTCGCTCCATATTGAATAGCTTCAAGACTTTCCGCCCTAAATAGTGTTGAATCTGTAGTCTCCAATTTAGCTTTTGCCTGCATATCGTATTTCAGCGTGACCTTTTCATACCACTTCTGCCCACCGATCTTCTTCTTTCTTTCAAAAGGATACAGGGTCTGTGTTACAAAATCTAGTGTTGGAAAATCGATAGTCATCTTACGACTCTGCGTATTCTGTGAGTGCCTAAAAGCTACAGACATTTTAAAGGGCTTACCTGGAAAAGATTCAGAATAAGAAAAATTCGAGCTCAAGGAATTGTTCTGCTGAGAATAAGCATCATTATAATTATTCCTAGATAGGTTGTTCGTCTCTATAGATATATTACCACCTACAGTCCTTGAAGGATGGGCTTTGGAATCTTGAGAATGTCGCACCCGAAGACTAATTGCCCAAGGATCTCGTTCATAAAAACCTTCACTAGACTCCTTTTTAAGACTAGAATATTCCAATTTTACATTTCCAGTATACTTGTATTTTTTCTTATAATCCATAGTCCCTCTCAAGCGATAAGTTCCTCGAGTATATATATCCCCTGTAAGCTGAAGATTGATATATTCACTTATCGGGAAATACCAGCCTATATTATTTAAGCCAAAACCAAGTTGGCTATTACTTTCATAGTCTTTAGGAAATATCAGCCCTGTAGATTCGCCTTTTTGGACTGGAAAAAAGCCAAATGGCAACCACAAAGGAGTGGGTACATTCATAATTTCAAGATTGGAAGGACCAATCACTACAAATTTATTACCGATTACTTTTTGCTTTTTAGATCGTATTCCAAAATGTGGCTCATCATGATCACAGGTGGATATGGTCGCATTCTTACTATATACTATATCTTTCGTTGTAGAATCTTCTTTTATCCGAATCAGTTTTGCCTCAGCTCCTCGCACATTCATTCCGCTCTGGGTAGTCCCCACTCTAGTGATGTGTCCCTTTTGCGTCTTAAAATTGTAGCGCATCTCAAAGGCTGAAAACTCCTGATCCTTTTCCTTAAACTGAGGAAGACCGGTCCAATTACCTAGAGTATCTTGCTGCCCTTTTGCAAATATGATATTACTATCAAGATCGATTTCGATATAATCTGCTCGCAATTCAATAGTTTCATAAGTGACAACTGCATTACCATACAGATAAGCTTTGTTCTCAATCATGTTAATAGCAGTCGAATCTTCTGCATCATATTTTACTTGAGCATCGAATCCTTGATCAGAAATTTTGAAGCCTCGATTCGGTATAATTGGTGCAGGAATAAGGGAATCTTGAAAATTAGGCACCACAATGGAATCATTTACAAGGGAATCTGACTTAATATTATTAAGTAATACCTCTTGGTTTGGTCTTTGGGCAAACAAAGAACCATTCATATATATAAATAATAATATAAAAAGTAAGCCTAACCTTGTTTTCAATGCGTTCAAATTTATAATTTAGATTAGATTCTGCTTGATTTCATTTAAATGGCCAAATTTATTCACCCCCATCTGCAAATTGACGAGCAATGACACGAGTGCTATTATTTATTCAAACGGCTCTATTCTTTTTTATGCCGCTTGGACTAAACTACTTTAACATTTCTAAAACATTTGAATCTGACCACAAGGTTCAAACAAAAGACTATTCCCAAAAGAGTTTTGGTCTTCGTATTTCATCTAATGGAATTCATAGCAAACAAATCCTCAGTCCTGAAGAAACTGCTCGCAAAATTACACAAACCTACAGTAAAGAAGCATTAAGAACCATAAAAACTATTGTAATTGACGCAGGCCATGGTGGTCACGACCCTGGGACAAGTGGAAAATACGCAAAAGAAAAAAATATAGCGCTTCAAATAGCATTAAAATTATCCGTTTTAATCAAAATTAAACACCCGGAAGTACATGTAATTCTTACCCGAGAGAAAGATGTTTTTATTCCCTTACATGAACGTGCAAAGATTGCCAATGATGCAAAAGCCGATCTTTTTATTTCTATACATTGCAATGCGATCAAAGGAAGTACAGCAACTGCAGGAACAGAAACTTATGTGCTCGGTAATCACAGGATGGAAGAAAACCTCAAGACAGCCATGCGCGAAAATTCCTCTATTCTATTCGAACAGAATTATGAGCAAATCTATAACTTCGACCCCAACAGTCCAGAAGGCTATATTATCATGTCTATGTACCAAGATGTGTACCAGGATCAATCTATACGTTTTGCCCAAAAAGTCGAAGATCAGATGTCAAAAGTGGGTTCCCAAAAAAGTAGAGGGGTTAAACAAGCTGGCTTCATTGTTCTAAAAGCAACGGCAATGCCATCTGTACTTGTCGAAACAGGTTTTCTTACGAATCGAACAGATGAAAATTATCTACGATCTGCTGATGGCCAGAATCAGATAGCTCAAAAAATAGCGAAGGCTTTTACGGACTACAATACTGAAATAGATTACCTCACGCGTGGAGACCAACAATTGGAAACAATCCCAAATAAAACACCTAGAAACTGGGAACTCTCAGACAATTCAGGACCTGAAATCATAAAAAGCAACCCAACGAATAACGCCGAAAAAAGTAAAAAGACCATAGCTGATTTCAATACTCGAAGAAAAGGCAATAATGCTGCGTATAATTCTGCATCATCTGACCTTAGTCCTAAATCGGTAGCACCCACACTAAATATAAAATTACAATTGGCTGCTTCAAGAAAGAGGCTTGATATAACAGAAGAACCTTGGACTAGTGTTAATGGTCAGATCGAAGTTATTCAAGAATCCGGATTTTATAAATACCTGCTTGGGGATTTTAAAACGACTGGCGAGGCAGAGCGAAACCGACTGAATTACCACAAACTTGGCTTCAGTGGAGCATTTACTGTATACTATAAAGATGGAAAGCGCATTAGTCAGAATGAAGCAAGAACTTTATTAGAAAAGAACCGGACTTAGAAAATTTCTGTTTCAAACATACCATACAAAGTCTATTATTTGTTAATAGAGTATGAATTTGAATCAAAGAATTCATTATATCCTTAATGTATTATAGATTTTGCAAAAAATAATTCAAATTTGTGTGAATCCTGTACTAGGATATGCAAATTGACTTGGGAGTAGCTAACTGCCCCAACATGAAAAACATTTACAATGCGTAGAGAAACCAAAATTGGTCTATTAACAATCGTTTCTATCGGAATCCTAATCTTCGGATTCAAGTTCCTTCAAGGAAAGAATGTATTCAGCAATGATATTGTTGTATTCGCAAAATATGACAATGTATCTGCGATACTGCCATCTAACCCTGTATACCTAGACGGTTATCAAGTAGGTATAGTAGCAGATGTTCAACAAAACCAAGAAACATTACGAGGATACATAGTAAGTATCAATATCTCCAGTGATATAAAATTACCTAAAAACACAATAGCTGTAATCAAGTCTGATCTTACTGGCGGTAAATCAATAAGCCTAGAATATGTTGATAATGAAACGCTATCAAACTTCCTTCAGGATGGAGATGAAATTGAAGGGCGTACGGATGGGGTTCTTGGAACGCTAATCCAAAAAGATGACCTTTCAGATTATCTACAGATCGTTAAAGATTCAATCCTTGCTATTACGGAAGGTGCAGGAGCAACTAGCGATTTTGATCTAAAAAAGATCATGAAAAGTTTTGAGGAGACTATGGCAAATATCAATGCTATTACAGGTTCTGTAAATACAATGTTGAATGCTCAAAGTTCAGCATTGAACCAGGCATTGAATAATACTAAAGATTTGACAGCTGTTGCAACGGACAAGATTGCAATGTTGACCAATAGTATGGATTCAATGGTCAATAAAATAAATCACCCAGATGGAGTGCTTGATGCGACTACCAATCGTATGAACCAGCTTGAAGGAACCTTAGAAGAATTAAACACGACAGTTTCAACTTTGAATGAGGTGATTGTTAAGTTGAATGAAGGTCAAGGAACCTTAGGCAAATTGATCAATGAGGAAGAAGCTTATGACAACTTGAATGCCTCTCTAAAAGAACTGGAGTTATTGCTTGAAGACTTTAGAGTACATCCTAAAAGATATACACGTGTCCTCAGTAAAAAAGAAATCCCATACGAAGAAACAAAGGACTAAAAAAAAGCCTCTGAGGAAATCCTCAGAGGCTTTTTTTATAACACATTCACTTCTCTTTCCAATGCTATTCCATAGACATCAAGTACAGATTGATAAATAGCCTCCGATAGGTCATAGATTTCCTGCCCACTTGCTGCACCTAAGTTAACGAGTACCAAGGCTTGCTTTTCATGACATTGAGCATTGCCCATTTTCCTTCCTTTCCATCCAGCCTGATCAATCAGCCATCCCGCTGGTACTTTTACAGATGCATCATCAATTTCGTAAAAAACAATTGCAGGAAAATTCTGCTGCAACTTATTGAGCTGAACCTTACTAATAACTGGATTCTTAAAGAAAGAACCCCCATTCCCTAATTTTTTGGGATCGGGCAACTTTGAAGAGCGAATTTCAATAACAGCTTTTGCAACATCACTAATCCCAGGATTATTGACACCACAGGCATTTAAAACAGTTGTAATCGCTCCGTAGGAAGCATTAATAGAATGTTTCTTTGTCAATTTCAAATACACATTCAAAATGCAGCACCTCCCTTTTAACTCATTTTTGAATACTGAATCTCTATACCCAAATGCACAGGAAGTGTGGTCTTTCTCAAAGTACTGCCCATTCATCAAATCATAGGCATCAAGTTTATGAAATACGTCCTTCAACTCAACACCATATGCTCCAATATTCTGAACAGGTGCTGCACCAACACAACCCGGTATGAGTGCAAGATTCTCCACTCCCCCATAATTGTGATCGATTGCCCAGCAAACAAAGTCATGCCAGTTTTCTCCTGCTCCAACCTTTACAATTACATGCTCATTTGTTTCTTCCTCTACAGAGATTCCTTTTATCAAATTATGTATAACCAGCCCCTCAAAATCATCTCTAAAAAGAATATTGCTCCCTCCACCCAAGACTAAAAATGAAGGGTAATCTTGAATGTTAATAGCAGGTAGCTCAGTCGCATCCTCCAGCGGAAGATAGTGCCTTGCTTTAATATCTATACCAAAAGTATTGAAGCCTTTGAGTGATCTATGTTCTATAATTTCCAATGCTATAATTTTTGTAAACTACTACTATCAAAAAAATGAAAGCCCATTAATCCACCTCTTATTGTTAGCTTGATCGCATCTCTTGAATCTAATGATGTGACTACTGTGCTAGGTTGCATCTTTAACTTTACAAAGCCTAAGTCGGATTCTAAAAACAATTCGTATGCATCAGGAGACTCCAAGTCACTTAGACTTATACCTCGACCTTCAACCAGTGGAACAACCTTTTCTACTATAAATTTTTTATCCATTAGTTTTATCGACCGCAACCTATTTAAACCACCAAAAACTCCTGGGCCACAAATAATACCGGCTATGCCCATAAGCGCTAATATCCTAAATCGATCCAGAGCAGTCTGCCCTTTCCGCAATAAACTTGTGGAAAAGAGTAGTCCCGTCAGGAAACCAAAGGTCAGTGAAATAGACCAGAACCTTTTGGAATCTAGGTATAGGTCAGACAAGATTAGTTCTCGAGCTGTTAAACTCAAAAACAAAAAGAATACACATACTATGCTGAAGATTTTCAGCCTAATGATTGTAGTCATAAACGAAGAAAAATTCTTTTTAAGAATACTAAACAATATACTTAAAAAGAATCGCCTTCCTAAATTGAATTAAACTGAAGACTTGCCAACTGGCTGTATAATCCTTCTTTTTCAACAAGTACATTATGTCTACCAGACTCAACTACTTTTCCATCCTCAATAACATAGATACAGTCAACGTCACGGATTGTAGCTAATCTATGGGCAATAATTATTGATGTGCGTCCTTCCATAAGAACATCTAATGCGTCTTGAACCAATTTTTCTGATTCCGCATCTAGTGCAGAAGTAGCCTCATCCAATAAAAGTATAAGTGGATCTTTTAGAATAGCTCGGGCAATTGCTAAGCGTTGCTTTTGTCCACCAGATAATTTCACTCCGCGCTCTCCTACTAAGGTATCTAGACCTTCTGGAAATTTAGAAATAAACTCCCAGGCATTGGCTTTCTTGGCAGCCTCGATCAACTCTTCCTCAGTAGCCTCAGGCTTACCATAAAGTATATTCTCTTTTATGCTTCCACCAAATAGGATTACTTCTTGCGGAACAATTGCGAAGATATTTCTAAAGGCCTTTAAATCGTAACTGCTTATATCCTTACCATCTAAGAATATCGATCCCGACTCCCAAGAATAAAAGCGCTGAAGCAATTGCATAACAGTAGACTTTCCTGCTCCAGATGGACCTACTAGTGCGATTTTCTCTCCAGCTTTCAAC
This sequence comes from Sphingobacteriales bacterium, assembly GCA_042091035.1. Lineage (GTDB taxonomy): Bacteria > Bacteroidota > Bacteroidia > Chitinophagales > Saprospiraceae > AM-2324. The sequence goes on along the minus strand of JBELIG010000150.1, from coordinate 1,171 downwards.
TCCAAATCAAGCCCTTTAAGGACAGGGACATCTAATCGTGTTGGGTATTGAAAATGAACCTGTTCAAATCGTATGTTCCCTTCTGCACCAAGAGGTTCTATCCCTTTCTTATCAATCTCTATTTCACCAGTTTCAGAAAGGATATTTCGAATACGTTCAGTTGCACCCATTGCACCAACCAATTCAGTATAAAAATTCCCTAAACCTGCAATGGCTGTTCCAATGAAAACAGTGTAGGAAAAGAATGCAATTAGATCTCCGTTTGAAATCATGCCATTTTGCAACATCACAGCGGCTCTCCAAATAATGAAAAATAGAGCTCCAAAAAGAATTGTTATTATAAATGCAGCAAACAATGCTCTTGCTCGAGCATATTTCATAGAGATATTCACAGACTTTTGGATACTTCTGCCATACCTCAAGGATTCAAACAACTCATTAACATAGGACTTAACAGTCTGAATTCCTTGCAAAGACTCATTTACGATATTACTTGAAACAGCAAGTTCTTCCTGCCTTGCCTTAGATAAGGTTCTTATTTTCCGGCCAAAAAACATGGCAAGTCCAACCACAGGCACAAAAGTCCCCAACATTAGCAGTGCTAACCTTGGTGTACTTACTCCTAAGAGAATAACTCCGGCAACAAGAATAATAATTTGACGCACAAATTCAGCTAAGGTAATAGAGAAGGTACTATAGAGCTTTTCAACATCACCAGACAATCTACTAATCAATTCTCCTACATTACTTTTTTCAAAGAATACGACAGGAAGAGTAATGACTTTATCATAGAGCGCTTTTCGCACATCTGCTATTCCATACTCACTTACTTTGGCAAATAACATTACTCGGGCATAGGAAGAGAATCCCTGGACCGCAATTAGTATCAGCAACACAAAACCTAGTTGCTCCAGGTCAAAACCATACTGACCTTCACCATTTGCAGTATCAACCATATCCCTGAATAACTGCGGAAATGCCATAAAAATCAAGCTCCCCACAAATAGTAAAACCATACCGGTTATGAACTGGGCTCTGTAGGGTCTTATGTACTTAAATATCTTTATGGCCTCACTAAACTGCTCCCTAGTGGGGCGTTTTTTCTGTTCTTCCTGATCTTCTGATTGTTGCCTTGCCATCTTCTATTTTCTAGTGTCAAAAATTAACACAA